>JANORP010000185.1:0-33840 GCA_031415375.1 Bacteroidota bacterium | reverse complement strand
GCCTTTTCGGGGGTAGGCCAAAAAAATTGGGGCATCGTCCGTCATCCGCCTGGCCATTCCTATTTTCCGGCGGATGATGGACCTCATGCCACCATTTTTTTGGTTTGCCCCCGAAAAGTGCCCTAGATTTGCCTTGATCAGCTATTGGACAATATCCTTGGGGCGAATCTGGCAAGGCCTTCACCAGAAAAATGCTTGTGAAACGAAAAATGAATCGTCATGCTGAGCGATTTTGGTATGCACAGGTCGTTGTGTGGGCTTACACCTGATCGACGGCTATTGAGAGGAAACGTGGATGCCAACCCTCACGCATTTTCATGCGATTGCCCTATCTGCTAACGGGGGAGTAATTCGGCGATTGGGGTCTTTTGCGAGGCAAGCCGTGTCGGCACCAAGGTCTGCGTTGTGGGTAGCGGTGGTCTGCGGTCAATTTTCTGAACGGTCGAGCAGATTCTGTTGATCCTGCCCCAAGCCCTCATCCAAAGCAGCCATCCCCTAAGCCATGATGAACGAATTTGCAAGACACAAGGTGCGATTGATTAACTTGACGATGCTTTCTATCATTGTCCTATGCATCGTCTTTTACAATTGTTGGGATGTATCTTACTGCTCTGGTGTACTGCATTGCAGGTCTTCTCGCAATCGGGGAGAGACTTCAAGGCAGATTCCTTGCGGTCTCTGGCCATCAATGCCTCAGATGCGGCAACAGCAAGCGACCATTGGCTGAGCCTGTCTAAGCACTACCGCAAAACCAACTTGGATTCCTCGCAAGCTGTTTTGAACAGGGCCATTGTAGCCGCGAAGACCTCGGGAGACGGTGACCGGCAACAGCGCTGCAACATGTCACAAGCGGCATTGAAGTGGATGCAAGGCGACCTCCACAGTGCCGAACGGGGCTATTTGCAGGCGATCAGCTACTGGAAGGCAAAAAATGACACCGTGGAGGTGACACGTTGCCTCCTCAATCTGGGAACGGTAAACCAGACCGCTTTCAAAAATGAAGAGGCCGCAAAATACTTGAAGACGGCGCTCAGACTCGCGCTGCAAGCCGACCAAAAGCTCATCGCGGCGCAGGCAGCAGGCAGTATTGCTACGGTTTCCTTTCAGATGAATGCGCCGGATAGCGTGGGTAAATTCTCCGAAATCGCCAAGCAAGGATTCATCGCCTTGGACGATAGCGCCAACCTCACCCGAGTACATGCGAACCTTGGCTTTTATTACAAAGAACTCGGCATGAGTTACGAGGCAAGACAACCCTATTTGCAAGCCTTGGAATACCTCAAAGGGAGTGATGAATCGGGTCTCCGGGGTGAGATTCACGATGGGTACGGAGGTTTGGAATACAACCTTGGCAATTTTGAGGAAGCGATCAAGCATTACTTGATTGCAGGCGAATGCTTTCAAAAGCTGAAGTGGTACAAAAAGATTGCCAGCAACAACAATACGATTGGCTTGTGTTTCCGCACATTGGGGCGCGACATGGCAGCACAAGCTTACTTTCTGGAAGCCTATCTGTTAGCAGACAGCATCCAAAACTACAGCGTCGCTTCGGCAGCCTTGTCCAATCTAGCAGGAATCGACCGAGATGCCGGAAAGCACTCCCTAGCCATTGCAAAGTACCGAAAGGCCGTTCGTTTGGACTTGTTAGCACCAAATCCTGCCGACTTATTCGGCAAATATATGGGCTTGGGGCTTTGCCATGATGCCTTGGGATCAAGTGATTCGGCAGATCATTATCTACATCTGGCCCTAGCAGACGCACGACACCAGAACAACATCAACCAAATTGCTGAATGCCATTTACAAACTGCGAAGCGCAAAATTGCAACTCAAGCACATGCAATGGCTTTGATAGCGCTGGATTCGAGCCAACATTGGTATTTGCAGACACGAGATCCAAAAGGAATGCAGCAAGTGTATATGCTGCGCAGCCAATGCCAGGAAGCAATGGGGGACTATTTGGCGGCTCTCTGTTCGCAACGCACGGCAAGCGCCTGGCAAGACAGCGTGCTTTCCCTCTCCTCCAATACCCAACTGCTTACACTTGAGGCAAAATTTTGGTCGGAAAAGAAGCAACACGCCCTAGAATTGGCGAAGCAAAACGAGGCATTGCAGGCCATGGAGGCCGAGCGCTCCAAGGAAGCGACTGCACGACTAGCAGCGCAACGCAACCTTCTATTTACGGCCCTCGCGCTGACGCTTTTCTTCAGCGCCGTGGTCTATTGGATCAATGGGAAGCGCCGCAAGACACAGCTTCACCGCAAATTGGCGGAGATTCGCATGACGGCATTGCGTGCCCAGATGAATCCCCATTTCATCTTCAACGCGCTGGGGTCTGTCCAACTTCTCATCAACACCAGCGCCATTCGTGAGGCCAATGTCTATCTCTCAAAATTTGCCCAATTGTTGCGAATCACGATGGAACGCTCAGAATCAGAGGGTTCCACTTTGGAGGATGAAATCGACGCTTTGAAACTTTACATCGACTTGGAAGCGCTTAGATTCAAATTCCAGTATTCGATTGTGGTCGATGAAGCCATTCAAATAGACAAAATCCAGTTTCCGACACTCCTATTGCAACCGATCGTGGAGAATGCCGTGAAGCACGGATTGGCTCCAAAGGCCAGTGGCGGCTATTTGAAGCTAGGTTTTGTGGTGGTGGGAAAGGAATTGCTGTGTACTGTCGAGGACAATGGTGTTGGTCGCGGCAATGCAAGAAAGCAAGCCCAAGGTGAGGCTGGAACCCGCAAGTCATTTGGCCTAAAGATTGCCCGGGAGCGTCTGCAATTGATGCATCGATCCAGTGAAAACCCTCTCAAGATTGTGGACCTGGCCGATGTGGATGGTAAATCCACTGGCACACTTGTTGAAATCAGGCTTCCGATCATTCATTTGTAATCACATTGACCAATATGGAAAAGCTACGTTGTGTTGTGATTGATGACGAACCAGACAATCGCGAGAATTTGCGGTTGATGATCGCGGCCTATTGTCCACAATTGGAGGTCGTCGCCGAGGCGGGCAGCGTGGAGACGGGATTGAAAGCTGTGCGGCAAACGCGACCTGAATTGATTTTTCTGGACATCGAACTCCAGGATGGCACTGGGTTCGACCTGCTGGCTGGGCTTCAAGGCCAAGAGGTAAACGTCATTTTTGTGACCGCATATACGCATTATGCGATCAAGGCCATCAAGTTCAATGCCATTGACTACCTCATGAAGCCCATCGACATCGGCGAGCTTTGCCTGGCCGCCGACAAGGCAGCCCGCCAATCGGAAGCCAAGGACAGTTTGCTCAAAATTAGAAACCTCATATCCAATCTTGGCACGGCGGAAAACGGCAACAAACGTATCGCTCTCGCAAGTGTTGATGCCCTCAAGATGGTGGAGGTTAGGGGCATCATTCGGCTAGAAGGCGAAAACAACTACACGCGCTTCTACTTCAAAAATGAACCCTCGATGCTTGTGAGCAAAACCATCAAGGAGTATGAGGGCATGTTGCAGGATTTCGACTTCTTTCGGGTGCATCAGTCTCATCTGGTCAATATGACTTACGTAGCATCCTATGTGAAAGGCGAAGGTGGCTATCTCATCATGACCGATGGCACACAGGTTACCGTGTCGCGCCACCGCAAGCAGGAATTGGTCGAGCGACTTTATGGAGCTTAACAAAGTTGCGCGGCCATCTGACATCCCCTCCTTTTGGGGCTCCATCAATTCGTATGCTCCTTGCCGCGTTCTTCGTCGAGTCGCTCAGCAATTTTTTCCATTGTCATCAGATGTTGCAGCTTGCCATTGTCCTTTGCACTTTGGTTGGATTTGTTTTCTCCTTCCTTGTTTCCCAACGCCACCTGCCCGTAGGGAAGCGATCCATACATGCTGTAGTAGGGTTTGAGGATCTTTGCGAGCCTTTCTTTCCTTCTCCTGATCTTGGCTTCGATTTTGTCCACGTCCTTGTTCCTACGCTCGATTTCCGACTTCTTCAGTCCAGCCTGGGCAAGCTTCTCTTCGGCAGCCGCCAGATCCTTTTCAAGTTGAGCTATTTCCTCGAGGACGGGTTTGGCCCTATTCTCGACGGTGGCCTTCAAGGTCTCAAATTCCTCCTCTACTTCGGCAAACTGTGCATTCTTTCTGGTGTACTGTTTTTCTTCATTTCGGTGTAGAATAGCCGCATTTTCTGACCATTGACGGAGGCGACTGCTGATGCGAACCAGTGTTTCGAAATTGTCGGTCAAGTTTCCATCTTGCAGCATTTGGGCCTGTTCCTTGCTGAGGCGGTCCCCCAGATCCTTGATTCTTTTTGCATTGTCTTCACGCATCCACTGCATGAGTTGCTGCTTGGTCACGTTGTACTTTTCTTCAATTTGGGCAATGTAGCTGTCATTTTCCAAGGCGACCGCTTTTTCATTGGATGCCTCCGGGAAAAGCTCGCTTAGCACAAGTGCTGGGCGGGCCGCAGGATTGACCTTGGCAATTTTGGTAATCGGGGAAACACGAAAATCTCCCTTTCGGTAGAGCTGATTGCCCAGGTTGACTGCGTGGGCTTGCCCCCCTGCGTCGGGCTTGCTTTCGTCAAAGGTGATCGCCCTGCGGAACTTCACCTCGTGTGGGTTCTTGATGGGCGCCGATTCCATGGGTTCTTCGGTCTCCGATTCTACGGTTGACATCAGTGGATCCTGCTTTTCGTTGGGATTCAGCTCTTCAAACGGGCCTGCCCAGCGCGAGAAGATGACGCTATGGTTGCCCGCACCATTGGCATTGTAGATATATAGCCAGTCACCCGGCTGCACGATGTTGAAATCCTCCAGTGGCAATTGCTTGTCGCGAAAGGGTTCATCGGGCTTTTGGGGGGCTTCATCTTTCTTTCCCTTTTTGCTCTTCTTGCCTTGGGGCTTGTTTTTCTGTTGTTCATCGTAGGCGGCCTTTTCCACGAGATATTTGGCCATGTCTTCATTGAATTGCTCGACCCTGCCAAAATGTTTTGTGTCAGGATCAAAAGGGCCAGTCTCAAGGTCTTCCTGATAGTTCAGATTGCTCATGCGAACCTTTTCCTCCTTTTTCCCTATTGGCCTGTCAAATACCCCACCAGCCACGACGTTGCCAAATATGTCGAAGCTACCATTGATGCTGTCTGTGTTCACACCATTGTTGGCGGTGACGCCAGCGTAGTTTTGCACGACCTGCGCCCAGTGGCCGCAATTCATGGCGTGTACGCGCTGCTCAAAATCGCCAGGCGTATAGGTGCCATTCACCAAAATATGGGAGGAGAGCAAGATGCGTTGCTGGGCGTTGAGTTTGCCTTGGTCGTTGCCGTTGAAAAGCCGCTCTGGGATCTGGTGCGTTTCGAAGTAATTGCTTAGGATTTCGCGCTGCTGGATGCTGAATAGTTCCCTGAGCTTGGTTGCAGACACGTCATTTCCGCTTTTGGCATGCTTGTCGGCAGGGCCTGCGTCCAGCAACTGGTCCTCTGGACCGAAGATGTGCAATACACTGGCGAATTCCTGGTTGAAAGCTTCCTCAAATTCGATCCATTTAGTCCCGTCGGGTACATCGGGAAATTCTTTTGCTGCACGCAAATCCCTGTGCTCTTGTTTCTTCTTTTCGGCTTCGGCCATCTCGGCCTGTTGCCCTTGCTCCTGCATTTTCTCAAATTCGGCTTCTGCCCCCATCTTGTCAGCGGCTTCCTGGGCGAATTGGTTGAAGTATTCGTGCGGTGCCTGCTCAAAGCCAAATGGGGGAGGTGCCATGGACTTGCCTCCATGTTGCGTGAGTTCCTGGAATCGGGACTGTGGCGTGGGAGGCGCAAAAATGGGGTAACTCATTGCGATCAAAGCTTGGTGATAAAAGCTGGTGGCAATCCACCATATTGTACCAGCGAAGATAGACTCGGCCAATCCTATTGCTGCGCTCCGTTGAGCGCTTGGCGGCGATGGCTTAGGTCTTGGCGACCAAGCGGGTGTCGCAAAGTCGGTTTGCCCAACTCACCGGCTAGATTTCCCATCGCTAATCGACCTGCTTGAGGCTTCGTCCATTCGCTTTGATTCGCTGAATGTGTTTGGTTCTGGATTGATCATACCTCACGCGCCCCTATTCCAGAGGAAAGGACAAAATATGTGAAATGTTGATGAGGGGGAGAGATACGACAGAGAAGATCGCGACTTTCACCTACATGGGTTTGATCGCGAAAAAGCGGCCTTTGCTACACAGGCCGCTTTTTTCAATTTCTGCATTGACCAAAGATCAGCCCAAGATATTCCGCATGCTCAATCTTGCTGCGATGTGGCCATTGATGTCTTCGATCTTGATGCGGATCTGCTCCATGGTGTCGCGCTCGCGCAGGGTCACGGTGCCGTCTTCCAAGGTCTGGTGATCGACGGTGATGGCGTAGGGCGTGCCGATGGCGTCCATGCGGCGATAGCGGCGACCGATGCCGTCACGGCCATCTTCGTAGTGTGTGCGAAAGTCAAACTTGAGCTGGTTGAAGATCCCCAAGGCGACCTCGGGCAAGCCGTCTTTCTCGACGAGCGGGAAGACGGCGACTTTGATCGGGGCGAGCGCTGGATGCAGCTTGAGCACGACACGGGTTTCGCCGTTGACTTCTTCCTCGGTGTAGGCGTTGCACATGTGGGCGAGGAAAGTGCGGTCGAGGCCCACACTGGTCTCGATCACGTAGGGGGCGTAGCTCTCCTTGAGTTCGGGATCGTAGTATTGAAGCTTCTTGCCTGAGAATTCCTCGTGTTGCTTGAGGTCGTAATCCGTGCGGCTGTGGATGCCCTCCATTTCTTTGAAACCGAAGGGGAATTCGAATTGGATGTCCTCAGCAGCGTTGGCATAAAAAGCCAGTTTCTCATGCTCGTGGAAACGTAGGCGCGCGGCGGGTAGGCCCAAGGCGAGGTGCCATTTGTGGCGGCGTTCCTTCCACTGGTCAAACCACGCGGCCTCAGTGCCAGGGCGCACAAAAAATTGCATTTCCATTTGCTCAAATTCGCGCATGCGGAAGATGAACTGCCGGGCGACGATCTCGTTTCTGAAGGCTTTGCCGATCTGGGCAATGCCGAAGGGAACCTTTACTCGGGCGGTCTTAGAGACGTTGAGGAAGTTTACGAAGATGCCTTGGGCGGTCTCTGGGCGCATGTACAAGTCCATGGCTTCGCCAGCGACAGCGCCGATCTGGGTCTTGAACATGAGGTTGAACTGTTTCACCTCGCTCCAATTGCGGCTGCCGCTCTCGGGGCAGGCGATCTCGAGATCTACAATGATCTGGCGCAACTCGTCTAGGTTGTCGGCTTCCATGGCAGCGACAAAGCGGCCGGTGACTTCATCGACCTTGGCTTGGTACTCGACCACACGGGTATTGGTGGAGCGAAACATGGCCTCGTCGAAGTTCTCGAAACGCTTGGCGGCCTTCTCGACCTCCTTGGTGATTTTGGATTCGAGTTTGTTTTGGATGAAGTCCTCTACCAAGACGTCGGCACGGTAGCGCTTCTTGCTGTCTTTGTTGTCGATGAGGGGATCGCTGAAGGCATCGACGTGGCCCGAGGCCTTCCAGACCTTGGGGTGCATGAGGATGGCGGCGTCGAGTCCGACGATGTTTTCGTGCATCTGCACCATGGCGCGCCACCAAGCGTCCTTGATATTGTTTTTAAGCTCGACGCCCATCGGGCCGTAGTCATAGACAGCACTCAGGCCGTCATAGATCTCAGACGATGGATAGATGAAGCCATATTCTTTGGCGTGGGAAGAGACTTTTTGGAATACCTCGGCATAACTCATGGCGCAAAAATAGAAATCGGAATCGATTTGACCATCTGTTTTTATGCCTGAGCGTAGGGAATGCAATGCTTTTGCATTGGTTTTCAGCCGAGAGGAATATTTTTATTCAATTATTGGAATAAATGGTTCCCATTTCATCTATCTTTACCGCTGAATCGTTGCTGATGGGTAGGTGCCTCAGGTGCCTTGGTTGCGGTTCATTCGTCTGCATTTGGTGGAAACATAAGTATTGTCTAGCGTCTATCTGGTCGAAATCGATCAGGCCAATTGTGTTTGTTATGCTGGTGCGATTTTTCGTGCTGGCTTTGCTTTTGCTATTAGACTACAATTATGAAACTGGATAAAATTGATTACAACATTCTGAAAATCCTTCAAGAAAAAGGAAGGATTACCAACGCACAACTTGCGAATGATGTCGGCTTGTCGCCTGCACCTACGCTCGAGCGTGTGCGCAAGCTAGAGACCACAGGCTTCATCGAGTCTTACCACGCGTTGGTAAATCCCGATTCCTTGGGTCTGGGCATCACAGTCTTCATTGAGGTGAGGCTCAACTACCACAGTCATTTTAAGATCGAGCAGTTCATCGAGACCATCAAGGCACTCCCTGAAATTGTGGAAGCTTACCATATCACAGGTGATGGGGATTTTCTGCTCAAGATGTTTACACAGAGCATTTCAGACTATCAGAAATTCATCGTGGAGAAGCTGAGCAAGATCGACGGCGTAGGTCACATTCAATCCAAGGTGGTTTTGTCGCCGATCAAAAAGGAAATGAGCTTGCCGATGACTGAAGACATGGTCGATCAGAGTAAGCGTTGATACAAGCTACTGTCTGATTCTCCGATTTTTACCCGCATTTACCCCAAAGCGCTTCATGAATGGATTCAGAATCCATGTAGTATTTTTATGTCTGCTCGACATGGTAAGTTCCTTTGGTGAAAAACGGCGCATCCTCTAAAAATTAATGCTCCGGCAAGCTCAAAGGCAATCAAATGTGGACAAACACGCCATGTTTAAACAACATTGTTACCAGTTTATCCATTAGGCGACAATGTGGTTACCAATTTGTTGCCTCCAAATTCAGTACCGCTAGCGCATGAGATACATCTTTCCGTAGCCGTTTCTGAAGTAGTCAGAGATGCCCTCATCGCGCATCTTGACCGTGCTGCGGTCTTGAAACCGCGTGTTGACTTTGTAAATATAGACGCCGTTGGCGAGTAGGTCTCCATACTCGTCGCGGCCGTCCCAAGCGTATTGGGTGATGTTGTAGCCGAAATGCACGTCGCCTGTGGCGAGCAGATCGACGACCTTCACGAGCTTGCCGGTCACGGTGTAAATCTCAATGTCAAAGCGGCTTGGCCGCTCGTCTCCGGTAAGGGTGAAGGCAAAGTGACAGGCTGTGGAAAACGGGTTGGGATAGGGAAGCACCTCGCTAATGGCCTTTTCGTTCACGACATTCATTTGCACCACATAGGGGCGTGCCGCTGCTTCGTTGCCCTTGAGGTCATAGCCCTGCACAGCGAGGGTATATTCACCATCGGGCAATCTGCCTGGCTTAAACGTGAGACGGGTCTTGTTTTCAGGCATGCGCACAGGTGCCTTGTCGATGCTGTCATTGCCCTCAATTGTGACCATCGGGTTGGTGCGATAGGAGCGCTCGGTGCCAAACCAGATTCTGAATGTGCTATCGCTCACCGTGACTGGCAAATAGGGGCTGTCGTCATTGATCTGGATGGTGATCTCTGGCTCAGGGGAAATGATGTCGCCCGACATCATGTGCTTGCCGTCGATCGTGACATCGACAATGGGGCCTATCTGGTCGGTGAGGACATGAATCGGGTGGTAGTACAGATTGTTGAAATGGTATTGCTCCAATGGATCACGACCTGGGTTGACCTCGATGATCAACGTCACCTCGCCTGGTTGCAGGCCGAGTGCGGAGGTATTGGCGGCAAATTCGATCTGCCGCACATCTTTGCCTTGGAGGGTGCCATAGCGGCGACTGCCCAGTGCGATGTAGCTACGGTCGGCTTGTTGCAAGCCATATTTCACCCACATACTGTCGCAAGGCACAGATGTGAGGTTTCTGAGGAAAAAACGTAGCTGCAACCGCTGGCCTTCGGTGATGGTATCTGGCAATACCAGCCCCAAGGAGCCATCAATTGCGAGATCGGTCACAGGCGCGTGATACACTTCCCAATGGTCTAGTTGTGGAGCCGTAAAATTGGTTCCGTCTTCAAGGCGCGCGAGCATGCGCAGATTGGGATAGCTGCGTGCGTCGATGCCTGCAAGGCTATGCCTACCAGCAGGCAATTTTTGCAGCAACAGCTCCTCGGTATCGTCACGTCTGATGCCATAGACCGCGATCGCCTGTGAATCCCCAGCAGCAGCGTCTAAGCTGATCCAGCGCGTATCAATTTCCGTCCAATCACTCGATGGGCCGATGATCGTGCTTTGGATACTGCCTTGGTCGCCTGCGGCTGTGAGCGTGCGCAGGAGGTCGTGCATAGGTGGACGGCCTGTGACGGGCAGGTTGGGATGCGAGATCACGGTCGCCGTGCCAGGCACGGCACCCTTGCGCCCAAAAAACAGCAAGCGATCGGCATTTGTGAGTGCACGCATTTCAACATAATGCGCGCCGACGAGTTCAAATGCCTGTATTGCTGCGTCAGGCCAATCGCCTAGCAGGGGATTGCCGCTGCTGGCCAGGAGAAAATAGTCTCCCATTTTCATTTGTGCGATCGTCTGCGCCACCGCCATCGGGCTCGCTGGCGAACTGGGACTGGGTGCAGCCGTGAACCACCAATCTCCATAAGGCTGTGCCGCATGGACCAAGGGATGGAGGCTATACTGGTCGATTGGGGTGGTGAGCACACCATTGCCCGCCCCGCCTTCTGAACCAAATGACCCCAAAAAATAGGCGGCAGCACCATTGGAGGGAAAGGAGGAGATCAAGGCATGCAAGACAGTCTCGGTGCCCTCAAACTGCCATTCTTGATTGATCTCGTCCAAATGGATGTGTTTCGTTTCGTCCTTGGTCATTTGAGGAGCCTGGCTCTGGGACCAGCCGATTTTGCCCGGCACATATTTAAATGAGCTCACGACCCATTGCACCGGCTGGATCCCCGCAAGCTGCACCCGCCAGTAATACACTTGTTGCGGGGTCATATTGAAGCCGATCGGCCATTCGCCGAGTGCTGCGTTGCCTTGGATAGAGCCCGACGATTTCTTGAAGGGTGAGTCGAATGTGCTCACCGTGTCGATTTCAAAGTGATAATAGATCGGCGAGGGCAAATTCATCGATAAACCCGATGCCTGAAGGTACAGCGTCTGCTCCCCGACGATGGCATATTCCGCAGGAAAGAGTGGCGTCGCGAGGTTCCCAAAAAAGAGCTGCGATTGCACCGCGATATTGTTGCCTTCAAAGATCTCGTCGAGCGTGTCTGTTGCATCAATCACCACCGTGAACTGGTTGGTGCCTGCAGATTGTAAGCCATGAGGGTTGGGAAGATACAGTTCCAGCGTATCGATATAGGCAAGCGGCCTAAAGTAAACGGTATCGTGCTGAAATTGGGCGCCAGAGGGCAGGCGCTGTCGCACGGTTACGGCAAAGGAGTCTGCAAAGGTGCGTCCATCGTTGTGTACGATCACGCGCATGCGAAATGTGCTCGCAAGCGCTTGCGGATCACCGTCGGGGAAAAAAACATCTTGTACCTGCACCCTCAAGTCGGGCTTCATCGGCAGCTTGAGGCTGACCGACGGGTCTCCTTGGAAATCCAATTGCTTTGCATGGTTTTGGCCATAGATGTCGTGGTGCAAGGCGGTATAGTTCTCCAAGGTGGCTTCGAAGACCTCGCCGATGGAGGCCCCATACCCTTCGCCCATCATCGCACCGTAGAAATATTTGCCATACTCTGTCAGTGACACCACAAAGCCCGATGTCGTATTGCCCAAATAGCCGATCGCACCCCGGTCGGGTTGCAAAATCATGCGCTCCCCATAACTCTGCCCCTGCTCACTAAAATTTCCGCCAGAGCACCCAAATGCAATCATGAAAGGGTATTTGTGAAAGTTGGTGTAGCGACTTGGCTCCAAGACATCCAATTCAAAAATGTTGGTGGCCGAGTGGCCGTAGTAATGAAGCAAGCCCACGCCAGCATTGATGTGTTGCTCGGTGGAAAGACTGGTGTTGGTGGAGTCGCCATTGCGCCATTTTTGGTGGAAATAGACCTTGCCACCCATGGGCTCGCCCTCCAAGATGGGCAAAAACTTATCGATGTTGGCGTCTGCGATGCTCCCTTGCTCGCTGTTGTTTTTGCCGCCCCCCATCATTAAAACCTCCTTGTACAATACATCGTAGGGCTGATGCTCGTAGTCCCGCACCTTGTTGAGATAATCCAATCCTTGCTGGTCATTGTAAAGGCTCACCCGGCCCATGCCTACCCTCGGCACGAGATCGACGGTGTCATAGCGCATGTTGGTGACATATTCCCAATCGTTGGCGGGGGTGCCAAAGATGGGAATGTAGTTGTCGCGGTTGTCATCGCGCGGGCAACCCCTCCCCTTGCCCCACAGCATAAAATGCCGTGGCTTGATGGTCCAGTTTTCCATCGCGTAGCGGCAAAAATTCTTGATCGCCCAAGAGGTAAGGCTTCCGTACCCAAACTCGTCATACACCTGATCGATGAAGACGACCTTGGCGCTCATCTGGTTCACAGTATCCGTTTCCCGATAGGCCGCATACTGGTAGGCTGAGTTTGCAAAATTGCGGTGGGTCAAAATCACAAATTCTGCGCCTGCTGAGACATCCGACAAGTTTTCCAAGGCTGGGGACGGCTCAATGCCGACTTGCCGAATAGCCCTGTCAGTAAAGAAATACAAATCGCGCGCTGTAGGATGGCCCGGCACAAGAAACTTGAGGGTATCGCCGACGACCGTCGCGGCGATGCGCTCGTTGCGGGCTTGGTCATAGATCCAAGCCTGGCTATTGAACCGAGCATTGTAGAGCCGCAGATAGGTAGTGTCGGAATGGTTCCATTGCCGCATGACCACGCTATGCGCAGTGTCCATGTCAAATGTGCGGTCATATTCCAATGTGAACCAAGCCACACGCTGCTTGTCGGGGATCGATGTATTGGTCCCATAGACGCGATGGCGCACCAGTGTGTTGGGATTGAGCGGCAACTGGTAATCAAATCCAAAGGTCCCAATGTTGATGTAGGCGGTCGTGTCACGGTAACGGTCCACAAAATCGACCTCCACCGCAAAGACGTGCTCTGGGCAATTGTTGACGGCCAGCATCCTCACCTCGATGCGGGTAGGATTGCCTGTATTTGCGAAGCCTGGCGTCCTCACGATCTTGCCCACGGCATCGGGGATCGAGAAGCGGTCGAGCTCATTGCTCACAAAACCTTCGCCTGTGATGTAGTCTGGATTCAAGACATTGTTGATGTCGGTGGACCCGCCGCCCCCCACAAAAAAGCCTTTGTCATTGTACTCCACAAGGACGCGGTGCCTGAAATGTCCCTGCGGGAGATATGCCCCAAAGTTGCTTGGCGATATCGCCTCCATTCCTTGCGTGTTTGCGGCATCCCAAGTGAGAAAATAGGCCGAGGTATCTGTAAAAAAACTGGTATGAATATGGGGTTGCTGGCTAGGATCATGCCCAAAGGGCTCGACGGTTTGGCGGTAAAGCAGGGTGTCCAAACCGCCATCGTTGCGGCGGCCTACAAACTCAAAGTAGTCCAAGCCACCGCCTAGGCTGTCTTGCACATACACGGGCACCTCTTGCCCACGGTAAAAAAGCTGGATGTTGGCACGGTTCAAGGCTGCCAGGTTGGAGACGCCGCTGGCTTGCAAATCTGCCTTGTGGACACGGTAGAGGCCATCAGCCGCGATGGTGAGCTTCACATAGGACTGCTGAGGCTGATACCACTCATTAAAATAAGCCATCTGCGCCATGGACGTGCTGACCAGGCCCGCTACCGCGAGCAGGCATAGGGCAAGTGCTTTCCAGGTTGCATTTCCTTTTGTTTTCAATGTCCTGAGGGCAGTCATGAGACGCCTTTGTTGTCTGCGGTAGCGATGCACCGCGGTACTACTGATCTTTGCCGATCAAAACGCGCGTGCACTGCTCAACGCATGAGATACATCTTCCCGAAACCGTTCTTGAACATTTCGGTGATGCCTTCATCGCGCAGTTTCATCGCGTCGCCATTGAGCTTCGCAACGACTTTGTAGATATAGACCCCATTGGCGAGTTGGTCACCAAACTCATCGCGGCCATCCCAAGCATAGTCGGTCATGTTGTAGCCGATCTTCACGTCATTGGTGGCATGCAGATCGATCACCTTGACCAGCTTGCCGCTGATGGTGAAGATGTGGACATCGAACTGCTCTGGGATCTCGCTACCCGTGAGGGTATAGACAAAGCGGGTCGATGACGAGAAGGGATTGGGATAGTTGAGTACATTGCTCAGCGCGATCTCGTTGATGACCTTGAAATTGATCTCATAGGGCTCCCTGCCAGCAGGGTTGCCATTGAAGTCATATCCTTGTACACGCAAGGTATAGTCACCATCGACCAAATGGCCTGGCTTGAAGTGCAACTTGGCCTTGTTGTCTGGCAAGCTGGCAGACTCTACCTGCATTTGCCCACCGTTGCCGCTGATGAATACACGGGGCAGGTTAGCTGGATTGGGCGTTTTAAGGCCAAAGTGCACGACGTATGCCGTGTCGTTGATCGCCTGGTGCTGGTTTTCATCGTTGATCTGGATGAGAATCTCGGGCAGCGGCGAGACGATATCACCCTCCATCAGGTGCTTGCCATTGACGGTCACATCCAGAATCGGGTTGATGCCATCTGGGGAGACATAAAATGGAAAGGTGAAGAGGTTGTTGAAATGATACTGCTCGGGCTGATCATTGAGCGGGTTGAGCTCAATGATGAATGACAGGTCACCGACGACATCGGGGAAGTTGGTGCTGAACGTGTAGGCATGCTCCATGCGCTGCCCTGCCCGCAAGGGCCCAAAGCGTTTTTGGCCGACATCGATCACACGACGGTCGGGAAGTTGCACTTGGTAGCGCACCAAGAGGCTGTCCATGTCAAATTCAGAGACGTTCATGGCTGCATACCGCACGTCGATCGATTCGCCCTGGGTCACTGAATCCTGGTCGAATGCCCACACCGAAATGGGGTCAATGACCGCGTCGGGTGCTGGGACATAGATCACGTGCCAATGCTCCAATTGCGGCGCCGTCAAGAAAGCACTGTCTTTCAAGGCAGCCTTCAATTTCAAAAATGGATAGCGTCGCGCATCGATATTGGTCAGCGGATAGGTGCCCGCGGTGAGGTTGCTGTAATACAAGGAGTCATTCACCCCATCACGGGAGACATAGAGCGACACATTGGTTTGCTCCTCAATATACGGATCGACAGTTTTCCAATCCCAGATCAAGTCCTTCCAACTGATGGCCGGTCCGACCGTCGTAGAGGCAACACTGCCTGTGGCATAGTTGGATTGCATCGTCTTGCGCAAGTCGGTCTGCCAGACATTGTTGAGCGCATCATAGACATTGGGTGTGGTGAGGAGGATGCCTTGGCCAGGATAGTCTTTGCGCCCGAGCACGACAAGTGCATTGCCGGGCGTGAAGTTGTTGAGCAAGCTTGTGTCGCAGCCAATCATGGAGAACGCCGCCCGCACGTGGGGCGCCCATTGCTCGACCCTAGGGTCTTGCTCACTCACCGCAAGGAAATAGTCCCCTTTTTCCAGACTGGCGATCATGCTCACGATCGAGCTTTGCCCATTGGGCATCGATGCATAGGCCCAATCACCATTGATGGTGCCAGTGATCGAGGGCTTCAAGTCTTTGGCCCTGATCGGGGTGTACATCAATCCATTGAGGGTATTGGAGGATGGATAGTTGCTGAAATAGGCACCACTTGCCAAGCGATAGACTGCGTGGGCATTGGCGGCTGAGTAGGCGTGAAGGTCGGTCGCCCATTGGTCAAATTCCCATTCGTAATTGGTCTGATCCATGCTCACTCTCACGGCAGGATCATTGAAAAACTGCGGTGGACGCGATTGTGCCCACCCGCGCCGATTGGCAATGTATTTGAAGGATGCCTTGGCCCAAGAGTTGGGAAACGCGTCTGCCAAGCGCACGCGCCAGTAATAAACGGTGCTGTCGATGAGCGTGAAGGGCACGTCCCATTCGCTATAAATGGCAGACCCCACAATGATCGGCGAGCCAAAGTAGCGCGGCGAGTTAAATGTGGGTACAGTATCGATCTCATAGACATACCGCACGAGGTTTTGCCGCGACATGATCAGCGCCGAGGCAGACAGGGTGACTTGCGGCGAATCTATAACTGCAAAATCGTATGGGAACAAGATCGCGGGCGTATTGCCGGGGATCACCACTGCGTGCATGATGCGGTTGTTGTCTTCGCGGTACTCGTCGAGCAGCCCAGTGCTATCCACAAAAACATCAAACATATTGGATCCTGCCATTTCCCCTCCGATATGGTTTTGGATCAGGTAACTCAGGGTATCTGTGTTCAAGATCGGGGCAAATTTCTTGCTGGGATACCTGATCCAGTTCCCTGATGGCAATTGTTGGGCAATACTCAAATAAAAGGAGTCCGTAGTGACCAAGCCATAGTTGTGCGTGACCACATTCATCGTGAAAAAGCTGTCGGCAGCCGAAAAATTTTGGGGATCAAAATAGATGCTGGCATCGGTGATCTCCAAGTCTGGCTTCTGCGGATGGTAGAGCGCGATCGAGGGGTCTCCTTGGAGGTTCATCTGCTTGGCATGATTCAAATAGACCTGATCGGCCCAAGTACCCATATAACTTTGAATGGTCGATCGCACTTGGTCACCAATGGATGCACCAAAGTTGTTGATGCTTCTTTCTGGATAGAACAATTCGCCAAAGTTACCAAGGGGCGTCAGGTAGCCAGCCGTGGAATTGGCAAGGTAACCGATGGACCCGCGGCCTGGGGTCAAGACAAAGCGTTCGCCAAAACTCTTGAGGTCACCCGTAAAATTTCCTCCGTAGCATCCAAAGGCGATTATCAAAGGATACTTGTCATAATTGAGGTACAGGGTGGGCTCTTGGATGTCCACGTCATAAATATTGCTCCCTGAGTGCCCGAAGAAGTGCACAATATTCACACCAGCGTTGATGCGCTCGGTCGCTGTGACGGCCGAATTGGTGACCTCACCAGTATTGAATTTTTGGTAGTAGTTCACGTTACCACCCATAGGAGCACTTTCCCAATAAACCTTGAAGCGCTTGAGGTAGTCAAAAATGGGCTTTTGCTCTGTGGTATCGTTGCCGCCACCGAGAAACACAGCCTCTTTCATCCAAGGCGTCCAAGGCGAATGCTCATAAATGATGGCTTTTTCCAGATACACCTGACCATCGGCATCGTTGTAAACACATACGCGACCGACGCCTATCTCTGGCACCGCATTCACTTGCTGGGGATCGAAATCTGAGACAAAGTCATAATCATCTGCTGGGTAGCCATAGGTTGGCACCAAGTTTTCGGGATGGTCTCTGGTTTGGTATTGTCCCTTGCCCCATAGGAGCACATATTTGGGCTTGGTGGTCCAGTTGTCGATCGCATATTTGCAAAAGCGCTTGATGGCATGTGGGGTCACAGTGCCATAACCAAACTCGTCATAAATCTCATCGACAAAAACGACCTTGGCCGTCTGCGGATTGACGGAACAAGTGTCGCGGTAATTTTTGTAAGCCATTGCCGAGGCAGCTAGGCTGCGGTGCGCAATGATTACAAAAGTGGCTCCACCTGTGGGGTCTGTGTGGTTGGCGAGATGGGGCTGCACGACGATGGGCGTCTTGATGCTAGCATCTGTCGCTACAAATATTTTGCGTGCCTGTGTGCTCCCCGGGACCACGATCTGCACCACGTTGCTGCTGGCTGTGCCGGCGCAGCGGGTATGGGTATTGAGGTCGTAGGCGACCACCGAACTGGCGGCAGCGGTATTTGTAAATCTAAAATAGGCATTGGAGGCTTTGTTCCAATCGGTCATCAAGATGCTTGACTGGGCATCCATGTCAAAAAAGCGGTCATACTCCATCCAACCATAGCAAATATTGCTGTTGTCGGTATTGCTCACTGTACCGAGAGCTTCAAAGATCAGATTGGCTTGGTTGCCGAGTGGATTGGTATAGGGTTGCTCCCAAGTGCGAATGTAGATTGTCGCCATGGTATCGACCAAGACTGTGTTGCCATCGACACCCACGCGCAAGATGTGCTCATGGTTGGAACGGCCATAGACCCGCACGGCAAATTTGTTGGGATTGCCGACGTTGGCGGCATATTTGGTGGGTATGGTCATGTAGCTCGGTGAACCCAAAGCCAAAGATTGGCCCACATAACCCTCGCCCGTGATGTAATAGGAGTTCAGAATGTGAAACACATCGTATTGGCTGCCGCCGCCATGGTTCCATTCGACCAGGTTGCCCCCAGTTGCTGGATGGTACTCGACATAGCTGCGGTACCTGAAATGCGGCTCCGGGCTATAGTTCCCGTAGTTGAAGTCGCTGAAATCACTGTAGCGCAGACCTGGCTGGGTGCCGATGGTGAGAAAGTAGGCCGAGGTATCTGAGAAGAGGCTCATGTACTCGTTTGGCTGCAAGTCGGGTGCATGCTCACGCGTGTAGGGGTTGCGGTACAGGAGCGAATCGACCTGCCCATCGTTGCGCTTGCCATAAAACTCGATGTAGTTGAGGTTGCCTGATGTGCTATTTACATAGATATGCTGCTCGTGGCCACGATAGACCAGCTGCAAATTGTTGAGCGCGCCAGGTGTGATATTAAGCCCAGACTGTGCAAGTGCCGCAGCATCGATGCGGTAGAGGCCGTCTTCGGCGACCTGTAGTTTGGCATAGGGTTGGGTGGCACTGTACCAACTATTGCCATAATCATAGACCTGTCCCAGGCCAATAGTTGCACTACAGCACAAGAGAACGGCGATCAAGGCATTCTTCAGCATAAATCTACTCCACCTTAAATTGAAGATCATTCAACTTATAAAAATACACATGTTTGGCAAAACTCCCAAGGATGTGCAAGAACTTAAATTGTCAGCGCATTTTGCTGAAGTTGAATTTAAGCGAAAATACGTGGGAATACAAGGTCTGGGAGAAATTGCCTACGTTGGATAGGGCATAATCGACGCTGAAGTTCTTGATTTTGAACCCCGCACCAATGCTTGGGAAGACCGAATAGGTGTCCTTACCGCGTCCATTGGGTACCTGTTGCAAGTTTTTGAAGCCACCACGGATGAAGGCAATACGCTTGTAGCCAAGCTCCAAGCCCATGTGGGGATCCAAACTTACCGGGCCCAGGTTCAGGATCACATTGCGCTTCCCATCAAAGTGCACATCATTGTCCAAGGCCAGCATGATTTCAAAGGGCCTGTCTTTCAGAAATTTATATCCGCCGCCCATTTTCATGGCTGGCAAGGTGATCTCCAGGGAATTTTCGGGGATGATGTTGCCAGTCTCTACAAATGTCTGGTCAAAAGTCTCGGTGTTGAAGGACCAGGCATTGAACGTCGATGTCACGTCGCTCAGCATCAAACCCAATTGGAGAGGACCTTTGTTCCAACGGGCGCCCACATCAAATCCAAACCCCCAAGCGGTGGCAAACTTGCCTACGCTGCGGTTCACGACTTTCACGTTGGCACCGACATCGAGGCCGCCGAGCGCCTCAAAATGCTGGGCCACACTCAGCAAAACTGCCAAGTCGGCGACTGAAAAGGTCTCAACGGCACTAAAATCAATATTGCCATTGGGATCCACGAGATTGAGGGTGTTGGGGATATCGTCCACACCTAGGCGGATCACTGAAGCGCCGAAGCGGCGCTGCTCGCCGATCGGCATCGTGAAGCCGATGTAGTCATATTTGGCGATGCCCGCAAAATACTCTGAGTGCATGAGGGCAATCTCTGGCGCACTCGGTGCCAAGGCAAGGCCGCCGGGGTTCCAGTAACCTGACGTGGCATCATCGACGATTCCTGTCATGGCATTGCCCATGGCAGCGGCACGGGCGCCCACGCCGATCTTGAGAAACTCATTGGAGTATTTGCGCACGCTTTGCGATAGCAGCAAGCCTGGCAAGAGTACCAAAAAAAGCAGCAAGGTTTTCCGAAATGATCCTATCATGCGATTCGATATAGACATATAGATTGGTAAAGATACGGTCGGCGGCTTTGTTTTTCAAGGCAAAAATTCCTGCATGAAACGCAAATGGTTACTGCTGATGATTTGCGCAGCCAATATCGTCGGTCGATCCATTGCCCAGACGTGCGACGGGGCTACAAATCGGGCTGCATGCACCGCTGCTAGGACTTTTTTTGAGCTCCGAGTTCAGAATCTCTTTTTAAAACGCCATTATTGTAGTCAATGTCTCAATTGCCCAGATTTGAAAGCTACACGGTCCACCCGCTCGATACGCAATACCACCTTGAATAGCTTTAGAGCCTCATGGTTGATGCTTGCATTGGTATGCAGCTCCCTCTGGGCCATCGGCCAAAACATGGGAAAAAATGTCTTGATCGCTGACCTCAATTTCCTCCATGAAGCCTTACGAAATGGTCATCCGCTCAAGTTGGCGCGGCCCACGCCCCTTGACCTCACTGCTACCATTGCCCAACTCGACCAATCGCTACCCGACAGTATTTCCAAGGTGACCTTTGAAAATAGCGTGCGCAAGATTTTGTTTGAAGTGGGCTGTGTGCATACAGCGGTAGAGGGCTGGGGCAAAAGCAAGCAGCCCGCAGCACAGCCAAGCCTGTTTTTCCCATTTCACATCTTCAGCGATGGGCAGCAGATGTGGGCCATTGGCAAGACCAATGACAGTCTGCAAACGAATGTGCAAAAAGGGGATGCGCTGCTTTCCATCAATGAATTCCCGGTGGCATCGATCCTCGAGATCCTGGGCGTGTATCACCCGGTCGATGGACAGAGCTCAGACTTCAACCTTTGCTTGATCCACAAGGAGTTTCCGCGCCTGTATTACAAGTGTATCGACAGGTCCAGCACCTTCAAAATACAATACCGCGACGCCGCAGGCAGTCTCCATACAGAAACACTGAAAGGCACGACGATCGTCAACAAAGCCAAACCCGATACTTCCCCAAAAGTCATGTTCAAGGGTCATGAAGCATCCTTTTCTGTGATCGGAGATTCGGTCGGTTTGCTATCGCTATGGTCCTTTCACAAAACATGCAAGGGTTTTTACAAAGACGTGTTTGCTTACATCAAGTCCCATGGCATGCACCATTTGATCATCGATGTGCGCGACAACCTCGGGGGCAGCCGTACCAATGCTGGGGAATTGCTCTCCTACTTGTGCCATGAACGGTGCCAATATGAAACGATCAGGCCCAAGAAAAATCTCGCGCCTTATTTGAAAGGCCGCAACAAAGCCACATTTGGCCTGTCTTATATGTACTATGACATGGGCAAGCTCTTCATCCGCAAGCGCAGACCCGATGGCGTCACCTTCATCAGCAAGATCGTTCCCAAAAAGGACCGCTTGCCTTTGCACACCTACGTGCTGGTCAATGGCTATACAGCCTCGTCTGCATCCTTGCTGTCTTCCTATTTGCGGCATCATGCGGGGGCCGTCATCATCGGGCAACAAACGGGTGGCGGCGAGTTTTCCAACAATGGTGGCTCCTATCCTGAGCTCGTGCTTCCCAATTCTGGATTGCGGATCAAAACGGCCACCTACCTGATGCGCTACGACATGAAAGGCCAAAACCTCAATGGACTTGTCCCTGACCACATCGTCCATTATGATGCGGCGACTTACAACACGCGAGACTTAGAAATTGAAACCGCATGGAAACTCATTCAGCAACAATAGCCGAGACCGTCTTCAAAGTCTTGCTGATCATCCATATCGCGGGAGGATCGACGAGCCTTTTGCTTGGCCTTTACATGCTCCTTGCCAAAAAAGGTGACCAAAGACACAAGCTCATCGGGAAGGTCTATTTCATAGCCATGCTTGCAGCGGCCTTGGTGGCGCTACCCATGGCCTACCTGCATACCAACTATTTTTTGTTCATCATCGGTGTGTTTACCTCCTACATGCTGGTGTCGGGCAAAAGGTCTTTGCGAAAAAAACAGGCTAGCGATGTCGATGTCGCCGATTGGCTCTTGACGATCGTCATGCTGTTGTTCGGATTGAGCTTTATCGTCTTCGGGGTTATTTTGCTGATTCAATCGAACATGTTTGGGATCGTATTGATCGTCTTTGGCAGCATCAGCCTCCTGTTTGTCTATCAAGACTACACCAATTTCAAGGGGCATTCCAAGCTGAAGAATTTTTGGCTTACGACACATTTCCAGCGCATGATCGGCAGCTACATCGCCTCCGTGACGGCATTTTTGGTCGTGAACAACACTATTCTACCCGGTTACATTGCTTGGCTGATCCCCACGGTGGTCTTGGTCCCTTTGATCGTGCGGTGGTCACGCAAGTATGCGGTGCAAAAAGCCGTCTCTCAAAAGAGTGCTTTGTAAAGGATGCGGCAATCCTCCTTGTTGTTGCAAGGATTTTCTCGGAAAATGGCATTCGCGGTACATCACACCTGCAATGTCTTTGCGGGAGCTGCCAAATAGCGATGGATTTCCCGATTACTCTTTGTCTCGTATCTCGGTGAAAAACTCCTCGAAATAGCCCTCGATCCGCAACTCAAAGTCCTGCATCAATTGGTCAAAGCGGGGATCGTCCAGAAATTGGCTGTGCTCGATCCCCACACGGCGCAGCAACCGCCGCAAAATGTAGATCAAGTGGTCGTTTTCGGTGTAGTGGTAAAGGTATTTATTCTCTACGAATTTGGTCAAGAAGGCGTCGTAATTGGGCAATGGATGGGCGGCAACGGTCTCAGTTGCCTTGCCCAATAAATGGAATGGAGCTTGCGTTTCAAAGTGGTTGTAATAGTCGGCTAGGATCTCTGGATCGTGGTGTATCAGCACCTTATCGAGCAGCAGCTCTAGTAAAATGTGGGCAATGAAATACTTGCGTGGAAGCTCTTGTTCAGGAAATCGCTGCTCCAACATCCTTGAGAGCGCCTGTGTTTCTTGACTGAACAAGGCCGAGGAATGAAAGACGCGGTCGGCATGAAAATGGCGCTCCAAGCCCAGCAAAAACTGTGGATCGACCTGCGCACGCACGTCGTCTGCCAGATGATCGACATGCCCCGCCTTGATGCGCAAGCCCGAGTTGTAAATCGACAACAAATCGGGTGTCGCCGCCCCGACAATGAAGCTGCTGCTGGGATGCGTCCGGTCAAGGTAAAAGTGGGCGAGGAAATTCATGGACTGGGCTAGGCGAAATATACATTTAGTTGGTTGACGGCTGCAAGTTAATCAATTTTTTGGGGGCAAAATGAAGTGGACTGCATTTGTGATCGAGGAGAACACAGGGTACTGTGCTGCTCCCAAAAGAACTTTGTAGCGTGCAATCGTCTTCCAATTGGCCGCAAATCGATCTTCAAAAACGTCAAATACATTTTGTGTCATCAAGCGGAAAGTCGTAGAAGAGCGCCTGGGGCCCAACGTCGCAGCAAAGCGCTATGCATGTCGAGCAATGTCCACAATCGAATTTTTGACATGCTTGGGGAAACTGATTGACAGGAGACTGTCTGCCGCCTGATTGACAATTGCTACGAATCTCAAATGAATTTTTTTGTGTTTGGCGTTTGGACTGCTTATTTTGGGATGTTGCAACCCTAAATTTATCCTTGCAACACATTAAAATTCATGGCTGGAAACACACGCAGTATCGGTGCCACCGCTCCAAAACACCCCAAGGGCTTATGGATTCTTTTTCTCACGGAGATGTGGGAACGGTTTGGCTACTATCTCATGATCGGCATTTTCGCCCTTTTCATGGTGGACAATTGGGAAAATGGCGGGATGGGTTTCACCTCGGCTGAGAAGTCAGACATTTATGGCACCTATATTGGATTGGTGTATCTCACGCCCTTCATCGGGGGCTTGCTGGCCGACCGTCTGCTCGGTTATCGCCTCTCGATCATCATCGGTGGCTTGCTCATGTCGGCGGGATATTTTGGATTGTCGCTTCATACAACGACATCCTTTTACGTGTCTCTGCTGTTTATCATCGTGGGCAACGGCTTTTTCAAGCCCAACATCTCCACCCTCGTCGGCAACCTCTACAACAACGATCTCTACCGCGCCAACAAAGACGCTGGCTTCAATATCTTCTACATGGGCATCAACACAGGGGCCTTTGTTTGCAACTTTGTGGCCGCTTTTTTGCGCATTAATTACGGTTGGGGGGAGGCTTTTATGGCCGCTGGATTTGGCATGCTGATAGGGCTGGTTATTTTCATCTTGGGTACTCGCCATGTGAAGGAGGCCGATGTGATCAAGCCTACACAGCCTGGCGACATGTCACTCCTTAAAATCTTTGCCGTGGTCCTGTTGCCGATGTTTGCATTTGGCATTATCGGCTATTTCCTCAAAGGCGTTCCCGGCAAAGAAAATCCAGATAGCTATTTGATTAGCTCAGACACCACAGATGCCTTTCTCTTTGGTTGCATCCCTGTCATTTCCTTTTTCCTCTATTTGCTTTTCACCGCCAATGCAGTGGACAAGCGACCAATCGGTGCCCTGCTCTCTGTGTACGGCTGTATTGTGATCTTTTGGGCGGTCTTTCATCAAAATGGCGACGCCCTCACCACCTGGGCAGAAGACTATAGTGACCGTGGCTTGCCGACGATGATGACTGGCCCCGCAAAAGCCATCGGCGTTGCGCAGACCACCAATTATCACGTGTCGATATATGACAACTGGGATTCTCTGCAATTTGCAGGTCTCACCAATGGCATTGCGGCCCGCCGTGACTCTTTTCAAAATGCAGTCAAGACTGCAAACGGAGAGGAGGCCCAAGACGCGATGCGTCTAGCTGCCAAGAACACAGGCAAGGAACTCAGCATTCGAGAGAAGTCACGCAAATACTACGCAAACTTGCCAGAGTCCAAGCGACCCGCCAAGGATCAGGATTTGCTCCTGATCAGCACCGAGCTTTTTCAATCCATCAACCCATTTTGGGTCGTCTTGCTCACGCCAGTTGTCGTTGGTTTCTTTGGGATGATGCGACGACGCAACAAAGAGCCCAGCACGCCGACCAAGATTTTCATTGGCCTCATCATCACTGCTCTCAGTACGCTGGTGATGTATGCTGCCGTGAAAAGCACCGACCTCATACACGACAAAGCCAGTAGCTTGTGGCTTGTCGGAGCCTACGCCGTGATCACCGTCGGCGAGTTGTGTCTCTCCCCCATGGGCCTCTCGCTCGTGAGCAAGCTGAGCCCGCCACGCATCACCGCGCTCATGATGGGCGGCTTCTTCTTGTCCACCGCTGTCGGCAACAAACTTGCAGGCACCCTGTCTAGCCTTTGGGATGGCTTTGAGGACAAGAGCAATTTCTTCCTCATGAACTGTGGACTCACGCTCATCGCAGCGACCATCTTATTTGTGATGCTGCGCTTCCTGAATAGTGTGATGCGAGAAAAGAATATCCAATAAACAATCCATTGCCGAATGCCACTTTCTCATCGAAAGTGGCATTCGGCTTGCAGGTTGCTGATGAATGGGTAGATTGATCAAAACTTTTTGCAGTTTTGAATTCCTGACCCTTTGATTTTTCACCAATGCCCTCGGGCCGTTCAATGCAATGAAAGAAAATCAAACTGCCGCAGAGCAGCTCAATGAAATCCGCAACTTCAAGGGCAAGTATCCCAAACAGCTATGGTTGCTGGGCTTGTCTGAGATGTGGGAGCGTTTTTGCTTCTATGGCATGCGCGGCATGCTCACAGTCTTCATGGTCGAGCGCCTGCTCATGCCCAAGCCCGACGCCAACCTCAAGTATGGCGCCATACAAGCCTTTGTCTATACAATGGCCTTTGTCGGCGGGCTCTTTGCCGACAAGATTCTCGGCTTTCGGAAGTCGATTTTCTGGGGTGGCCTGTTGATGATCGTCGGCAGCTTTACGATCGCATTTGCGCCCGAGGATCTATTTTACATTGGTACGAGTATCTCGATCGTCGGCACAGGCTTCTTCAAGCCCAACATATCCAGTATGGTCGGCACACTCTACCATGATGGCGACGCCCGTCGCGATGCTGGCTTTGGCCTCTTCTACTCTGGTATCAACATTGGTGCGCTGCTCGGTGGCGTGTTGTGCATCAAAATGGCCAATATGTACAGCTGGAACCTCGCCTTTTCATTGGCAGGCATCGTGATGATCATTTCCTTGGTCATTTTTGTATTTACCCAGCGCACCCTCGGCCCTATCGGCCTATCCCCGCTCAAAGACAAGCCCGGCATGACGCCTGGCAAGCGGTCTATGATCGAGGTATTTGTCTATCTGGGTTCACTGATTGTGATTCCCTTCATCCTGATCCTCATCGAGAACTCGGCCTATTCCGATATGTTCATGTATATCGTGGGACCCGCGACCTTGCTCTACCTCTTGTTTGAGATGATGCGCAGTACACCTGGTGAGCGCAAGAAGCTGATTGCTGCCCTGATCTTTATCCTATTTTCCATCGTCTTTTGGGCCTTTTTTGAACAAAGCGGCGGCTCACTCAGCCTTTTTGCCCGCTATCACCTCGACCACAAATTGCTCGGCGTCACCATCGACTCCAATGAGGTCAACAATTCAAGCAACTCCTTGTTTGTGATTGCCTTTAGTCCATTGTTGGGTCTGCTTTGGATTTGGTTGAACAAGCGCGGTTGGGAACCCAATACCGTCGTGAAATTTGGCTTGGGCTTCCTGTTCTTGGCAGCGGCATTCTACGTGTTTTTCTACATGCGGATGTTTGCTTCGCCAGATGGTATCACGTCGCTCAACATCTTCACCCTCGCCTACTTGGTGATTACCGTGGGCGAACTTTGTCTCTCCCCGATCGGCCTCAGCATCATGACCAAGCTGTCGCCCGCCCGTCTGGTGGGCGTGATGATGGGCATGTGGTTTCTGGCCAGCGCTTATGGCCAATATACTGCTGGTATCCTCGGAGCTGGCATGGCCTCGACGGGCGAATACAGGATCGGCACTTCCAGACCGCCCGTTGACCCTACCGTGGACCAATCTAGAACCGTCATTTGGGCTGATACCGCCAAAGTGAAAGCCGAATTCCAGAAAATGGATGTCGGCTTTACCACGACCGAAGGCGACACTTCAGATTTGAAGTGGGTGGGCACCGCCACGGTGAAAGCCAAGGTAAATGCCAAAGGAGATACCCTTTCATGGATGACTTCAGACGTCCCCAACGACGGCTCAGAGACCTTTGTCTTGCCGCTGTCACTGGCCAAGCGTAGCGATGTGGAGGTGGTGATCGAGCCAGTCTCGATCGAGCGACTGCAATGCTATACCGATGGTTACCGCATGCTTGCGATCTACGCATTGGTCTGTGGTATTTTGCTCATCGGCATCTCGCCACTCGTGCGCAAGCTCATGGGCGATGTGAAATAGCGCGTTTCATTACTGATGGATTCGGCGGGATGTCTCTGATGGGAGGTGTCCCGCCGAATTGCTTTAGCCGTAATTCGGCTGGGGCAGCGCTTCTGATTTTCATTATCTTTGCCCACATATCGGCCTTGTTTTTGCTTGGCTCGACGATACGACAATAGATGCGACTGATGTTTACCCGACTTTGCTGCTTTCTAGTCTTTTTGTTGCTGCTGGGTGCCCATGGCTCGATGGCTCAAAGCACTTCCTTCAGCCCATTCAAAATCACACTGTTTGAAGATGCTGCCCAAATCGCCTCCAAGGGCATCGTGAATTTCACGGGCCAAAAAGCCGATATTCCCATGAACATGGCTCTCGTGCCAGAGGCGATCGACTTGGTCTCGGGTGCGCCCGAGGTCAAATTGCGTTACTTCAAGATCCGGCAGGACTCGGTTCCTGGCAACCAAAGCGTCGGCAGCTGGGCTGAGGTCTTGCAAGCCAATATGGGCAAGCGCCTCACGATTGTCTATAGTGCAGGCATGGAGCTCGACGAGGTTACTGGCGAGGCCCACGTCGTGAATACTGAAAAAGGCATGCTCCTGCTGCGCGGTGGCGAAGACAGTGAGTATTTCATTCCCCTGGCCGAAATCAAACAAGTGATCGTGCAGGGCCAAGGCAATTTCAAAAGCGCGGTCAAGGTGCCGACGACGGTCTTGGAAATCGGCATCGACAAGGACCAGCCCTTTGTGCCGATCCAAATGTACAGCCTCCACAAAGGCGTGCTCTGGACACCTGTGGGCCGCATTCGCATCATCAGCTCCGAAAAAGCCCTGTTGCAACTCACTGCCGTGATCCAAAATGACTTGCTCGATCTCTACGACATCGACCTGGAGCTCTCCGCCTCCAAAATTTTGAGCGACGGGCATCAAAATGGGGAAAATATCGAGGTCGGCAAGCTCAACTTGCGCAAGGGCGAGCGCCTCTCGATGAGCCTGCTCGACAAGGAAATGGAGTACAACGCAGCCTACGAATGCGAGATTCCATGGGGCGATCGCGTCTCAGATGGCCGACTGCACAGATTCCCCGTGGAAAACATCATTCGCTTCGATGCGATGTCGATGCCCGGCCTCACCTGCGACAGCTACCATGTGATCGATGAAAACAATCGCCAACTCGCGCAGATCGCCGCCACGCAAGGCAGCACCAAACAAATGGAGCTGCGCATGGGCGAGGAGAAACTGGTGCATGTAAATGTGCTGGAGACCGAGGTGAAGCGCAGTTCCAAGGTCGAAACGATCGGGGAGATGACCTTCAGACGGGTGAGCATCGAGGGCAAGATCAGCTGCTTCAATGCGGGCACCAAATTCATCCAAATCCAAGTCGGCCGCGAGGTCAAGGGCGAAATCGTGGAAAGCGACAAAGCCAAGGTAGAGGATTTTCCCGACGAGCCCGGTCTCAAGAAGATGCTCTGGCGCTTGTCAATGGACAAAGGCGCCAAGCGGGAAATCGTCTATAAATATGATGCCTTTGTACCTGTCACTGAAAAATGAAGCGCTACAACGGCATCGGGCTCATGTCGGGCACCTCGCTCGATGGCATAGACCTCGCTTATTGTGAGTTTGGGGAGGATGAGCATGGTTGGCGATTTGAGTTGCTGGGGGCCGAGACGATCGCGTATGACGAGCAATGGTATGCACGTCTGCGCTGCCTCGACGAACAAGACGCGCGCACCTTTGCCCGCACACATGTCTATTATGGGCACCTGCTCGGGCGCACTTTGCGCAGCTTCATCGACCGCAACGAGCTCAAGCCCGACTTTGTAGCGAGCCACGGGCAGACGATCTTTCACCAACCCGACAAGAATTTCACGGCGCAGATCGGCGATGGGGAGACGATGGCCTCCTACCTACCCTGCCCATTGGTCACCAATTTCCGCAACAAAGACGTGGCCATGGGTGGTCAAGGCGCGCCTTTGGTACCCTTTGGGGAGCGGCATCTGTTTCCTGAACGACAGCTTTTTTTGAATCTAGGTGGCATAGCCAACTTGAGTTTTGGTGGGCAAGCCTTTGATGTCGCACCCTGCAACATGGCGCTCAATTGGCTGGCGACGTTGCTCGATCCGCCACAGGTGCTGGACCGCGATGGGGCTGCCGCCCGACGTGGCCAAATGGATTATGCCTTGTACGATTCCCTGGAGCACCTTCCTTTTTACGCGCAGACCGGGCCCAAAAGCTTGGGGGCCGAGTGGTTCACTGCCGAGATCCTGCCGCTCATCGCGCAAAGCGAATCCCCGGTTGAGGATCGTTTGAAGACATTTGTCGTGCATATCGTGAGCCGCATCACCGTCGCGATGCGCGATGTGAATGCCCGCAACCTACCACTCGTAGTCACTGGCGGCGGTGCCCACAATGCCTATTTGATGGAGGAGCTGGAGAAGTCACTCATTGGGCTAGGCATCACGCTCGATCATCTGCCCGATGCCGTAGTCGATTTCAAGGAAGCCGTGATATTTGCCTTTTTGGGCCTGCAGACGCTGCTGGGCCGCCCCAATACGCTTGCCACGGTGACGGGCGCCAAGCTCAATGTCGCAGGTGGAAGCATCCACCTGCCGGCTGGGGGCTGGGGAAAGATGGGATTGATTTGAAACCTAAGCTATTGTCGCATCCGTAGCGATGCATTTTCTGGTCATTCACATGGTGGTTTCTGGATTTCTCTGGGGCGATCACAATCAAAAACACATTACCTTTCCCGTCCACTCACTGCATTGCATGGCACTTTTCATCAGACTCGGCGACTATCCCCTCCTCAGCATCGGCTTGATCGCGATCTATTTTGTGATCCTTGGCATATTCTCCTACATCACCTCCCGCAAGGCCGATGAAGCATCGTTTTTTCGTGCGAATCGCTCGGTGCCGTGGTATGTGGTGGCATTTGGGATGATCGGTGCCTCGATCTCGGGCGTGACCTTTATCTCGGTGCCTGGTTGGGTCGGCACACAGGGTTTTGCTTATATGGTGATGGTGATCGGTTATCTGCTGGGCTATTTTGTGATCGCATTTTTGTTGATGCCGCTGTATTATCGCCTCAACCTCACCTCGATCTACAAATATTTGGAGCAGCGCTTTGGCTTTTGGAGCTACAAGACGGGCTCGGCCTATTTCCTGCTGTCTCGGGTGTTGGGTTCCTCCATCCGCCTTTTTTTGGTGGTGCTGGTGTTGCATGAATTTGTGCTGAGCCAATTGCAAATTCCCTTCTTTGTCTCGGTGGCATTGGCCATTTTGATGATCTGGGTCTTCACATTCAAAGGCGGCATGAAGACCGTGATCTGGACAGACTTGCTACAGACGACCTTTTTGCTTACGGCGGCAGGCTTCTCGGTCTGGTTTGTAGCCAAAGACATGGGTATCGATGGCTTGGGTAGCATCTGGAAAAACGTGGCCGAAAGCAAATATTCCAATGTCATCATTTCTGACCTCGCCCACCCCAAGCACTGGCTCAAGCAATTGCTGGGCGGCATGTTTATTTCCATAGCCATGACTGGCCTGGACCAAGACATGATGCAAAAAAACCTCACCTGCAAGACGCTCAAGGATGCGCAAAAGAATATGCTCAGCTTCAGCTTTGTGCTGGTGTTTGTGAACTTGCTCTTTTTGGCGCTGGGCGCCCTGCTTTTTATGTATGGCAGTTCCAAGGGGCTGGTCGTCGAGCAATTTGCCAATAAGGCCGCGCCGCTGACATTCCTAGACCCGAGCAGCAATACCATGGTTCCCGGTACCACCGACCGCCTGTTTCCGTTTTTGGTATTCAATTATTTGCCGCTGGGCATCGGAATCGTCTTCATCCTGGGGCTTTTTGCGGCTGCCTATGCGAGTGCAGACTCGGCGATGACGGCGCTCACGACCTCCTTTTGCATCGATTTCTTGAATTTTGAGCAGCGAGAAGATCAGCAGGTCAAGAACAAAACACGCCGCTGGGTGCACGTAGGCATGTCGGTGGTCACCTTTTTGGTGATCATGGCCGTGAAGGTGCTCAACAATACCTCAGTCATCGACGCGATCTTCCAAGTCGCCACCTATACTTATGGGCCATTGTTGGGCCTATTTGCCTTTGGGCTATTTACCAAATTTGAGGTGCGCGACAATTGGGTGCCCGTGATCTGCATTGCTGCACCCTTGATCTGCCTGTTCATCAATAATTTGACGGGCAATTGGCTGGGCTTCTCGACGCTGCCCGCAAATGGGGCGATCACCTTTGTGGGAATGCTGCTGATTTCCAAGGGGCGCAACGCACCTAGCTTGGCAAAGGTATAACCTTCCTACTTCCGCATACGTTTGCAGCATAGCTACCGTTGATCGGTGCTCTGACGCATGTCCTAGATTTACCTAACCACATGATTTTCAAAACAGCTATGAATTGCTTAATTTAGCCAACTTGCTTTGGAACTAGCTGGTTTTACCTGCGAATGAACATTCTCCACAGCAGTTTGTTGATGTATCTGTACCAATTTGTTCAACAGCGGACGCCTTACAATGATTGAAGAAGGAAAACTCCTCGCTCAAGTTCAATATCCAGAAGATCTTCGGAAGCTGAAACCCGAAGACTTGTATCAGTTTTGCCATGAACTGCGCGACTACCTCATCGAGCATGGGTCACAGTATGGCGGTCACTTTGGCGCGAGCCTTGGGGTCGTCGAGATCACGGCAGCGATCCACTATGTGTTCAATACGCCCTATGATCAACTCATTTGGGACGTGGGGCACCAAGCCTACGGTCACAAAATCCTCACAGGCCGCCGCGATGAGTTTTTCTCCAACCGCAAATACAAGGGCATCTCGGGTTTCCCCAAACGCTCTGAATCTGAATATGACACCTTTGGTGTCGGTCACAGCTCGACCTCCATTTCGGCGGGTGTGGGCATGGCGATCGGCAGCCGCTACAAAGGTGAGACCGACCGCAATGTGATTGCCGTGATAGGCGACGGCGCCATGACGGGCGGCATGGCCTTTGAGGCCCTCAATCACGCCGGCTGGGAAAATGCGAATGTGCTTGTCGTGCTCAACGACAATTGCATGAGCATCGACCAAAACGTGGGCGCGCTCAAAGAATACCTCACCGACGTCACGACCTCACGCACTTACAACAAGATCCGCGACGAGGTCTGGAAATTGCTCGGCAAAATCAGCACCTTCGGCCCGAGTGCCCAAAAGGTCGCTTCCAAGGTCGAGGACATCTTTACGGCTCAATTTGGCCGCAAAGGCGAATTGTTTGAGTCTTTCAACTTTCGTTACTTTGGCCCGATAGATGGGCACGACGTGAATCACCTCGTGCGCATCATGGACGATCTCAAGAAGATCCCCGGCCCCAAGATCCTCCACTGCGTGACGGTAAAAGGCAAGGGCTTTGAACTCGCAGAGCTGGATCAAACCAAATGGCATGCACAAGCGGGTCCTTTTGACCGTTTCACGGGCGTGTCGCTCGTGCCCAAGGTGCTCACGCCCCAACCTCCTAAATACCAAGATGTCTTTGGCCATACGATGGTGGAGCTCGCCAAGCTCAACCCCAAGGTGATGGGCATCACGCCTGCGATGCCTTCAGGTTGCAGCCTCAAGTTCATGCTCGATGAGATGCCCGACCGCGCATTTGACGTGGGCATCGCCGAGCAACATGCCGTGACTTTCTCGGCCGGCTTGGCGACGCAGGGTCTGCGTCCGTTTTGCAACATCTACTCGACCTTCATGCAACGGGCTTATGACCAAGTCGTGCACGACGTGGCCTTGCAAAAGTTGCCGGTCGTCTTCTGCCTGGACCGCGGCGGCCTCGTAGGTGCCGATGGCCCGACGCACCACGGTGCGTTTGACATCGCCTATTTCCGCTGCATCCCCAATATGATCGTGGCCTCGCCCATGAACGAGCAGGAGCTGCGCAACATGATGTACACCGCCCAGCTAGATGAGCAGTTGATGCCATTCAGCATCCGTTACCCGCGTGGCGAGGGCGTAATGCTGGAGTGGCGCACACCCTTTGAGAAAATGGAAATCGGCAAGGGCCGTATGGTCAACGATGGCGAGGGTCTCGCGATCTTGAGCTTTGGCCCGATGGGCAACTATGTGCAGGATGCCGTGAAGAAACTGAATGCCCAAGGCATTTTCCCAGCCCACTACGACATGCGCTTCGTAAAGCCGATCGACGAGGAGCTGTTGCACAGCATCTTTGCACGCTTCGACCGTGTGCTCACGCACGAGGACGGCTGCTTGCAAGGCGGCTTTGGCTCGGCGGTGATCGAATTCATGGTCGATCATGGCTATACGTCACAGGTGAAGCGCCTCGGCATTCCTGATCATTTTGTGGAGCATGGCACACCTGATCAATTGTTTGATGAGTGTGGCTATGGGCGTGCTGGAATTTTTGAGGCAGCTTTGGAGATGGCCGGGGAGCGGATTACGAATTAGAACAGCGCGAGCGTTGATAGAAGGAGACGGGGTGCTTTGCATTCCGTCTCTTTTTTTGTGCGATGGTTTTGATCGATTTTGGCGT
>JANORP010000184.1:0-5453 GCA_031415375.1 Bacteroidota bacterium | reverse complement strand
CCTCAGGAATACCGACGCCGCTCATCCGAGTCCCCGCCGCCAAAGATCGCCGCTAGCAAAAGCAAGCCCAGCCCAATGCCCAGACCAGCCCCCACGTTCCGCACCTGTTGGCTCACCTCGACACCCTCCTGAACATAGTTCGCAAAGTGCTCGCAGTTAAAATTTGTCAAGGAGTAAGCATCACCCTCACGGCTCTCAGCCCGGCGCAGCGCCGCTTGCCGTTGGTTACCCTCAAAGCGGCGAAGTCGCTTGAAGAAAAACTCATCCGCACGTGTGCGCAGATAGTTTTCATCGAGCCAGCTCACGCCCTGCTCCAGATTGGCCATAAACCAGTGATCCTGGTGGTCTTGGTTTCATAGCCAATAGTCTCGTCAATGAAGAATTTCGAGAGCCAGCATTTTTTATTACAACTCCCGTTACGATCGTCCTTTGTTTTCAGCTTTTCCTCTAATTCGGGCGATTTTAACCCTTTTGGTAACTTCCAGATCAATTTCTTGGCTAGTTCGCTGTGGATAAGTCTTATGCGTCTGTTCTGTTATTGCTTTTTTCATTGCCTCCTCTAGCTCAGGACGCTCATGGCATTTGAATGCAAGGTAAAAATGCAACTTCAATAGAAGAGCAGATTGAATTACTTTACTCTTTATAGTTCCCATCAATTCATCCAACATAGCCTTATAGCGACTTGGGTCAAGATCGATCAAAATGAAATAAAGCAAAAACAATCGGTATTGATTGTGATCCTTATCCTTCCGGTATAGATCAATTAACTCTAATACCACGTTTTCAAGCGTTATATGCCCTACCGCATCAGAGAGGTAGACCTGCACGATTACTGGAATGTAATTTGCAAGTATGGCAAGAATTTTGGAGCCATACTTTTCCACTTCTTCATGTGCGAAGCTTGACGGGTCGATGGCTTCATCAATCAATGAAAACCCCCAAGCGCAGGCACAATCAATAATATCACTCAATACCTGTACTGGAAGATCGGGGTCCTCAATCCCGTCAAGATTTCGAAAAACTCTAGAAACCAAAAACAGGATTTTTTCCAAAATATCTGGCTGTATATCATCTGAAATCTCAAACACTTCCTTGATTTTGACTTCGATGTCCATGTCACCTGAGTCAAAACTAGTCATGCTTTCGGCTTCCAGATTATCTCGCTCCTGCGGAGACATGGGTTTGTCGCCGATTAACGTCTTTACATGCTCAGTCATGTCAAATACTTCGGTCACTTTCGAATGTAGCATTTGGTCTATACCCAAATCTGACGGATTGTATTTGTCAAGGGCAAGGGAAAAATGTTCTTTGAGCCGTAAATGCAATGCCTTAATAAGCTTGTCATCCTTCGGCTGTAATCCTGCATAGAATTCGATTTCATTCTTATAAGAAAGAAAAAGGGACTTATCATTCAAAACCCCTTGATATAGGAATTCCTTATTTAGCGACATATAGAACCCTATGAAATATTCAAAGACTCCTCGCAAGCGAAAGGTAAATGAATTTACCCCCTTTTCGACCAAAATCCCCTTTTGCGTGACGTACTCCCAAATCTCATTGGGGCCAATGACATTCCTCTTGTTACGTCTCAAATAAGCCTCGGTGAAAGCGACGATTTCGCCCATAGAGGCTCTGTATTGTGATTGTGAATGCGACTCCAACAAGAAATGCGCCAAATTCGCGAGATACTCTTTGTATTTTTCAAAGCTAAAGGGAGTTGTCTTATTTAACGCAAGTTGTTCCTTTTCTAGCAATGAGTCAACGTATAGATTAACAATATCCATATTGTTATGGTAGTTGGAGTCACTTGATCGCTCAAACACCCATAATAAGAGGGATACGGACCAATAGTTGAAAGGGATAGATAGCCTTTTGGTTATCTGGTAAATCTTGTCCACAATCTCATCTTTCTTATCAGAATTGATATTGGGCCATTTGTTAGTTAATTGCCGAATATGCTGTTTAGAAATATCACAAAGGTATAATTTTGCTGCCTTAACGTGTTCAATCTCATACGATTCGAGTATTTTGGACGTCGAATAGCTTGAACAAAGTATCAATCGAATTCTGGGGTGCTCCTGAACCAAATGTCGAATTTGATCAACGACCCCTTTGAATTCTTTGGAATGATTGTCAATTAGGAGGTTGAATTTTCCTGAATTCAACAATACTTTTGTGTCTTTCTCGTTGCTGCTAAAATAGTCTTTGATCCTCCGGAAAAGATTGTCCCCTTTCGCTTTTGCGTACTCGGAAGCATCGAAAAAGAAGGCCGTCGCACCCGTCTCCCGAAAGCCTCCAAGGATCTCAATTTGAAGCTTTTTCAGTAAAGAAGTTTTTCCGGACTTGTCTTTCCCAAGAATTACGTAATTTTCGATGGAATTCAATATTGAATCGAGAGAAACTCTAGTGTTTTTTTGTTCACTATCGCCAAGTGCACTAGGATTGCGTACATCCAACACTGGCTCGGAAAACAAGGAAAGGAAGTCTCTTCCTTTCTCAGCGTCAAAAGACGAAACGAAGAGATTGTTTGCATTGCTTACCTCCTCATTCCAACGTTTCCTGATTGTCTGCCTGAGCCGATTGGCCTTTTTCTTAATATCGTTTACGGGAAATTGCGACTTGACTTCGCCCTCTAAATATGTATGCAGCCGATTCTGATCGTAGATAATCGTTTGGCTTCGAACCATTGACTTCTCCAAATTCCAATTGATAAGTGTTCCCGAAATAATCGAATCCTGCCCAGCTACAGTGGCTCCACCAGCAAAATGAACCAATCCTCCATTGGTGGTATTGTGCATGGCACTTCTAGGTTTATGTTCATGGCCTGAAAGCACCATATCGAAGTTGTCGTAAATCAAATCCTCCAGCGCCCATTCATTGAATCCTCTGAATGATTTTAACGGGTGGTGCATAGCAAGCACTTTAAATCGGCAATCCTTGATTTTCATCAAAGCCTGCTCAAGCAGCGTAGTTGGATACAGGAGATTGCCATTTTCCCCAGACTTTCCAGGCCACTTAATCGAACGCCAAGCGCTATTGATTGTAATGAAACCCATCTGATAGCCACCAACTTCGCGACGATGAATGGAATACATGTTGTTAAGCTCGTCACCATCTCGGAAATATGCAGGTTTGATTGAATTTTCCACAAAGGAGACGTAGGGCTCAAGATGTCTACAGCTATCTTTGAACTCTTCTGAATTGAGGTCTTTGGCAAAAGCATTGAGGGTTGCCAGAGAATCTATTCGGGATTCAATGTGTGTATTAAGCGGTTCATAAGACCTCTCCCAATCCACATCATGATTTCCTTGACAGATTAGGAAATGGTCATTGGGAATCTTGAAACCACTCATTACACGATCAACTAACATTTTTTTTGCGGCTAATAAGTCTTTGGAATTACTGGCCGACCATACAAGATCCCCAGAAAATATGAACATATCTATTCCGCCATTTTTCTTTATTTCATCCAACAGTGCTGAAACGTATTTTTCTTGCTTATGACCGTATTGCGGGTCACTGCTGTAATGAAAATCTGTAAGATGTAGAATACGCAAAATCTCGCTCATATGACTTAGAATTTATTTTTGACCAAGAATCTCAAACCCAACTATTCGTAACTATCCTCACCCCAATCCCATCCCCTCATTCACAGACAAAGCCCCCAAAATCCAATACCGCCACCGCTTCCCGCCATGCGCCACCGCAAAGTCACTCGCCTGCTCACAATACAGCTCCGCCGCCCGCTGCTTCGCCAAAACCACCGCATCCTCCAGCTCCCCATCCTCCTTCACCTCGATCAGCAAGACCTCCGTCGCCGTCTCAGCTACAAAATCAGGGTTGTACTGCCGCTGCGTAAGCCCATCGTTGTAAAAAATTTGAAACTGCCCGATCGCGGGCTTGAACCACTTCAAGCTATCCCGCTCCAGCACGCGCGACAGGATCAGTTCCTGCTTCGTATCAAACTTCTGCAAGGGGTATAGGCACTTGCTGAACCCCTTGAACGCATACCGCCGTATCTCCGAGACCCGCTCGGGCATCTCCCGAAAGTGCAGCACCATCTCAGGCGTCACCGTGAAAGCGCTCGGCCTGAGCTTGTCATAGCCTTGCAAGACGCGCGTCTCAAAGCCGCCCTCGCTCTCCACGTGGAAATGCTGCTTCATCTGCAAGTAGATGTACTTCGCCAGCAAGACCTCGTTGTCACGGATCAGTTGCGCGGCTTCATCCGGCGAGTTGGATTGCTCTAGGTAGCCAAGCAATTGCCCCGTGAGTTTGTACATCAAGGCAGCCGTCTGTTGGTAGTCCACATCGGGATAGTCCATGATGCGGCGCACGATATGGTTTTCCACGCGCGGCTCATGATCGCCGTGGTAGTTGGCGATGACCGTATATTCCTTGGGGCTACGCAATTCCCGCGTGAGGATGTTGCGGTCCATGGGCTTGGGATTGATCCCAGCCGTGTCCAGGTCAAAGTCTGAAAACACAAACCGCGATTGCCCACGCGGCACCACCGTGATGCGCGGAATGTCGATCGTCTGTGCCTGCACGAGCTGCGTGACCTCAGCGGCAATCGCCACGACATCGGGTTTTTCTGCCGCACCCTCGATCACAAGCTGCACCCCGCCCACCTTTTGCAAGGTGCGCTTCACAATTTCTTCTTGCACCGCCTCCGCGCTCAAGCTCCGGGTCGTCGGGGCCAGCCCCGTCTCCTTGCTCATGGCTTGGATCACTTCCAAGGCTGCCTGAGCTACCTTGCTATTGGTCGCATTGCGCGTACTATGCCCGAGGTCAATGCCGGGGATCACCAATTGCTGCTCGCCTTCCTTGCGGGTGCGCAAAACCTCCTCGGTATTGCTCGTATTTTCAATTGCCACGATCTTGCGCTCAATTTCCTCCCCATCCAAAACAATCGCCCGCAAGCGCAGCGGCGAATCCTTACGATTTGCCTCATCGATGATCTCCTGAAACTTGTCATGTGCGACGATGGTCAAGCGATCCACCTCATCCACTCCGGTGCGCATCCCGTATGGCAAGCGCAGGCCCCGCCCGATCGACTGCTCGATCAGAATACGCGCATTGGCTGCCCGCAAGGGCACGATGGTATAAAGATTGGTCACATCCCAGCCCTCCTTGAGCATATTCACGTGTACCACGATCTCGGTCGGCTCGTCGGTATGCTCCACCTTCAGCAATCGGCCGATCATCTCCTCCTCATCGGCAGCCGACTTGGCACTGCTATCCACTTGGATCACCTTGCCGTTGTATTCGCCCTTGAAGAACTCAGGCGACTCGATGCGCTTCACCAACTCGCGGGCATGGCTCGTATCTCGTGCGATCACAAGCAAAAATGGCTTCACCAACGGTCGCTTCGTGCCATTGGCGTAGTTGATCAAGTGTACCTTGGTTTGTTCATGCAAGTGAATCCCGTCCTCCAGCTTGATGCGTTCAATCTC
>JANORP010000183.1:0-2042 GCA_031415375.1 Bacteroidota bacterium | reverse complement strand
CCAACGCCGGCATGGTGCAATTTAAGAACGTTTTCACCGGCAATGAATCGCGCCCCTACCGCCGCGCCACCACCTCGCAAAAGTGTGTGCGCGCCGGCGGCAAGCACAACGACCTGGATAACGTTGGCTATACCGCCCGCCACCACACCTTCTTCGAGATGCTGGGCAATTTTTCTTTCGGTGATTACTTCAAGGAAGAAGCCATTAAACACGCCTGGCAACTCATCACCGGCGACTACGGCCTCCCCAAAGATAAACTTACCGTCACGGTTCATTCGTCCGATGAAGAAGCCGCCAAGCTGTGGGGCAAAATCGCAGGCCTGCCCGATAGCCGCATCATCCGCATTCCCACATCCGATAATTTCTGGGCCATGGGCGATACCGGCCCCTGCGGGCCCTGCACCGAAATTTTCTATGACCACGGCGACAAAATTCCGGGCGGCCCACCGGGAAGCGACAACGCCGAAGGCGACCGCTTTATTGAAATTTGGAATCTCGTGTTCATGCAATACGAGCAGGTCAGTGCAACCGAGCGCATCAACCTGCCCAAACCCTCGGTCGATACCGGCATGGGGCTCGAGCGCATCGCCGCTGTGATGCAAGGTGTGCACGACAACTATGACATCGACCTGTTCAAGTCGCTGATTGCGGCCATTTCATCAGCCGCCAAGACCGACCCCACAGGCCCGCACAAAGCCTCGCACCGCGTGATTGCCGATCATTTGCGCGCCACGGGTTTTCTGATTGCCGATGGCGTGCTGCCCAGTAACGAGGGGCGCGGCTATGTGTTGCGCCGCATCATGCGCCGCGCCATGCGTCATGCGCACCTCATGGGCTGCACCGACCCCATGATGTTCCGCCTGGTGCCTGCGCTGGTGGCGCAAATGGGCCAGCACTTCCCCGAGTTGGAGCGCGCCCAAGCCTTGATTACCGAAACCTTGATGCTGGAAGAAACCCGCTTTAAGTCGATGCTGGAACGCGGGTTGAAATTGCTTGATGAGGAAACCAAAAACGTCTCCACCGGCGCAAAGCTGTCGGGCGAAGTGGCGTTCAAGCTTTACGACACCTATGGTTTTCCATTGGACCTCACGCAAGATGCTTTGCGCGCACGCAACATCGGCGTGGACATGAATGGCTTTAATGCGGCCATGGAACGTCAGCGCGCCGAAGCGCGCAAGGCGTGGTCCGGGTCGGGCGATGCAGCCACCGAGAAAATTTGGTTCGAGGTGAAAGATAAAGTCGGTGCAACCGACTTCTTGGGTTACTCGACCGAAACCGCCGAAGGCCGCATTTCATCGCTTGTGGTCGGCGGTGCATCGGTGAACCAAGCCCAGCAAGGCGACGCGGTATCCGTGGTCGCCAACCAATCGCCGTTCTATGCGGAATCGGGCGGGCAGGTAGGCGATACCGGCGTGATTGTCACGGCGGGCGGCAAAGCCGAGATCATCATCACCGACACGCAAAAGAAGGCCGACGCGGTGTTTGTGCATTTGGGCACCGTCACCAAAGGCAGCGTTGCGGTTGGCGACGAAGCTGCGTTCAACGTTGATGGCAAGCGCCGCGCAGCCATTCGCGGTCATCATTCTGCCACGCACTTGTTACATTCCGCTTTGCGCCGCACGTTGGGCGCGCACGTCACACAAAAAGGCTCGCTGGTGTCGGCTGATCGCTTGCGATTTGACATCAGCCATAACAAAGCGATTTCCGCCGAGGATATTCGCGCCATCGAGGACCAAGTGAACGCCGAGGTGCGCGCCAATGAACCCGTCACCACGCGCCTGATGGATACTGAAGCGGCCATCAAGGCCGGGGCCATGGCGCTATTTGGCGAGAAGTACGGCGACGAAGTGCGCGTTCTGTCCATGGGCACAACGCACGCTAACGAAGCACACGCCTATTCTGTCGAGTTGTGCGGTGGTACGCACGCGAAACGAACCGGCGACATTGGCTTGTTCAAAATTGTGGCTGAGTCCGCCGTCGCAGCCGGTGTTCGTCGCGTCGAGGCCGTCACGGGTGCGGCTGCCGAAGCCTGGGTGGCCGAG
>JANORP010000182.1:0-8092 GCA_031415375.1 Bacteroidota bacterium | reverse complement strand
GCCGATCGATGTGCGTGATCCTTCAAAAACGCCAGGCAAAGATGGGAGCGAATTTGAACCAGCCACGGGTCCCCTTCCTAGTCCGCCAGTTTATACCAAGGTGGATTGGAAAGGTAGCTATGCACTTTGGATGGACGATGGAGAATTTGAATGGAATGTGGATTTCAGCACAACGGGCCGGGATGGTTGGATCATCCAAGAGAGTCTGTTGGAATGTACAGGAGTTCACGTTGGCGGGGTTGCAATTCCTGATCGTTTGACCAGGTTTTATGAAGCTTGGCACGTTGACACGGCTGGCGTTGTAAGTCCCATGGTGCCAAGAAACGATTCTTGGAGAATGAGATCATTTGGCGCCCTTTCCAAAGGTCATTGGGCCAGAGTCTCAAGACTGGGCTTCACAAAAACACCTCCAAGCATGATGGGTATGACCATAGGTGCCGTAAAAGATGCATTACCATGGGTACACTCCGCAAGCACGATTCCGTCAGGGTGCGTCATTGTGAAGGTACCTCGAAGCGCAAGCGGCGATTGGGACTCAACAAGTACTCCTCCAGTGAAGCATCACGGTCTGAAATATTAACCTAGGGGTACTTCCCCCTTGCGCATATTAAGATTTGCGTTGTAAGATGACAGAACACCTCCAGCTAAGTCCTCAAGGGAATCGGCTGGAGGTGCTTTTGCGGAAAATACGATGAAGGATCGAAGGCTGAATCGCAAAGATGGATTCAACACCTCGAGCTTGTGACCAAGCGAACAACGATCCTCACTCAAAAAACGACATGATCACCAAATCGCAACTCCAGGCTAGTGACGAGCCGCCGATGCCACCGCCAACTTTGGATTTTTGCACATTCTCATTCTCTATACATTTGAAATAGCCCGCTGAGCGCACGGTGCCCTGTGCGTCTTTGGCCTCGTATTGGTGACGCAATTGCGACAGGGAAACATGTAGCAGCCCCGACAAAGCTACCGTGTTGCCACAGTTAGGAACAGCGTTTAATCTGGGAAGTTGGCCGATCAAATCACCATCGACATACAAGCTCCACTGCTCGTCGCCTGTGCCACTCGTGGCGCAGAAATAATAATCTATCGGATCAGCTTCCTCCTGTGAGCAGGCGGTGAGCAGCAGGCACAATACTGTAAGCAAATACAACGACTTGAATTTCATCGCAAATCAGATTTAAGTTCACAAATAGAGCGTAGGTTACAACCCGAAGCCAAGCGCCAAGATATAGAGATTCGCGACAGGATTTGGTGCATAAATGGGTGCATAGATGGACGGATCAATCTATCGCCACCAGTGCGCCATTCACATGTTTCGGCCGAAAGGCCACGATGTTGCGGATCATGCCATTGAATACAAAAAAATGAAAGGGCACCACCGAATACCAGTACAGCCTGCCGAGCAATCCTTTGGGCCTGAAGGTCGCTGTCTGCACGAGCTTCTCCCCTTGCGGTGTGGATTGGATTTGAAATTCCAGCCAGGCCTCGCCAGGCAATTTCATTTCGGCAAAGAGCAGCAAGCGCCCCACCTGATGGTCTGCGTCCATGACCCTCCAAAAATCCAATGCATCACCCGCCTCGATCATGTTGTCGTTGGTGCGGCCTCGGCGCACGCCCACGCCACCCATGAGCTTGTCGATAAAGCCCCGAATCCGCCAGAGCCAATTGCCATAGTACCATCCACGCTGCCCACCGATGGCCCAGATATTTTCCAGTACCTGTGCGCGGTGCCCGCTGATATCACGTTCACGACGGTCACTCAGGCAACCAAAACTAGGTACGCCTTTGAATTTTTCCAGGCCTGGCCCAGCGTAGCTCGAGCTCAAGGCATCCTTCCAACTTGAAAACAATCCATCGCCTTCATAAAGGCTCAAGGCCATCACGATCGCTTCTTCATAAGGAATAAGCTGGATCTGAAGCACGCTCGCCAAGTCGTTGGGCGCACAGATCACATCCACCTTCATACTGTTGACTAGATTTACCGCCAAGGGATAGGAAACCGAGGTCACAAAATACAACCAATAGGACGAGAGTCGCGGCGTCATGACCGGGACCGTAAGGATCGTGCGCCTAAAACCCCGCACCTTGGCAAATGCCAGCAGCATTTCCTTATAACTGAGGATATCGGGCCCACCGATGTCAAAACTTTGATCAAAAAAACGTGGTTGCAGGGCCACGCCGACGAGAAATTCCAATACGTTTCCTATGGAAATCGGCTGACAGCGCGTCTTGAGCCATTTGGGCGTAATCATGATAGGCAATTTCTCGACGATGTCCCTGATCAGTTCAAACGATGCACTCCCGGCGCCGACGATGATCCCCGCGCGCAGCACCGTCACGGCTGCCGTCCCAGCCCGCAAGACCTCTTCCACATGCAAACGAGAACTCAAGTGTTTGGACAGCGCATCATCGTTGGTGATGCCGCTCAAATAGATGATTTGCTGCAACTTGGCATCCTGGGTGAGCTTCAAAAAATTCTCTGCGCTGCGCGTTTCCATGTCATCGAAGGAATCTGTGGAAGCAGCCATCGAGTGGATCAAGTAGTAGGCTACGTCATAGGTACCAGGTATGCGCCGCGCATCGCGCATCTTCACAAAATCAACTTTGAAAAGGGAAACTTGCCCCTCTGCACCCTTGGGGATGCGAAAGGAGGATGGGTTGCGCACGCAACAGGTCACTTGATGCCCAGCAGCAAGCAGGCTTCGCAAGAGGTGCTGACCAATATATCCGGTAGCTCCGGTGAGTAAAACGTTCATAGCAATTGATTTAACGTCGAAAATGGGACGTGTTTTCAGCTGAGGAAACCAACGAGCGCTTTGAACGGTGGCGCTCCAGCACCAACACTCAAGATAGCGGCGGCACCTTTTCCGTAATCGTAAGGTAGCGCATTCCTATGTAAGATGCGAAAATGGTCACGCCCAAACCCTCAATTACCAAAAAAATCGAGGCGAAGGCAGGTGTCAAGTAGCTGCCCATGAGTGCATTTTGATGCACATAGTCCATAAAACCCGGATTCAAGAACTGCAAATAAATGAATTGGAAAAGGGCAAACCCCAATACGGCGACCATAGAAGTGCGAAAACCGACTGCAAACGTGGTGAAAAACTCAAAGGGGTCGGGGTTTTGAAACCTGAATGCGCGCATCGACAGGAAGGCAAACGTAGCGTGAATCAAGATGTTGAATCCTCGAAGATTGATGTTGGTATATAGCCCCAACCATTTCATCGCGAAAAAGAAGGCCATAAAGCCGAGGAGCATCAAGAGACCGAATTTCAGTTCAGAGCGTTTCATATTCAACTTCGTTTAATATTTAAACACAAACGTTAAACACGACTTGTAAGCGATTGTTTCTGTGCGCCAAAAACTTCTTCTGCTGCGCATTTCTAAATGATAAGCAGAATGCCACAAACCGACCTAGCAGCTGCCTACAATTTCTTGACCAAAACCAATTGGTTGCGAGACTGCCCATGCACATCTGAGTGGTGTTTGGTAAGGTTCATGGGAACCTCTAAATACCTAGGAGACTGTGTTGCCCAGTTCTTTTTTTAAAATCACCTCATTTGCGGCAGTGAACATCGGCTCAAAAAAAACGAAGCGCCTTGCTTGATGAGGTTTTAGCGATGCCCACATCTGATCGATGATACCTAGATCGATCAGAGTATCTAGAAATCCCACCATGAGATCAATGGGATTCCGCACGATGATTTACAGACAGTAGCCTGCGAAAAGAAGAATAAAGACTGGTTGCCAACCACTCCGAAGAGATGTTTACACTGCTTTTCTGCAGCCACTTTATGAATATACGCAGAACTGCGTATGGTACTTCTTCCATCGTGATCAGAATTTTGAATCAAACATTTTGAAATCACTTTTTAGAAATCACCCCGATTTACCGCGCCGATGGAAAAGCACAATCACTCTCCCCAAAAACAAATTCCGCAAGTAGTCGATGGAGGTCAAAAGGAAGGTGGCACCAAGCAATTCTCCCCGCCGACATTCCAACTTACGGCAAGCAGCGGTGAAGAAGCACCCTTTCAGGTTGCTATGGCACCGTTGCAGATGGGGCTACCCAATAATTTAGCCGCCCCTTCAACGCCCGAGTCGAGCGCGAGAGATCTAAGGGCGATTTTCTCCAAGATCCAAGATCAAGAATCGGTGGACGAGTACGAAGTCAATGGTGTTTTCTTCCTCAAAGACGCAGCTTACATCGGCAAAATCAAGCAGGCCTATGCAGACACCTACCATTCAGACCTGGTCCAGGATCTCTATCATGCCATGAATGCACAACCTCAAAATTTCGTAGGAGGATTGTTTGCAGCCTTGACTTGGATCTTGGGCAATGAACCGAATTCCGACGCGGGTGAAGTACTTACATCTACACCGCGTGATGGCGGCGAGAACGATCTATTGGCTGTAAATGACCCTCAATTTGGAACCAACCATCTGCGCGTCGAAGGTCCATCGGGAATCTACCCCTTGGTCGGCCAACCTTTCAAAGTGAGCCATGCTGAAACCGTTGCCACCATGAATCCAATGGGTTCCACCTACCGTCAGCCCTTTATGGAGCGTGCTATCCTGAGCACCTCGCCTCGCAACCGCCTTGAAATGAATATCCAGCAAGAAAACAATCAACAATTTTTCAATTTCACACCTCCTTCAGAGGGAATGTACACATTCCAATGCTACATCCGCCATGCGTTGGAAGGCGGCAAAACCCATATCCAGATCATGACACGTACGGTCTGGGCGAGGCCGGCAACTGACATCTCCGCCATTGGCTTGACGACAGATCAGTCCGCAACCTTAGGCAATACAGCATTGGAGACTTATCGCGCAAGCATGGAGCTTCAGGCAATGGGACTTGAAGAAAAAGATCCCCAACAGGCAGCTGTATTCAAACAATACTTGGGCCAAGTGGATGCCACCATGGACCACTTCCTGCCGGGCACGGAAGTCCCCGTGCAAGCAGCTCTGACCCTCGACCAAGCTTGGCAGGGCCAAAACAAGGTTACAGCCGCAACCCAACCCCTCGTCTTGTACTTGGGAAAATCAGCAAAAGACCCCTCTAGATTCCTCTTGGCAGACTTCACTGCCATGGCTCCACGCAGGGAATACGGAGGATCCTCCATAGAGGAAGTGTTGAAGGATTTTGCGGAAACCAACAAATATGAGCAAGGAGCCATCAGCCTGCAAATCAATCCCAACCAGCAGGGTTATCCCACGATAAAGCAAACCTTGCCAACGGGTGGGCAATCCTTGATGGAATCCGCATCTTCTATTGCAGGATGGGCCTCCTTGGGGCTTTCCCTTGCAGGACTTACCGCAGCGCTTGTGCCGGGCGCACAGTTGGCTGCGCCCTATTTGTTGCTTGCTGCCGCAGCTACCAACGGCATTTCGTCCACGCTGGACTTGGCCGACGAATTCCAGAATGCAACCATCAGCCAAACGAAAGTCACTTTGGACATCCTTTCCTTGGTGAGCAGCATCATCGGGGGAGCAGCCGCCTTCAAAGCGCTGAAGTCGGGCAATGAAGCCTTGCAATTGACCAAACTGGGCAATTTTTTCCTCTATACAGATGTCACTTTGAACGGTGCCACAGCCTTGGTGCTGAGTGAGGTGGCAGTCGATCAAATCAATGACATCTTGGTTTCAGAGCTCCCACGTGGGGAAAAGATCGGACGGATCACCCGCGTCTTGTCCAGCATGGCCATCGCGTCTGGGCTATTTGCGCTCTCTCTCAACAATCCTGCGATCAGGGAAGCAGTCAGGCTGCGCAGCGATGTGAAGGCTCGCATGCTGCCCGTGGCGGAAACTTTTGGACCCATGTTCTATACCGAGACCGACGTCAAAATGTTGTTGGATAAGTCAAGGTCCCTCAATTTTAGCCAGAAAGAAATCGAGGATTTAATCTTTGTCGCAAATCGGGACGCCAAGCGGATTACCGCAGCCGATATGATGAACCAAATGGAATATGCCCGCTTGGTACAGGCACGCGGCTATCCTTCAAAGTTTCGTGACTTGGACGAGTTCAACAAATTTCGGGATGAGCTGAAAGCCGCAGTAAAGGCCGTGGGATGCCCCGTCGATGACATCCGGATTCAAGGCTCAGCATTGCGCAATCCCAATGCCGATGATGTGGACATTGCCATCATGCTGCCCGAGAATGAGTTTGATGCCATCATCATCAAGGCTTACAATAGCAAACTGAAAGAAAACGGGGTTGCCCTCGATATGACCAATTTCAAGCATGCCGACTTGGTGGATCTATTGGGCAGGATCGAATCCTTCACAAAAAAATCGAAGGCCCCTAAATTCGCAAGCCAGTCAACCGATCCTAAATTCGAAGGAAAGTGGAAAGATTTTAAATATGTGTTTGGAAAGAAAATGATCAACACCATGTCAATGAAAGCAGAGATCGAGAAAGTATTTCCGGCACGTAGCGTACTCAATACAATGAAGAAGGAAGAATTCACACACCTGAATATCAAGAATATCAGCGTTCAAACCCCAGGTGGCCCATTTGACCTTCACCCATTCTTACGTCTTTGAGAGATGAATCAAATTGCGACAATTGCAGAGCTGTGGCCGAGTTTGAGCGTGTGAGCGAGGGCAGGGTGCTTGAGGTGCATCTGGAACGGGACAAAGTCCAAACCCATTGTCGGGCAATATCGAGCTGATGATGGGCTTTGTGGAAGAATCGGACAAAGACTGAATCTACACCCTGAGCTCCTGCACCAAGGATCTCAATGAAATCCCAAATCGGCTGCGCCAATCCAAAGATTCCCGAGAATTACCAATCCCAGCAACATGAAAAGCCCCACCAAAACACCGCAAGAAGATTCCGACACCGCATGCAAAGTCAGGCATCCCTCCTACTACTCACAACCATGGCATCCGGGCAGCAGCCCACCATTGTGACCGTACACCCATCCCATAGGGCCTTTGTCTTTGCTGGAAAGCGGGCGGTAAGGCTGAAGTCGCCAACAAAGCGCATGCAGCAAGCGGAGCACAATGGTTCTTGCGCAAAATTATTCAAATTCGATAGCAAAGCCATTTATGAAGCCATCTTTGTGCTTACTTTTGCAATTTTATGTGCAAGATTGACTGTTCAATGAAAAATCGATATACTACACCACTCAAAAATTGGGTGGCCATCGTTATAGCGATGAGTTTCGTGGTTTTGGGCTTTGCCCAGCAACCTGAAAAGAACTGGCTCGAACGGATGCAAAATCCCGACGAGGACTTCAAGTCGCTTCAGGAGGACTTTAACCGCTACTGGGAAGGCCGCACAGACACCAAAGGCAACGGCTACAAAGTGTTCAAGCGCTGGGAATACATCCACCAAACCCTCGTGCAACCCGACGGGAGGTTGCAGCGACCAGAGCATGTGTACCAGGAATATCGCCGCTACATGCGTGCTTATGAGGCTCAATCTGCCACCATGCGGTCTGCAGGGGGCACTTGGACCTCTCTCGGGGCCAACACCTACCCCGCCAACAACACGGGGCAACCCACGGGCATGGGCCGTGTGAATGCCTTGACCTTTCACCCGACCGATGCAGCGACTATCTATGCAGGCGCGGCAAACGGTGGTTTCTGGAAAACCACCAACGACGGCGGCACCTGGTCCAACTTGAGCAACAATCTCCCATGGTTGGGCGTTTCTTCCATCCTGATCCATCCCACCGTTCCCAATACCATTTATATAGGCTCAGGCGACCGCGATGGCGGTGATGCCCCCGGACTCGGAGTTTTCAAGTCCTTGGATGGCGGCGCAAGCTGGGAGCAGATCAATTTTGGAATGGGCAATGTGAAAGTGGGCGTGATGCTCATGCATCCCAGCGATCCCAATACCATCATCGCCGCCACAAGTGGTGGCATCTACAAGACCACCACTGCGGGCTCCTCATGGACATTGCGCAGCGTCGCGGGCGACTTTCGCGACATCCGCTTCAAGCCCAGCGATCCCACCGTGCTCTATGCCACGCGCATGATCACACCCGCTGAGTTTTATCGGTCTAGCGATGCCGGAAACACCTGGACGCAGATCACCGCAGGCATTCCGACAGCGGGTATCGGGTCACGCATG
>JANORP010000181.1:0-2414 GCA_031415375.1 Bacteroidota bacterium | reverse complement strand
GGTCGAGCATTTTTTGTTCGACTAACTGTTTCGAATCGAGGAACGTTTGCATTGGCGTCTTGCCAAAGCAGAACCTCCCTGAGTGTGGCCTCTCTTCATTGTAGCTCTTAATCCATCGATCAACATCATGCTGAAGTTGCTCTATCGATTCGTAGAGCTTCTTTCGAAATGCGATCTGATAGAACTCTTGAAGCATTGTCTTGTGGAAACGCTCACAGATTCCATTCGTCTGTGGGCTTCGCGCTTTGGTCCTTGTGTGTTCGATCTCTTCGATACCAAGATAGAGTTCGTACTCATGATGCTCTGGGCTTCCGCAGTACTCAGTGCCTCGATCGGTTAGGATGCGAAGCATCGGAACATCTTGTTCTTCGAAGAAAGGTATCACTTGGTCATTAAGCATATCGGCAGCAACGAGTGCATTCTTGCGATCATATAGCTTGGCAAATGCAACTTTCGAATACGTGTCGATAAATGTTTGCTGATAGATGCGTCCGACTCCCTTGATGGTCCCAACGTAAAACGTATCTTGGGCGCCCAAATACCCTGGGTGTTCGGTCTCAATCTGACCTTGCGCTTCGTCTTCTTTACGCGTCTTTTCCAACGCTATAACTTGTTCTTCGGTAAGTACACCTCCATCCTGTGCAACACGAGCTTCGAGCGCTTTGAGTCGCTTTTTAAAAGTCTCCAGGTCATGCCGAAGCCACACACTTCGTACGCCACCTGGCGAAATCAAAAGTCCTTGCTTCTTCAGTTCGTTGCTAACGCGAACTTGCCCATGGGCCGGTTGCTCAAATGCCATCTTGAGAATGGCTTGTTCGATTGCCGGTTCGCATCGATTTTTCGCGACGGGCTTCTTCTTGGAAATTTCCTTGAGGGCTTCATCACCACCGGTCTCATAGAGCTCTTTAAATCGGTAGAAACTATCTCTTGAGTAGCCGAAGACTTTGCATGCCTCCGAGACGCTGCCAAGCTTTTTCGCGGGCTTGAGCAATCCAACTTTACGATCAACGATCTTGCATTCTTGATTGGTCATTTGAAACACACCATTGTTGTGCGAGGGGCACGGTTGTTTGCTAGGAACACTCCGTTCGCTGCGATCACTTCGTGTCGCTCCCGAATTTAGACGTCACCGCTTCTGCCTCGCGGCTTAACATGCAACTGCATTCACTCACGGTTACCTTCGATTGGCCCCTCAAAGGACTTACGCTTTCAATACCTCAACCATGCCCAACGCAGCTCAAGCGACGGCGCGGCCTTGTCCCATAAAGAGCTTCTGCATATCGACGAAGGGGCCGTCGGTCAATTGATCGCGAATGCCTTGCCACGCTTCGGCATTTTCAAGGATTGCATCCAACAAAGTCCTCCGCACCTGAAGTGTTTCGAGCACTTCTTCGCTCTCCGCATCGATCCAGACAAAGGTCAATATCTCGTCCGTGACCTCGACCAGGCGCAATTCGATCCCTTCGGCAAGCGGTGCCGAAGGAACGCGTCGGATCGTTTCGAGCTTCAGCATTTCCAGGGCGGCATCGTCCATGGCGTGCTGTCGGGCGAGAAGTTTTTCGCGTAGCGCCGGCCAGCCGAAAGTCAGGCGCACGCCCAGGTCGTCCCCGATATCCCGCGCTGCATGCGGAGCTTTCGATCCGTAGGAAGTATCGAAACTCACCTTCGCCTGGTCTTCGAGTTCGATCCAATCCCGGATCCGGGACGCGGGAAGACTGGCGATCCATTGATTACGGCCGACATCAAGATAGTTGAACTCGGGCGCCAAACGAAAGGTTGTCTGGCAATTGGGGCACGTTTCGTCCTGAAATCGCGATTCCAGAATGGCGTCCCGAAAATCGGGCCGGCGATCGGCATTGACGCTACCGACTCCACTCATGTTCACGGTTTCCCCACAATTGGGGCAGCTTATGTTGGTTGATCGGAACAAGGACATACGTTGTCTCCTGAGTTAGAGGGTTTGCAGCCATTCGTACGCTGGGTGGCTCGGCTTCATCTTTTTGGTGTAATAAGCGGCGTAAAGCTCGGAGAACCATTCGCCGGGAGCGCGGAATTGATATCCGGTAACGCCCTGTCCGCGGGCAGAGAGGTTATAGCTCGACCAATCTCCGCTGTCGTAGCTCTCGTGGTAGACGACACCGCCGATTTCCAGTGCTTTGGCCGTGCTCGCCGATTGCCAGGGGTTCTTATCGGCGCGCGCGCTATCCACCCATGCCACGCATGCCACGCGTCGGCGCTCCCATTCGTCGTCGTCGCAGCCGTTTTTTGGCTCGGGCAGGGGTATATCGGTCGCCTTTTGCATATAGGCCGCCACGTACGCAGTGTCGTAATTGTACTTTCCAGCCACGGCCTCGGCGATCGGACGCACATTCTTGCCATAGGAGGTCCAACCCGCGAGCGAATTGCCTTTTGCT
>JANORP010000180.1:0-37213 GCA_031415375.1 Bacteroidota bacterium | reverse complement strand
GACAGCTACCTCGACAGTCTCTATAAGTTTGGCATGGAGGTCGGGCGGATCAGCGATGTGCAGCAAAAGCATGGCGGCCGTGGCAGTGCGCATGCGATCTATATCAATCGTACCATGTTTGGACTCATGAGCTTGCTCAATGATCTCAAGGTCACGATCCGCGCGCGGGACAAGTATATTCTGGATCTGCAAATTGACTGATATTTTAAGAAATTTTAGCATGAGTTTGCCACAACGTATGGTTGTAAGTCCTGAGAAAGCTCCGTAACTTAGCCTTTGCTAAGGAGTTATTGTATAAATCTGTCATTAGAAAATATAAAAATATGAAATCGATCTCCAAAATTTTGATGGTTTGCAGTCTGATGATCTGCGGAATGCTTTTTTTCAACCAAGCATCTGCACAATCTGATGCTGCTGCTAGCAGCAAGGCTGCCGCCGCACCGACCGTGAAGGCTTGCCAAGGTGGCTCTGCCGCCAAAGCTTGCTGCGCGAGCAAGACAGCCATGGGTGGTAGCACAACTGCAACCTCTTCCAATGCAGGCACAACAGCCAAGGATTGCCCCGTCACACCAACATGTTGCAGCAAAACCGCCAAAGGTGGTGCAACTTCGACTTCCGCCAATGCAGGCGCATCTGCTAAGCCAGCTTGCGCTAAGTCAGCTGCAGCCGGTTGCTCAGGCCACGGTGCCGCCAAGAGCGAAGGCACCAAATAAGGATTGCTGAAACGCAGCCTTTCAAAAGGCATTGGCTACTAGCCAATGCCTTTTTTGTTGCGGTTACGCCCATTCCCATTTACATTTGCGTCTCAAAATCTTGCGAAATAACGCATTAGCCTATGATCAAGGCGGTAATACCGGTGGCAGGCGTGGGAACCACGCTCAGGCCACATACACATACACAGCCCAAACCGCTTATCCCGGTAGCGGGCAAGCCCATTTTGGGACATATCATTGAAAACCTGCTCTCGGTCGGGATCAAGGACTTTGTATTTGTAATCGGCTACCTCGGTGAAAAGATCGAGGAGTTTGTGAGAACCCGCTACGAAGGGCAGATCAACATGGAGTTTGTGCTCCAGTCTCCACGTGAGGGCACTGGGCACGCGATTTGGGTCGCGCGCAATGCCTTCATGGACGCGCAGGAAATCCTGATCGTGCTCGGCGACACCATTTTTGACGTGGATTTGAAGAGTGTGTTGATGGCACCGACCAGCACGGTGGGCGTGCAGGTCGTGGACGATCCGCGCAAGTTTGGCGTGGCCATGCTCGACGAAAACGGATTTGTGACCAGCGTCGTTGAAAAACCACGCATTCCCAAAAGCAACCTTGCCTTGGTGGGTATCTACCGCATCAAGGAGGTGAGCGCATTGGTCGATGCTCTGCAAAATCTCATCGCCAACAAGCAGCGCGGCGATCGCAACGAATACCACCTTACCGATGCCATCATGAAAATGATCGCCTCGGGTATGCGGCTGCGCACCCACATGGTCGATAACTGGTTTGACTGCGGCCAAAAGGAAAGCTTACTTCAAACCAACCGTACTTTGTTGGAGCGGATCCAAAATTTCCCCGAATACAACTTCCCCAACTGCGTGATCCTACACCCCGTGCATATCTCTGAGAATTGCACGATTGAGGGCAGCATCATCGGGCCCAATGTCGCGATCGCCGAGAATGCCGTGATCCGCAATAGCATCGTGCGCAACTCGATTTTGGGTGCCTATTCGCAACTAGAGTCGATCGTACTCGATGGCTCGGTGATCGGCAACGACGCCTCGTTGCGCGGCAAAAGCAATAGCGTGAACATCGGCGACAACACCGAGATCGATTTCAATTCTTGAGAATGTCTGTTTTGTAAGCGGCGATCTTCAAATGCGCGCGTCCAGCAATCGCTCGACGCGCGCATTTTATTTTCAGGTGACGGGCAGATCATGGCAGCTGCCTTCGCTCTTGGCGACGGCCCGCATGATCGGTTTACCAGAGACGGCATCGACAATCACCAAGGCAAATGCACTTTCACCGGGATAAAAGGTCACACCTAGCGCTGATGGTACTTCTACGGTAATACGAAAGGGAGCACCATTGACCCACTCAGTCACCAAAAAGGGAGCCATAATGGGAACGTCGGGGCCACCATCTATGCGTTGCGCGCCTTCAATGATAATTCCCGAGACGATGCCACCGCCCAAGCGTAGCGGATTGTCACTCGTGGGATCCCAAGGAAAAATGAAGTTGGGATCGACTGTGATACTGTCTGGCAAGTAGAGCGCTGTGTCGGCCGGGCTTGTGATCACACCGCCGCCATAATACTTGATGCCATTAGGCAGTTTTGTGGTGAAATTACGTGTAGGGTTGCCATTGATGCAGCTGCCATTGACCAGCCAAGTGCGATCGGCTTGCAAGCTGAGCTTGCCACGAGCGAATCCTGGGCCCGCAAACTTCACGGAAGGCTTGCTGCCCTTGGAGGCCTTTTTGGGTTTCCCATCCTTGTTCAATCCTGAATCTCTTGTAGTACTCATGTCGTTTTGCGTTTTTTCTTGTAGATGCTGTAAATGAGAGAAATGCACAATAGAAGGCCCGTACCTGTCAATATACTCCAGCGATAGTCGCCTTGAGCGGCTTGCAGAGAAATGGGCTCCATATTGCCGAGGGGCACCATGGTGGACCAATAATAGGGTGAGGCTTCGTAACCAATTGCTGTTTCAAGGTAGGCGAGTTTGGCTTGCCGCAAAGCTTGATCCACCCGTTGTCCAGCGGCGATGCCTTCATAAAACTTCTTCATAATCTGCATACCCGATCGGTCATCGAGTTCCCAAAGGCTCACCAATAAGGTCGGGATGCCAGCCGCAGCAAATCCACTCGAAATGCTCTGGATGCCTTCGCCTTGCTGCAGCTCGCCGACGCCAGTCTCGCAGGCACTCAAAACGGCGAGCCTGGCCTTGAGCCGCATTTGATAGAGTTCATGGAACTGAAGTATGCCATCTTCGCCGTGATCATCTACAACGGGAAACAAGATTTCTGGATCGGCATCTGCCCGGGCATGCAAAGCGAGGTGGAGAAGGCCAAACTGTGGCGCAAAGGTCTTGAAGGCGGCCTCTGTAGCGTCTTGTCCATAGAGGTAGCGCCCCTGCACAAGGGCTTGTAGGGCCTCGACTTCTAACTTAGAACCCCTGAGCGCGGGAATTTTGCCTAGTACACCAGGGGCTGAGGCGCGTCCGACATCGCCCCAAGCCACACCCAGGCATTCCAGGTTAGGGGCATCCTTGCGCAGACTATGTTGGGCAAGCCATAGGCTGGCCGAGGCGCCATAGTGAATTTGATACTTCCTGATCATATAGGGAAGTTTGCCATAGCTCGAGACCGCCTTGCGCGGCGCCTCGGTCAGCAAGGCCTCAAACGGGAGATTGCTCAAGATGCCATCTGGAATGATCAGCAATTCGGTAGCTGAGGCTATCAATTGGCGCTGCTCAGGCCCTAGCAGTATTTCATAAATCGCGTGGCCCAGCCGGGCAAACGTGCGGATAGCTTGTGGCTCGGTGGCCAATTTTCGGCAAATTTTGGTCCACACAGCTATGCTATCTGCAAAATGATCGGGCAACGTAGATTGCCGAAATGTGGCCTTGCCATCAGCGGCCATGATCACAAACAATGCAGAGTCAATGATGGTGTAGCTCAAAACGGCGAGCTTGGATTTTTGAGAATAGGACAAAAGCGAATCCAACGTGGCCAGCGGCTGCGTCGTATTGACGGCTTTGAACAGCTGCGAGGATCTTTGAAGCGAATCTTCTAATTGGCGTAAATCCATCCGTTTTTTAAGCAACTCGGCGCGGAAAGGGCCTGTCGAGTCAGTGGGTGTGGCGGGTTGCGACAACAGAAAATCCAATTCGTTGCAGCGGCGTCTGAGTTGGTCCAATTCCTGTAACGCTGCGTCTTCAAATTCGCCAGCCACATGGAGTTGCGATTTCTGGAAGAGTTCCAGTAACAATTGAAACTTGTTGCGCTCCATGAGCTGAAAGGCGCGTGCGATATATTGATCCTCCTTGGTAATGGTCCAAAGTTGATAGGCGCAGCGCATCGCATCCCCGATGTAGGTTGTGCCGCGATTGCTCACTGTCAGTTTGTCGTCTTGATCTTCGTAAGTAAGCCGTAGGCGATCACCGAGTGCTGCAGCGAGTTCATAGCCTCTAAGACTGACATCAAGATAGTGCTGCCGAGATGTTGCCGACTGCTCATTGTGTGGCATCAAGTCGGCTTTGGTGAGCATGAGGTCAGCTTTGAAGACGGCAAATTCTTGCAACAATACAGGGAAGTCTGAGGCCTGAACGCTGGGGTACACATCCAAGAGCGTCGTGTCTGTGGTAGGGGCAATGGCCCAGATGGCAGTTTGAATCATTTTGAGCGCCTGCTCAGACGATGCATCGATCTCGTTGAGGACAAAGGCATGATTTTCTCTGATCCCTGCCATGGTGGCACCAGCAGTAAGCGCATTTTGATGGGCCATCTCATAGGCTTTGGCGAGCGCGGCCTGTGATTTCGCAAATTGTTTTTGTTTTGCATAGGCCATCGCAAGGTTGGAATAGCAGATCGCAATTTCTACCGTAGGAGCCTTTGATTGCTTGCCACCAATTGAAATTGCTTTTTGGAAGCTTGTAATCGATGCATCATACAACCCTAGCCAATAATAGCACATGGCAAGATTGCCAGTGATGTGTCCAATAGTTTTGTAGTCTTCGGGTGTTTTCTCATTCAAAATGGTCAACGCCGTTTCATAGTCCTTGTGGGCCTCTTCATAATTTCGGGCATAGATCTGCGTATTCCCCAGATTCCAATACGTCCAGCCGACCCGCCAATGGGACTTGCCGTGAAAGCGTTCCCTGATTTCCAGCGACTGCTGGTACAAGTCAACGGACTTGTCATACTCGCCCAGGCGGCCAGCTGCTTGGCCCATGCATTGCAGCACAACGGCATACTCTATGCTGTCCTTGGCGGGAATTTGGAGCCATTCTTTGTAGGCATCGTTGTACAGATTTTGGGCTTTGAAGGCATTGGCGTCGATGAAATAGGTGACGGTTCCCTGCATACGCCTGATGCGGGCACGCAACTCCGTTCCGAGCTTGTCGATCGGGAAGATCATCGAGTCGGCCTTGTACAACTCAGATTTGGCACGCGGGCCATCGCCGAGGTAAAAGGCCACATAACCGAGCCAGAAATGATATTCGCCCAACAGGTGCTCAAAGGCCAGCGAATTTTGTGTCTGAAAATCAGGCAATAAGGCGGTGAGCGTGTCCAGAGCGTCGTCGTATTGCTTGGTCTGCGCCAATGCCACACCGATCTCCAACCGTGTTTGCAACTGGCAATAAAGCGTGTCGTTGTCTGCCATCTGAGCTGCATGCATCAACAGTGACGGCAGGCAGATGCCAATCAGCAATAACAAACAGGCGACCACACCTCTTGGACGATTTCTTTCAGTTGGTTCAAGCACACCCTAAATTTAGAACGCTTGCCGATTGTTTTCAATGAAAATATTCATCGCCCTTGCTTCCATCCATTTCCGTTAAATTCACGGCATGGAAAATACTCCCTTCCACCACAACCGCGTGGCCACATTACTCGGGTTGCGTTATCCCTTGATCCAAGCGGGCATGGTCTGGTGCTCAGGTTGGGAACTTGCTGCCGCAGTTTCCAACGCGGGAGGATTGGGGCTCATCGGTGCGGGTAGCATGGATGCCGACACATTGCGACACCACATTAGACGCTGCAAAGCCGCGACCTCATTTCCCTTTGGGGTCAACGTGCCCTTGCTCTATCGTCACATCGATGGTCTCATGGATGTGATCGTGCAGGAGCAGGTGCCGATCGTATTCACCTCGGCTGGCAACCCCGCAACTTGGACCCAGCAGCTTCAGGCCGAGGGCATCAAGGTCGTGCATGTCGTCTCTAGTGTGAAATTTGCGCTCAAGGCTGCCGAGGCCGGCGTCGATGCCATCGTCGCCGAGGGTTTTGAGGCGGGCGGCCACAATGGCCGTGAAGAAATCACGACGCTTTGCCTTGTCCCACAGGTGCGTGCTGCCGTGCACCTACCCCTCATCGCCGCCGGTGGCATCGCCTCGGGTGCAGCCATGCTGGCCTGCATGGCCCTAGGCGCCGAGGGCGTGCAAATCGGCAGTCGATTTGTGGCGTCGATCGAGTCGAGCGCCCACGCCAATTTCAAGCAAAGGGTCGTGGAGACGCCAGCCGACGGCACGATGCTCAGCATGAAATCGCTCACGCCCGTGCGCCTCATGCGCAATGCTTTTTATGAAGAGATAAGGCAAATGGAGCAGCAAGGTGCTAGTCCTGAGCAACTCGCTGCCCACCTAGGGCGCGGGCGCGCGCGCCTAGGCATGTTTGAAGGCGCGCTCGACCAGGGCGAACTCGAAATCGGCCAAATCGCGGGTGCCATCCACAATGTGCTCCCTGCTGCCGAGATCACCCACAGCATCATCGCAGAATTTCTGCAACTCAAGTCACAGATCGCCCAAGGGATGGGTAGATTTGGCTAATTTTCCACCGCATTGTAAAGCAACTATGATTCACCAAGGTAAAATCTTTCACCTCGTCACCCCCAAGCGCTGGCAAAAGGCGCTCGTAGAGGGCCGTTACAGCCCAGAGTCGCTCAAAACTGAGGGCTTCATACACTGCTCGACCTGGGATCAGCTGCTGGAAACAGCCAATCTGTACTTTGAAGGGGAAGAGGAGCTGGTCGTGACTTTCATCATAGAAAAGCATGTGAAAAAGACCCTAGTTTGGGAAAAGAGCCGCAGCGACCAAGATTTCCCCCATCTCTATGGCGAATTTCCCTTCGCAGCAGTAGAGACGACGCGGCTCTTGGTACGCAATGCGGAAGGTGTATTTGAAATGGAAGCAGAATGAGCACACATAATATTTATGTCGAATGGACGGGCCAAGAAACGGCTCTCGTCGGTCACAATACTGATGGGCCTACGGTCATCATGGACAGCAACAAAGAAAAAGGTACAAGTCCGATGATGTTGTTGTTGCATGCTGAGGCTGGCTGCACGTCGCTGGACATCATTTCTTTGCTCGACAAAATGCGCCAACCGCTCACAGGCCTCAAGATCGAGGTCGAGGGCGTCAAGGGCGAAGGTGAATACCCACGCATTTGGGAAAAGATCCACGTGCGCTATATCCTGAGCGGCGCCATCGATCCCGAGAAGGCCCACAAGGCTGTGGAACTTTCATTGGAGAAGTACTGCTCAGTATCGGCAATGCTTAGCAAGGCTGCAGAAATCACCCATGAGGTGATTTTGTTGGGGTAGGCCGTGGGAGGCGATGATCAGGGCTATAGCCCGTTTTTGTTGGATGAGGCAGCGTAGGCTTTGGGAAAGCCCGATGGTACGCACTTACCAGTCATCGCACAGGATCAAGATTTTTCAATTGGATGAGCATCAGATGGATGACCTATTTGGCGAGGACACACCTTCAATCAGTGGGGCACTGATGGGAGCGTCCCCGCATTACCCCTTCACAAATTTCACCCAATGCACTTGCCCTTGGGCAACAATGCGCGCGACATAAACCCCAGCCGATAGCGCTTGGGTGTCGAGGGCGGCACCGAGGTGATAGGCAGACTGCTGCAGCACAATTTTACCTGTTGCATCTTGGATGTTCACTTGTATTTCTGTGTTGCGCGCAGCATCCCGCAAGGCGATAACGATCTCGTTGGATGATGGATTGGGATAGACCGAGGCCATGGCGACATCTGCAGCCCGATCGACGATGCCGACAGTGAGGTTCAGGATGAGTTTCCTGATCGTGTGGTTGTTGCCATCGGGGATGTAGAAATGGTTGCCTGAGGCATCCATCAATGCAGTCCTGGGATGGTTGAAAAGCGCAATGGAGCTATTGCCATTGAGATAGCCAGGGGTAGGGCTCCCGGCGGCTGTGGTCACACTGCCGCCGCTCACATACCGGATGCAATTGTTGTAGGTATCGGCCACATAGACATCGCCTTGGTCGTCGATGCCGAGTCCTGTTGGGATGTTGAACCGCGCAGTGAGTGCGCTGCCGTCTTGGTAGCCACCATTGGCGGAGCCGCTACTGCCGCTGCCCGCATGGGTGGTCACGACGCCCTGTGGGGTGATCTTGCGAATGCGGTGGTTGTAGGCATCGGCCAAGTAGAGGTTGCCCATTGCGTCGATTTCCAATCCGCAGGGAGTCCAAAAGCGGGCGCTGGTATCGGGGCCATCGACATGTGCGCCGATGCTTTGCACACCCATGGATGTGCCGCCGCCTGCAAGGGTCGTCACATTGCCATTGGTATCCAATTTACGGATGCGGTGGTTCCAGCTGTCTGAGATGTACAAATTGCCTTGGGTATCCCTGCAGATGCCGCGTGGGTATCTGAAACTGGCTTCCAAGGCCGTGGAGTCCTTGTAGCCGGCCACACCATTGCCAGCGATGGTCGTGACATTGCCGCTGGGATCGATCTTGCGAATGCGTTGGTTTTGAAAGTCTGACACATAGACATTGCCAGCTGGGTCGGTGCAGGCGTTGAGGGCACCGTTGAATCTGGCGGTGATACCTGGGCCGTCCAGATAACCCGCCACGCCTGTGCCCGCGAGTGTGCTCACGATGCCAGCGGGACTAATCTGGCGCAAGACATGGTCCAAATCAACGACGATGAGGTTGCCAGCGGCGTCTCGGTCGATGTCTGAAGGCTGGTCAAACAAGGCGGTGAGCGTGTCGCCGTTCATCAGCCCTGCGACATTGGTGCCCGCATAGGTGGTGACGAAATTTTGGGCAAAGGCCATCGCGGGTAGGAGCGCGAGGCCGATCAGGAGGCGCGTGATATTGCTGGATGCGAAGATGCGTTTCATGGGCGGATTTTTCTTCTGGCTAAGATAATGAAAATCGGCTATGGTATGGGAGAGACGCACATTCGACAGGGTGAACGCTCCCGCTCAAAGAGGGGGAGCAGGCGCAGGAATTACGTTGTTCTTTGGCCCTCCCCAAAGCCAAGTTTGGGGGCCGACGAACGATATTGGCCACCAAGCAATGATTCGGCGACGCCGAATCATTGATCAAAATGCTCGTTCGTCGGCCCACAGCGTTGTTGTGGGGTGGGCCGACGAACAGGTGCTGAATTTGTCGTACCCCCTTTGGCACGAGGGCAGACTGAGCCCAGCTGCAAGCAGGACGTCGATGCCTAGCCTTCGACACATGATTTTCTGATGGGCACGCAAAAGGCAGCCTCAATGCACGATCACGATCTTGGCCGAGGCGATGCGAACCTTGTCTCGGCTGATCGAAAGATGGTACAATCCATTTGCCAAGCCAGTCCCGTCCAAGTCGATCCTCGTTCCATCGACATGGTCGAGCTGCCGCACCTGTAGGCCCTGGGCATTCACCAAAATCAGGCGGGCGTCATGGAGTCCTTCGTTGAGGGTGATTGCAACGCTGTTGGAGCATGGATTGGGCGCTACTGTAATTTTCATGGGAGCGGTCTCAGACGAGATCGCCGAGATCGTGCCGTTCTCATTAAGATGGTGGGCATAAATGTCAAAATCCACCGTGTTTCGCTTGTCTTGCCATCCATAGATGCAGCCACCTGCGCCATCGGGCACATTTTTGGGATTGGTCTGGTTGTCGGCGGCTGCGGAGACGGTGATCGTCCAGATGGCCGTGCCGTCGCCGTCGATTTTGCTGCTGCGGATATTCCAATTGCCTGCGCTGGAATCCTGCCAGCAAAGAATGGCATTTCCAAAACCGTCGCCGACGATGTTGGGCTTGAGCTCGGGGCCACTGCCGTTGCCGATGAGGATGCCATTTGCCGCCCACTGAGGGACGCCTGCGGCATCGATCCTACGTGCATAGATATCGCCCGCGCCACTGCGGTCGTCTTTCCAGGAAATAATCGCCCCGTCGATGCCGCCCTTTGCGGTCATGTCGATGGCACTCTGCGAGCCTACATTGTTGCAAACGGAGACGCCATTGGCGGTCCATTGGATTGCGCCATTGTTGCCGACGCGCTGTGCATAGACGTCAAAGTTGCCACTGCGCTTGTCTTGCCAGCAGATATAGGCACCGCCGGTGCCATCGGGTTCGATCTTGGGATTTGATTGGGTGCCTGTAGCGTTGGCGATCACGATGCCGTCGGCAGCCCAGAGGGCATTTCCATTGGCATCTATGCGCTGTGCATAGATATCATTGCTCACGCTGCTGCGCTTGTCTTGCCAGGTGATGATCGCGCCACCCGCGCCATCAGTTTCCAAGCGCGGATTTAGCTGGTCATTGATGGCTGCGCAGATCGCAACGCCGCCAGCGGTCCACAGGGGCATCCCCGAGGCACTGATGCGCTGGGCATAGACATCAAATCCGGCTGCCGAGGAGTCTTGCCACACGACGATTGCGCCTCCGGCACCATCAGGAATCAGCTTGGCATCTTGCTGCTCCAAGGGCTTCATGACGACAGCAACTCCATTTGTGGCCCATGCAACGTTGCCCGCAGCATCGATCTTTTGTGCATAGATGTCGCGGTTGCCGTTGCGTCGGTCGTTCCAAACGAGGATGGCCCCGCCTACTCCGTCTTCAGCGACTGCAACTGCACCTTGGTCGAGTGGATGGCTGCAAATTCCGAGACCATTGGCAGTCCATTGCGCCGTGCCCGAGGCGTCTAGCCTTTGGGCGTAGATGTCCCCATTTTGCCCATCGACTCGATAGTCGATCCAGCAAAAATAGGCACCGCCTTGTGCGTCAGTGGCTAGGCGTACCTCCTGCTGGAGTTCGATGTGTCCGGAGACAGGAGTGTTGTTGGCATTCCACTGCGCAAATCCTGTCAAAGAAAGCACGCTCAGAAGCGCCGTAGCTAAAATTTTATACCTCATAACCGACCAATCATTGAGTTCAACAACCACAGTGGGAGCTAAGGTATCAAATTTTGCGAGCTTGATGATTTGTTAAGCATAAATTAGTGATTTTTCAAAGCTGCTTCCTGAAACGAGAACGCCCAAACCAATCGGATAGCGAACTCCTGATCGGGAGAACGTGATTCGGAACTCCAAAGGGCATTGCCAAAACATGCTGCATTTGTCGTTGCTGTCGTTCGCCATTCCCTCGGCTTTGCGTATCTTGGCTATCGCAGCTCGGTTTTTCGAGCGCCGCATTCACGACTTATTGGAGGGAGATTCCGCACGTATGCAACTGTCAGGTCAAGAAAACATCGTATCCCGCAAAGTGAGGCACTTTGCTGTGTACAAATCCACCAAATTGATGTTCAAAGCCGAGAGCAAGCCGGGCGTCTTGCAATCGGTGGGGCAGGCAGGGACACAAGCCTCTCCCAAGCACGCTTGGATCAATACGCTCTCATTTAGAGGCAGCGCCGAGCAAGAATGGGTGGCCTTGTTGCGACAGGCAAAAAATTTCGACGGTTTTCTGAAATTGCTTGTGACCAATGGCTATGATCTCTTTTCGGTCGATAAAGCGCCCGCACCGCTCACGATCTCTGAAGGCCACCGCATCGTCGATGGAGACACCTTGGTCGCCGTCACTTGGAACCACCCCGGTCAATGCAGCACGCTCCAAGGGCAGCCCGAGGTCGGTATCCTCACCAACAATGAGGTAGCCATGGTGGTCTATGACAGCCAAAAAGGCAGCAGCTTCGGGCAGCTTTATGCACGCACCAAAAGCTATGAAGCCTTGTTGGAAGCGATCAAAAGCACAAGAATGAAAGCGACGAGTGTGTGAACGGAGCTTTTTGGGATTAACTTGCATCCGAAATGAAGAAGGTATTCGTCAACTCGGTGAATCTGGAGTGTTTTACGCCTTGCATCGAACATGATGATTGCGTCAAGGCTCCGAAAACCCAACTTACGTCAATATTCAACGAATTGGTAATCTAAAATGGCCCTAAAAAAAATAGTGCTGCACACGATTTTGTGTCTTGGTATATTAGCAGATTTCATATCCTGCAATGGAATAAGCTCTTCCCAAGTTATGGACAGTGAAACAAAATCATCCATAGAATTGGGTGAAGCTGTATCGCAGCTTGGGAATAATTTATGGTATGTCTATCAGGATAATAAGAACAATTATTGGTTTGGGAGCAATGGCGAAGGCGTGTATCGCTATGACGGAAAAATAATCCTGAACCTTACGACAAAGCATGGCCTAGCCAATGACAGTATCAGGCAAATTCAAGAGGACCAATTTGGGAATATGTACTTCTCTACGCTGAATGGCATTTCTAAATTTGATGGAAACACCATCACAACATTGAAACCGATAGAGAGCACTGAGTGGAAATTGAGGGATACTGATTTGTGGTTTGCTCTTTTAGGCAAAAAAAACGAGCACGGTCCTTACCGATACGATGGGGAAAATTTATACCATTTGGAGTTCCCAAATCACTATCTACACAATGAAATCACGAGCAGAGGAATAAATCCATTCTTTAGTCCTTATGAAGTTTATTGCATTTATAAAGATAGGAAAGGTGTTATGTGGTTTGGTACTTCTGTTTTTGGTGCTTGTCGTTTTGATGGACAATCAATTAAATGGATGTACGAAAAAGATTTAACCATAGCACCAAATGATGGCGGTACTTTTGGCATTCGTTCTATTTTTGAACATAGGGACGGTAGCTTTTGGTTCTGTAACACGTGGCGCCGTTACCTTTTCAATATGGAAGAAACGGCTAAAAGCGACAGACTGAAATATCAAACAATCAACGGAATAGGAAGCGAAAAAGACTTTGGTGGCGATGAATATATCTACTACTCATACATTTTGGAAGACAATAAAGGAGCTATTTGGTTGACGACTTGGGACAAAGGCGTGTTTAAGTATGATGGAAGAAATATCGTAAATTATTCTGTAAAGGACGGTTCAAAAAACATTAATCTTGTCTCCATGTTCAAAGACAACCAAGGCGACTTGTGGCTTGGCACAGCTGAATATGGAGCCTATAAATTCAACGGCAATACATTTAGAAAATTTGAGCCACAATGATGAGAATTGGAACAGCCACCAATATGGGTTTGGTAGCAGCGAAGGTTTGTTCTGAATTGCATTTTCTTGCTACGGGATTCCCGCCATTTCTAAGCTTTTTGGCTTTGCAATCCATTTTTGAAGACGACAGCGTATATATTGAGGAAAAAGATGAAAAGATTTATTGTCATTTTGATTGCAACTTTCCTGACAACATTTTGCCTGTTTGGGCAGGCGATTGATTTTGTAAAAAGTGATAGCATCGCTTATCCTATTCATCAATCCAACGTTGGCAAAATTGCTTTCATGGGAAAGACGATTCCGATTGAAAATTTCCAGCAATCTGACTTTCTCGCATCTTTTGAACTGAAAGAAAAAACCGACCTTAACATCAGAGTTTTTTTAGAAAATTCTCTGACAAATTACCTGCATTTGCTTTCACCACAATTGGGCATGGGTGAGCTCGCTCAAAATGGAAATTTTCAATTCACCTTCTTGATCGATGACAGAATCATATATGTGGAGAATCTCAATGTAGGAGCGGGAAGCCCTGTGAGTAAACATCAAAGAACCGTTTTTAGGATTCCTCTCATAAGTTCAACCAATGAAGATGCATGGGGTAGATTTCTTTGGAATAGATTTTTGGCGAATGGCGGACATGAAACATTGACAAATGGCGAGCACCTGCTTAAAATTGAAGTCAGACCTTACCTACAACTGACCGAAGTTTTGACGGGGAATATGATCGCCGAAGGGCAAATAAGAATCATCGTGCCAGAAATTCAGGTCAGTGAAAAACTTGTGAAGGTTCAGCCCATCAAGCCGCTTAAAGATTGGCAGCTATCAACAGGTAAAATTGATACTGCAAAAATTGAAGAGCTGAACCGAAAGATCGCAACTCAATTTTACAAAGAGATTACAAGTGTCGTCGTCATCAAGGACGGTAAGCTCTTGTTGGAGGAGTATTTTAATGAAGCAAGTAGAAAGTCGCTTCACGACACACGTTCCGTTGGAAAATCATTTGCATCAACGCTTTTGGGTATTGCAATTAAGGACGGTTACGTAAAAAGCGAGACACAAATTTTAAGAGAATTTTACGACCTGAAATCCTTTCAGAACTATTCCGCATCAAAAGATAGCATTACATTGAAAAGTTTGCTGACGATGAGTTCGACATTTGAAGGTTCCGATATGAATGTTGAATCCAATGGACATGAGGAAAAGATGTATCCTGCAAAAAACTGGGTTGACTTTACATTGAGCCTCCCAGTGGACAAAGCAAAGGTCGCAGACAAGCAGTGGGATTACTTTACAGCAGGCGTTGTACTTCTGGGCGACGTCATTCATAAATCTGTTCCAAATGGCTTAGAAAAATATGCTGATGAAAATTTGTTTCGCCCCCTGGGAATTGCAAAATATAAATGGCAGTTCACGCCTCAAAAAGTAGCCAATACAGCTGGTGGGTTGCGATTGCGTTCATTAGATTTCGCGAAGTTTGGGCAGTTGTACAAGAATCAAGGTGCTTGGAATGGAAAGCAAATTTTGTCACAAGAATGGGTTGCAAAAAGTTTGTCACACCAAATGACAATTGCAGAAGACGAATATTACGGCTATCTTTTTTGGAATAGAATATTCAAGGTAGATGGTGTCGATTACGAAGTTTACTACGCGAGCGGTAATGGCGGCAATAGGGTTTTTATTTTTAAGGACCAGCCGATTGTAATCGTAATTACGGCGACAGCCTACAATACACCCTACGGGTACAAGCAAGTTGATCAAATGATGCAGAACTATTTGATCCCAGCAATTATGGAATGACGGGGGAGCACAATAAATTCCACAATTGTAGCGGGAGCCCAGCATGGTTCACCGCAAAACCATCACCTCCCCAACAAACGCCTTCCCGCCCTCGGCGGCCACGTGCACCACATTCCAATACACCGTCTCCGGCAAATCCGCCCCTGCCAGCGGCCAATTCCCCGCATATTCATCGGAGGAAAACACCAGCGCGCCCCAGCGGTCATAAACCGAGACCGCAATTGGCCCATTGAAGGAACCCAGGACAAGGAAATCATTGATGCCGTCGCCATTGGGCGTCACGACATTTTGTTGGATGCAGCCCTCGGTGGTGAGGGCCACGGGAAAATATTGCGTCTTGCAACGTGCGGAAATCATCGTGTCGCTCGTGACCGACAGGGTGTACACGATAGGCGTGAGCGGCGCGACCGTGGTGGAGGAGACGAAGGGATCGTTCAATCCCGTGATGGGCGACCAAGCGTAAGAAAACCCACTCACACTGGAAACTCCCACTGTCAAAACCTCGCCGGGGCAAAATTCTTGGTTCTCGGGGCGTGGATGCACGAAGGGTATCTCGACGGTGATCAAAACGGTATCGCGCACGGTGGCGCAAGCGCCGTGGTTGCTCGTGTCGGTTGCAGCCACCACAAAGGCCGTCGTCACAGTGGGAAAGCCCACAGAGACGAGGCTGTCGGGAAACAGCAGGCTGCCGTTTCTCGGGGTCCAGCTGCCCACCCATTGAGAAGGCAGGGCGGTGCCCAGCAAGACCGAGTCCCCGAGGCATATTGTGGTATCCGTCCCCGCAAAACCCGGCGGCAACAGCAAGGAATCAAACGGCAGGACCATAACCGTATCCGTCCCCAGGAAGCAGCCGCCCAGTGAATCTGGATTGAAGATCGACAGCACATAGCTACCCGTGGCGGCCACCCAGGCGGGGATTGTGTCGGCAGGGCTCACGCCAGCACTCCAAGCATACCCAAACTCCAAGCCCGTCCCTGAACCGATTCTGACCGAGTCGCCAGGGCACAATATCTGATCCAATCCTGCAAATTCTGCAAATTCTGGTTCAGGAAACGTATCCACAAGCACCAAGTCACCGACCGTGAAACAATCCCCGACCCCGACGGGATTGGTGACAAACACGCGATAGACACCCGCCTCAGCGACCCTGATCGTAGGGCTAGTCTGCCCGCCCGGCACCCAGTTGTAGGTCCAGCCCGGCTGGGCAGGGGCACCCAGCACAATGGAGTCGCCCGCGCAGATCGTCGTGTCATTGCCAGCAAAGGCCACAGGGAAAAAGCTGCTGTCTGCGATCATCACATGTATGCTGTCGATCGTCTTGCCACAAGGCAAGCCAAAGCCCGAATCGACGGCAGTGAGATAGTACCAAGTGCTCTGCGTGGGGTGAACCCATACCTGAGGCTGCGTCGTGTCTGAGACGTCGGGATGCGCCGCCCAAGCATACGTCACGGCGCCGCCCGTGCTGTCGGGATAACCGATATGGAGGCTGTCGCCTGCGCAGATGAGCACTTGCGGCGGGCCAGCCTCGGCGACCTGCGCGACGAGGGGGGGCAGGTTGAAGTTGGGGAGATTGGGGAGGTTGAAGGTGCTTTGAAGACCTTCGAGATAAACCTGTTGATAGACATAGTTGCAGGCTAGGCCAGCGACATTGGGATTGTTGATAACAGCCAAATGATAGTCATTTGAGTTGTTAGGGACACTATCAAAATAGGAAATCTGGCACAAGTAAATCTTTCCGTCTGGACCTAACTCGTGTTGCCCAGTGTTCACGGAATCTGGATATGTAAAAATGAGTGTTTTGCTGGCAGGGATATTTGCTGCTGACAAGTCCCATTGATACAAAGGATTCCCACCCGTGGGGTAGTACCCGATTTCGGAGACGTATATTTTTGTGGCGTCTGGAGAAAAAGAGCATCCATAATTAACATTTGGACCGATTGGATTGGGAGCAGGACTACCAATTGCCATCCAATTGCTCAATGTACCTGTGCAGCGGTCAAAGTCGAATACGTCGATGATGCCCGTGGCAGAGACGATTAGAAGCCTATCCCCTTGCGGTGAGAAGCACATCTCGCCGATTCCTGGGTATGGATTATTCCCAACTCCACCATGAATGCTGCCAACCTGCTGCGTGTCCAATGTAGAAACTTGGTTGCCTTCCACCTTGAACTTCACGAATGCATTGTCCAGCATTCCGTGATAGAGCACCCACCAACCTGTGCCACTTGCGTCTCGAACAGCAGCTACGCGCTCTGTAAGTGGATGAGTGGGATGATACTGGCCAAGGTTGCGAAACCCGTGGATAGAGTCCTGGCCATCAGGACCAGAAATCCGATTCACCCAAGGGCAAAAGGTGGGTAGTCCGCATCCGTAATTCACATTGAAAAAAAGAAAATCAGCTGTATCGCCCCATACAGGCAGGAGTAGATAAGCATTCGTAAGATCCCATGCGCTAAGCGAGCTCCCCCCAGGAGGCAGGCTACCGTCTGAACGGCGGATCCAATAACCCATCGCATAATACTTCAAATTCCCGTTGGCATCCGAGATGCAACTACCCGCCTCCAAGGTATAGTCAGATCGCCTATTGACATCCACCACAGGCGCCCCGCCTCCCGGGAAATGCATCATAACAGAGTCCCCAAACGTCCATGTCCAATCTTGCTGTGCAGGCAGGGCAGCGCCCCACCCGCACAGCAGGATCAGAATGAACAAACTGAGATAATCTTTAAACCTCGGCATTGGATCAAAGATAGGCAATCACCGTTGTTTGAGCATTCGTCAGCTTTGTAGCGTCCCGTCCGCAAGTTCCTGATTCACCAAGATCAGCCCTTGGCTCCATGCAGCAGCCAAAAATCCCCTCTAGATCGACGCCCACAAAAGCCGTCCTCAAGCAAAGCCCCACGGATACCCGTCACATCACCTGCCCTGGGCAGGCAAGTACGCGTAATCCCCCAAAGCCCAAATCTCTGCCTCGAAGTCCCACTTTCACCCACTTTTTCTATCAACGCATTCAAAACCCACGAAAATTTTCCCTAATGCACTACCACATTCCCGAAAACTACCCCATATTTGCTATGCACCCGCCCAAATTAGGGACGGCTGCCACAGGACCTGATGCCTCAAAATCAACTGAAATCGATGATTATGAGGGAGATGGCCAGAAAGTTTTCCACAAAAGGTGGGAAATAGTGGCAGGTAGTGGGAGAGTTTCTTGAAAGTGCTTTAGCTTTGCACCTATCGAAATGCTGAAAATCGCGGTCTTATGAGACCCATCTATGGTGAATATGAGTGTCGATTGGACTCCAAGGGGCGTTTTGCGCTTCCCTCGGGGCTCAAGAAACAATTGCCCGATGATCAGCAAAAAGAGTTCGTGCTCAACCGTGGTTTGGACGAATGCCTCGTCCTCTATCCAGTCAAAATCTGGGAAGGGGAATTGGCAAAAATCCATTCCAAAAATCAGTACGTCGCCAAGAACAGGGCTTTTGCCCGCTTGTTCATGAATGGCGCAACGCCCTTGGAGCTCGATGGGAGCAACAGGGTGCTGATCCCCAAGCGGTTGGCGGCGCATGCGAAGATCAACCAGGACATTGTCGTGGTCGCTTCGTTTGACCGCATTGAAATCTGGGACAAAGCGACCTATGAAGGATGGCTCGGCAGCGGGCAGTTTGACATGGAAGCATTGTCGGAAGAGGTAATGGGCAATCTCCCCCAAAATCAAGATGAAGGCTGACTACCACCGGCCGGTCCTCTTGATGGAATCGGTTGATCTGCTCAACGTGCTGGCTCATGGTACCTATGTCGATGTCACCTTTGGTGGCGGCGGGCATAGCACCGAGATTCTCAGGAGACTGGGCCCCGAGGGTAGGCTATATGCCTTCGACAAGGACCCCGACGCACAACAAAATCTCATCCAAGATCCCAGGTTTACACTCATCGCATCGGACTTCAAGTTCATTGAAAAGGCATTGTATGACCAGGGCATCTCGCAAGTCGATGGCATCCTAGGCGATTTGGGGGTTTCTAGCCACCAATTCGATGAGGGTAGCCGCGGCTTCAGCTTCAGGTTTGACGCACGTCTCGACATGCGGATGAATCCTGAGGAAGGCGACGATGCAGTGGATGTGCTCAACGGCTACAGCGAATCTGCCCTCAAGCAGGTGCTGAGGGACTATGGCGATGTGATGCAGGCGGGTAAGATCGCAGCAGCCATCGTCGCAGCCCGCAAGCATGGCCGCATCGAGACCACTGCAGACATGGAGCGCATCATCGGTGGGGTGATTGCCGCACAAAACCTCAACAAAATCCTCACGCTTGTCTATCAGGCGATCAGGATCGAGGTCAATGAGGAGCTGGAAGCTTTGGAAATGTTGCTCGTGTCGGGCTTGCGCGTGTTGCGCCCCGGGGGGCGAATGGCCATCATCAGCTACCACTCCCTCGAAGACCGACTCACAAAGCAATTCTTCAAGACAGGCAATCTGGAAGGCGAGGATCAAAGAGACTTTTTTGGGCGCTCCCTCTGCCCATGGAAACTGGTCACACGCAAGGCGGTCGAACCTACCGCACAGGAACTGAAAATCAATCCAAGGTCACGTAGCGCAAGGCTGCGGGCGGCGGAGAAGATCATATTGTAATCAAAAATCACTGAGCAGAACTGGCTCTTGCTGCTAAAGATGGAAAAGGAAAACCGTGTGATCGCGCCAGAGGCGCCTGCACCCGACGAAAGTCAGGCCAAGGCTGCATTTGTCGATAAGTCGCGCCAGCGCGGCTTTCGCTCCATGGAGGCCGGGCGCTATATCCGCTACGTCCTCTTCCTCGTCGGCATCGGCATGATCTATATCTGGAACAGCCATGTCGCCGAGACACAAGTCAAGGAAGAGGCGCGCCTCCGCAAGGAGATCGCCGACGCCAAGGCCGAATACAAAACCATGCATGCCCGCCTCAGCGCAGGCACACGCAGAGGCGTCATTTTTCAAAAAGTCGATTCGCTGGGACTACATGTCACCAGCAACAATGTCTATAAACTCACGACGAAGCAATGAGTCAGGTATCAGATAATATCCTCAAGCGCGTGTACTTCCTCTTTGGATGCATTGCCCTATTGGGTATTGTGACCCTGGCACGTGTCGTGCAAATCCAGTTTATCCAAAAGGATCGCTGGATCGAAGCTGTGGAAAAAGAGCGCGTGTATGAAAAACATATCCCCGCCTCCCGTGGCAATATCTTGGCCGACGGCGGCGAAGTGCTTGCCACGAGCCAGCCCTTTTTCATGTTGCCGATCGACCCTTCTCGCGTCGATACCCTCAAGCCCACATTTCCAGCGCAACTCGACTCGCTCTGCAAACTGCTCGCCACACACTTTGGCGACGTCGTGCACAACGAGCACCACTACCACGATTACCTCATGGAGCACATCCGCGCCCGCGACAGCCGTGGCCGTCCCGACCGCCATCTCTATGTCGTGCGCCACAAAGTCGATTTTGAAGACTACCGCTTGGTGCGCGAGTGGCCGATCCTGCGCAATAGCAAGTTTGAAGGCGGCTTGATGCTGGAAAAGCTCAACAATACCCGCTTTTATCCATACGACAGCCTCGCCCGCATCACCCTTGGCGTGATCGCCCACGATACCATGCCCCTCAAAGGCATCGAGTTTGCATTCCACAAATACCTGAAAGGGGAAGAGGGACTTGCCATGGTGCAGCGCATCACTGGCGGCTACGAGTTGCCATTGGAGGTGTTTCAGGAGGATGAAGATGGCGCAGATGTCGAGACTACGATCAATGTCGGCATGCAAGACATCGTCGAGACCGAGCTGCGCCGAGGCGTGCTCAAGCACAATGCCAAATATGGCGTCGCCATCCTCATGGAGGTCGCCACGGGCGAGCTCAAAGCCGTCGCCAATTACCCCGAGACCCAAAACCACGCCCTCGCCACACGTATCGACCCAGGATCAACCTTCAAGCTCGCCAGCTTCATGGCCTTGATGGAGAGCGACAAGATCAATCTCGACGACAGCATCGAGACCAATGGCGGCAAGTGGAAATTTTACGACCGCGTCATGGTCGATCATGGCGACTACGGCAAGATCACCTACCGCGAGGCATTTGAGCACTCCGTGAATACCGTCACCGCACGCCTCATCGACGACGCCTACTCCAAGGGCACCGAGGCTTGGTACCAACGCCTCGAAGATTTTGGCCTCACCGAGCCCGTCATGGTGCAAGAGCACGTCGTCGGCGAACCCAAGCCGCATTTCGCACGTCCCACAGAGTCAGATTGGACCAAGATCTCCCTCCCCTGGATGGCGATCGGCTACAACAGCCAATTGACACCCTTGCAAATCCTCACCTTCTACAACGCCGTCGCCAACGATGGCAAGATGATGGAGCCGATCTTAGTCAAGCGCATCCGCAAAGGCAGCAAGGTGCAGGTAGAGTTTGAGTCGCAAGTGATCAAGCAGCGCATTGCCAGCAAAAACACCATCGACGAGGCCCACCGGCTATTGCGTGGTGTGGTCGAGCGCGGCACGGCCAAGGGTATCCAAAAAGGCAAGTGTACACTGGCTGGCAAGACTGGGACAGCGCGGAAACTCAGCAAGGTCACTGGCGAATACGAGAGTGTCTATCAAGCCTCGTTTGCGGGTTATTTCCCCGCCGACAAGCCGCGCTACTCCCTCTACATCATGGTCGATGAGCCCAATGGCGAATATTATGGTGCCTCGGTAGCCGCGCCCATTTTTGCAGAAATCGCACAGCAGGTTTACACCAGCGATATGGACCTGGTGCAAGAATATATGCCCAAGGCATTTCGGCAGCGCTCACCCATCACCCGCACTGTGAACCAAGCCAATGCCAGCGCCGTCTATAGCGCGCTAGACCTCAAAGGGCCTACCGAGGCCGAGGGCACCTGGGTGCGCGCCATAGAAAAAGAAGGCAAGGTCGAGTTTGCCAAGCTCGACATCAAGCAGGGCCGCGTGCCGAGTGTCTATGGCATGAGTGCCAAAGACGCCGTCGTGTTGCTAGAGAGCTTGGGCATGAAAGTGCTGCTGAGCGGCCATGGCAAGGTGCTGAGCCAATCGATCCATGCGGGAGAGCCCACACAAGGAAATATGTCCATTTACCTGGAATTGCGCTGATGATGACGCTGCATGACATATTGTACAAATGCCCACTTGTAGAAGTGAGAGGCGACCTGAGTACACAGGTCGTCGATTTCCACTTTGACTCGCGTGCAATTGTGGCGGCTAGCCTATTCGTCGCCGTGCGTGGCACCGCGAGCGACGGCCACACCTACATAGGTGCGAGTGTGGCCAAGGGCGCGGTCGCAGTCGTGTGTGAGGAATTTCCTACGGAAATGCCTGCAGATGTCGTCTGGATCAAAGTGGCCGATGCAGCCCTGTCATTGGCACATATTGCGGCCAATTATTATGACAATCCCGCCGACAAGATGAAGGTCATCGGCGTCACGGGCACCAATGGGAAGACCACGACGGCGACCTTGCTCTACAAGCTCTTCACCGCGATGGGCGAGCGCAGCGGCTTGCTCTCCACAGTCGTAGTGATGATCGGGGAGCATGAAATGCCCGCCACGCATACCACGCCCGATGCCAAGCAATTGCACTTTGCCTTCAAGAAGATGGTGGATGCAGGTTGCACCTATTGTTTCATGGAAGTGAGCAGCCACGCCTTGGTGCAAAAGCGCGTTGCGGGGATCAAGTTTGCGGGTGCAGTATTCACCAACCTCACCCACGACCACCTCGATTACCACGGCACCTTCAAAAACTATTTGGAGGCCAAAAAGATCCTCTTTGATGAGCTGGGCAGCCACGCATTTGGCTTGGTAAATGCCGACGATAAAAATGGCTTGGTGATGTTGCAAAACTGCAAAGCCCGCCGCCTCACCTACAGCTTGCAGCGCATGGCCGATTACAAGGGCCGCATCATTGAAAACACATTTGAGGGCCTGTTCATGGACCTCAATGGCCGCGAAGCCTGGTTCAGGCTCATCGGCAGTTTCAATGCCTACAACCTGCTCGCCGTCTATGGTGTGGCCAAGGAAATGGAACTCGACGAGGATGGCCTGCTGGAGGAATTGAGCAATATCGACGGTGTGAATGGCCGTTTTCAGACCATCACCTCCGCCAAGCGTAGCCACACCGCGATCGTGGACTATGCGCATACGCCCGACGCCCTCAAAAATGTCTTGGAGACAATCCGCGACATCCGCCAAGGCAGCGGCAAAATCATCACGGTGGTGGGTTGCGGTGGGAACCGCGACGCCACCAAGCGCCCCGTCATGGCCGAGATCGCCGCCCGCCTGAGCGACCAAGTCGTGCTCACGAGCGACAACCCACGCGACGAGGAGCCGGCGAGCATTTTGGAGCAGATGATGGCTGGCGTGCCCGTTTCAGGCCGCCGCAAGGTCATGACCGTGGAAAATCGCAAAGAAGCCATCGCTGTGGCATGTCGCTTGGCGCAGCCCGACGACATCATCCTCGTCGCTGGCAAGGGCCACGAAACCTATCAGGAAATCAAAGGGGTCAAGCATCCGTTTGACGACCGCAAAATTTTGGCAGAAACTTTTAATACACTCGAAGGCTAATGTTGTACGCATTTTTGGAATGGTTGAACGCAAAGGTAAGTGGAGGCATCCCAGGATTTGGGGTGTTCAAATACTTGTCCTTTAGGTCAGCCCTTGCCATCATCTCCTCGCTGGTCGTCGCGATCGTCTTTGGGAAGTACATCATTGCTTACCTGAAAAAGCGCCTCATCGGCGAAACGATCCGCAAAGAAGGCCCTGAGTCCCACAAGCTCAAGGCAGGCACGCCTACCATGGGCGGCATCATCATCTTTGCGGCCATCATGGTGCCGACCTTGCTCTGGGCCAACCTGAGCAATGCTTATGTGTTGCTGATCTTGCTGGCGACCGTCTGGACCTTTGTCATCGGCTTTGCGGACGACTACATCAAGGTCTTCAAGAAAAATAAGGCCGGCCTGCAAGGCAAATTCAAGATCCTCGGCCAAGTGGGCTTGGGGCTCATCGTCGGCTGCACGATGGTCTTTCACAGCGACTTCAAAGGGCCGCAGGGCCGCATCAACGACAATGGCACCCTCGTCGTCAACGATTATTTGGAAAGTAAGGGCTTTGTGAAAGGCGATCGCCTCCTAGAAATCGACGGGCAGCGCTATGATACCACGGCGAGCACAGCTGGCCGCAGTTACCTCGCCGAGCGTGTGGTGACCGTGCAGGGATTTTCCCGCACCGAGCAGCACATCATCAAGGTGAGCGATGCCGAGGTGATCGACGTCTGGAGCGCCTTGCACGGCAAGCGTGAAAGCGCTTTTGAGACCAAGACCAATGTGCCTTTTCTCAAAAAATATGTCTTCAACTACGCCAAGATCGCCTTTTGGGAAAAGGCAGACGGCGGCTTGGTCGGCAAGCTGGTCTATATTCTCATCTGCATCTTCATCGTGACCGCCGTCTCCAACGGGGTCAATCTCACAGATGGCTTGGACGGGCTCGCCGCAGGCACTACCGCGATCGCAGCTGTGACCCTGGCCATATTCGCCTATGTGAGTGGCAACGTGATCTTCAGTGAATACCTCAATATCAGTTACATCCCCAAGGCTGCCGAACTCACCATCTATTGTGGTGCCTTGATAGGTGCCTGCGTCGGCTTTCTCTGGTACAATACCTACCCTGCCCAGGTCTTCATGGGCGACACGGGCAGCCTCATGCTCGGCGGTGTCGTGGGGGTCTTGGCGATGATGGTCAAGAAGGAGCTGCTCATCCCGATTTTCTGCGGCATCTTCCTCTTGGAGTCGCTGTCGGTGATCGTGCAGGTAGGCTACTTCAAATATACCAAACGCCGCTCGGCCACTGGAGAGGGGAAACGCCTCTTTTTGATGGCGCCGATCCACCACCACTTTGAGAAAAAAGGCATGCATGAGACCAAGATCGTCGTGCGCTTTTGGATCATCGCAGTCATGCTCACAGTGCTTGCATTTGTAACCCTGAAACTACGCTAAGACGGAAATGAAAATAGCAATTCTAGGCGGTAAAGAAAGTGGAGTGGGCGCAGCGATCCTGGCGCAGCACCTCGGCTTTGCCGTTTGGGTGAGCGAATTTGGCGTCATTCCCGACAAGTACAAGGCCGAGTTGCAGCAATATGGCCTCGCTTGGGAAGAAGGCGGTCACACCGAAGCCCAGATCTTGGATGCCGACTTGGTCGTCAAGAGCCCGGGCATTCCTGAGAAAGCCCCGATCATCAAAGCGATCCGTGCCCAAGGCATCGAGATCGCCAGCTAAATCGAATTTGCCAGCCGCTACACCGACAGCAAGAACATCGCGATCTCGTGTAGCAATGGCAAGACCACGACCACGCTCCTCATCCACCACATGCTCACCCGCTGTGGACTCGATGCAGGTTGCGCTGGCAATGTTGGAGACAGCTTCGCCCGTATGGTGGCGCTCGATCCCAAACCCTACTACGTGTTGGAGGTGAGTAGCTTTCAGCTCGACGATATCAGGACTTTCAAGCCTGCAATCGCGATCCTCACCAACATCACGCCCGATCACCTCGATCGGTACAACTACGAGCTCCGCAACTATGCCGATGCAAAGTTTCGGATCGCTGAAAATCAGACCGCAGCAGATCACTTTATCTACTGCATGGATGATCCTATCACAATGGAATTCCTCAATTCAAAAAATATCAAGTCGCAGCAGTACGGATTTGCGTGGGAAAAGCAACCGGGCGCTGTGGCATGGGTGGAACATAAAGAAATAAGGCTCGCAATGAACCTCGATAACTCAGCTTTTTCAATCGATGCCATGACCCTGCAAGGACGGCACAACATGTACAATTCCATGGCCGCAGCAGTGGTAGGCAATGTCTTGGACCTGAGCAAGGACAAGATTCGCGACGCCTTTACGGACTTTAGGAATGCCGAGCATCGCCTAGAAAAAGTCGCGATCGTGCGTGGTGTCGAGTTCATCAACGACTCCAAAGCCACCAACGTGAACTCGACTTGGTATGCGCTGGAGAGCGCAGACCGACCAGTGATTTGGATCGCTGGCGGCGTTGACAAAGGCAATGACTACACCAGCCTGATCCCACTCGTGGAGAAAAAGGTAAAGTGCCTCATCGCCATCGGCAACGATGTCCTCAAAATCCACAAGGCCTTCAGCAGCAAGGTCGATATGATCGTGAACACCCAGAGCATGCACGAGGCCGTGAAGCTCGCCTACCACATGAGCAACAAAGGTGACTGCGTGCTGCTTTCCCCAGCCTGCGCCTCCTTCGACATGTTTGAAGACTACCAAGACCGTGGACGCCAATTCAAAGCGGCCGTCAAAGAGCTATGAAAAAGTTCAGAGTTCAGAGTTCAGAGCGCAAAGGTTTTCCAACTCTCAACTCTGATCTCTGAACTCAAAACTCTGAACTCAAAACTCAAAATTCTCAACTCAAAAAAAGATGCTAGACTACATCCTCAATAGGCTCAAAGGCGACAAAGTAATCTGGCTGGTGGTATTCCTCATCAGCATGATCTCTTTGTTGGGAGTCTATACAGGGGCTGGGTCGCCTGTCTTGGCCGCCAAGGCTGGCGCTACATTTTACCTCATCAAGCATGCGCTCTTGCTGAGTGCAGGCTTCGTCATCATGTTCCTCGTGAGCAGATTTGACTATAGGACTTTCGCCCGCATCAGTGACTACCTGCTCTATTTCTCAATCCCCGTCCTCATTTACGTATTGTTTTGGGGCAGGGACGTCAATGGTGCGGCGCGATGGATCAACCTGTTTGGCCTCAGCTTTCAGCCGAGTGACTTGGGCAAGGTCGCCTTGCTCATTCACCTCGCCAAAATGCTCACCCAAAAACAGGATGTGATCAAGGATTTCAAGGAAGGCTTTTTGCCGACCATCGCTTGGGTGGTCGTGATCTGCGGCCTCATCGCCCCCGCCAACTTGAGCACGGCTGCGCTCCTCTTTGCGACCAGTGTCATATTGCTCTTCATCGCCGGGGTGAGTTTCAAATACATCGGCAGCATGTTGCTCATCGGCCTTTTGTGTGGATTCATCCTCTTCAAGGTCGCCGACCGTGCGACGACTTGGGAGCACCGCATTGATAACTATTGGTCCAGCCTCACCGATCCCGAGTTTGACCCCGGCTACCAAGTCACGCAGGCCTATGGCGCGATGGCGACTGGCGGGATCATCGGCAAGGGCCCTGGCGGCTCCACGCAACGCAACTATGTGCCCAATGGCACGAGTGACATGATCTATCCCATCATCATCGAGGAGTTTGGCTTCGTCGGTGGATTGGTGGTGATGATCTTGTACATGGTGCTGCTCGTGCGCACCGTGGGCATCGTCACGATCAGCAAGACCTTCGGGGCCTTGCTGGCAGCGGGCTTGTCGTTCTTGCTCGTGATCCAAGCCATGGCCAATATGGCCGTCGCCGTCGGGGTATTTCCCGTCACGGGACAACCGTTACCTTTTTTGAGCATGGGCGGTACCTCGATCTTGTTCACCTCGTTTGCACTCGGTGTCGTGCTGAGCGTGAGCGCGACCGCCTTGGACGACAAAAAGACATCCAAGAAAGGAGGCTTGGCGACCGCATGAGCAAGCGCGTGATCATCACAGGCGGCGGCACGGGAGGCCATATCTTCCCCGCAATCTCCATCGCCAATGAGCTTGTCAAAATGGACAAGACCATCGAGATCCTGTTTGTGGGGGCAGAGGGCGGCATGGAAATGCGCGTCGTCCCACAATATGGCTACAAAATATTGAGCGTGAAGATCAGTGGCATCATGCGCAGCATCACGCCCAAGAACATTGTGAAAAATCTCTTGCTGCCCTTCAAACTCATCGGCAGCCTCATGACCTCGCGCAGCATCATCCGCGACTTCAAGCCCGATGTCGTCGTGGGCGTGGGCGGCTACGCGAGCGGGCCTGTGGGCCGTGCAGCTGCAAGTCAGGGCATCCCTGTGGTGCTCTGTGAGCAAAATGCCTACCCTGGCATCACCAACAAGTTGCTGGCGCAAAAGGCAGCTCGCATCTTGCTTGGCAACGAGGCGGCACAGCAATATTTTGACCGCGCCAAGAGCAAAGTGACCGGCAACCCCGTGCGCGCATCGCTCCTCACGGGCGATCGTGTCAAGGGCTTGGAAGCCTTTGACTTGGATGGCAGCCGCCCGATCGTGTTGTCACTCGGCGGCAGCCTCGGCGCCGCCACCCTCAACGCAGCTTGGGAAGCTGGCTGGAAGCAGCTGGCCGACGAGGGCATCCAACTCGTGTGGCAGTGCGGCAAGCGCTACTACGACGACTTGAACGCCCGCTTGCCCAAGCACAAAAACTTGCGCTTGGCAGCTTTCATCGAAGACATGGCCAGCACTTATGCAGCGGCAGACCTCGTGGTCACCCGTGCAGGTGGCAGCACCATCTCAGAAATGATCCTGCTCAACAAGCCGAGCATCCTCATCCCCTCGCCCAATGTGGCCGAGGACCATCAGACCAAAAACGCGCGGTCCCTCACCGACCGCAACGCAGCGATCTTGGTCAAGGATGTCGAGGCACAGGAAAAATTGGTGGGCGTCGTGATCGACCTCCTCCAGCACCCAGAAAAACTCGGCGCATTGCAACTGGGTATCGAGGCCGTGGAAAAACACGACTCTGCCCACGAGATCGCCACTGAAATATTAAGTCTTGTGAAAGGAGATCGCCATGGCTGAAAGTTTGGAACTCGCCAAAGTACACACAGTACACATGCTCGGCATCGGCGGGATCGGCATGAGCGCCATCGCACGGTTTTTGCACCGTCGGGGCAAGGTCGTGACCGGCTATGACAAGACCCGCACGCCCCTCACCGAGGCACTCCAAGCCGAGGGCATCGAGGTCTATTATGAGGCGCGCCCAGAGATGGTCGATGGTGCAGACCTCGTGGTTTATACACCCGCTGTGCCCAAGGGCTTCGCAGAGTTTGCCCGTGTCGCAGAGCTGGGCAAGCCCATCATGAAACGCGCCGAATTGCTTGGCATGATTTCGCGGGCATACAAAACGATTGCGGTGGCGGGTACCCACGGCAAGACCAGCACGACCGGCCTCATTGCGCACTTGCTGCGCAACTGTGGCATCGATTGCACTGCATTCATCGGTGGCATCACCAACAACTATGCGACCAACTTTCTCGATGGCAGCAGCGATTGGGTTGTGGTAGAGGCCGATGAATATGACCGTTCTTTTTTGCAACTGAGCCCAGACATTGCCGTGATCACCAGTATGGATGCCGATCACCTCGACATCTATGGCAACGATGCCGCGATCCAGGAGTCGTTCAGGGCATTCGCAGCGCGGCTCAAGCCGGGCGGCACCCTGTTCCTGCACCACACCTTGAGCGTCGAGGAGCTCGACGACGACCGCAAAGTCTATACCTACGGTGTGGAAATCGGTCGCTTCAGAAGTGTGGAGCTGCACCATCGCGGGCTCGGCGTGGGTTTTGATTACCAAAGCCCTGTCGCCAAGTTTGAAAACCTGCGGCTCAACCTGCCCGGCACCTACAATGTCGAGAATGCGACGGCGGCGATCTCGGTGGCGGTGGCACTTGGGGGGAGCGCGGAAAATATTCGCAAGGGCTTGGAAACCTTCACGGGTATCAAGCGGCGCTCCGACATCCGCTACCGCACCGACGAGGTGGTCTATGTCGATGACTATGCCCACCATCCGACCGAGATTGAGGCTTTGCTTGCCGCCGTGCGCGACATGTTGCCGCGCCACAAGGTCGTGGCTGTCTTTCAGCCGCATCTCTACAGCCGCACCCGCGACTTCCAAGATGGATTTGCCGCAGCCCTTTCCAAGGCAGATGCCGTGGTGCTGTTGGAGATCTATCCTGCCCGCGAGGAGCCGATGCCAGGCGTGACGAGCCAGATTATTCTGGATCGCATCACGCTCCAAGACAAGGTGCTCACGAATCTTGCAGGTTTGCAAGACGCGCTCAAGAAACATCAAAGTAGGCCTGTGGTGGTCTTGACCATCGGGGCTGGCGACATTGATACACAAGTGGAAACAACAAGACAATTGGTGGCCCGCTGGTGAAATGAAAAAGGTAAAGCTCCAAATATTGCTCTACAGCCTGCTCACTGTCTTCTCTTGGATGATCGTGGGACTCGGAGCTGCGCGCCAAAGCAATGCGAAGGTGAGCAGCTTGAATCCGGTGATCTTGAACGAGGAAAACAACCATTTCCTCGAAATGGACGACGTCAAAGACATGGTGCGCAAGATTCAGGAGCGCCCGCTGGAAGAGTGCAAGCAGGGGCAAGTCAAGATCGAGGAGATCGAACGTTCTTTGGAAGGCAATCCCTACGTGAAAACAGCGGAGGCATATACCGACGTGGGGGGCAATGTCGTGGTGGAATTGGAATTGCGCAAGCCGCTGGCCCGCGTGATGTATGAAGACGGCACAGGCTTCTACCTGGACCGTGAATTCAACAAGGTCGATCTGTCCAACAGCTACTCCGCCAACACATTGATTGTGCGTGGGCTGGAGCGTGAGCCCTTGGCACCGCGTGATACTGTCAAGAGTGAGCAGCTCAACGAGATGCACGACTTTCTCGACTTCGTCGATCACTCAATATTGCTGCGTTCACAGATCTCGGAGATCGTCGTGCGGCCCAATGGCGATCTGGTGATTTATCCCGAGATGGGCGATGTCGTAATCGAGTTTGGGAAGCCCAAGGACATGAAAGAGAAGTTTTCCAAGATGGAGACTTTTTACCGCAGGGTTTTGAATTATTCGGGCTGGCAAAAGTACAAGAGCATCAGTCTGAAATACAAGAATCAGGTGGTGGCGAGGAGGAGTTGAGAGCTGAGAGTTATGAGTTATGGGTTCAGAGTTATGAGTAGGGAAGTGAGGAGGGAGTGGTTGTTTGGGTTTGCGAACTTTGGGCCTTTGCGGTTTTTCCGAGAGGGTAAAAAAGAATGAAACGGGAGCTCTGCTTCCTTAAGAATATTAAGCATCTGCGCAGCATTGAAATAAGAACTATTAAAAAGAAAGAGCAAAATGAGCACTGAAAAAATTGTAGTCGGGCTCGACATTGGTACTACGAAGGTTTGCGCCATTGTCGGCAAGAAGAATGAGTTTGGCAAGATCAATATCTTGGGCTTTGGCAAGGCCGAGAGCGACGGCGTGAGCCGTGGCGTGGTTGTGAACATCGACAAGACGGTCGAGGCGATCCGCAAGGCAGTGGCGGAAGCTGAGAAGCAGTCGGGTGTGGATGTGAATGTGGTGTATGTGGGCATTGCAGGCGAGCACATTCGCTCGATGCAGCACAAGGGCATCATCACCCTGAGCAATCCCGACATGGAGATCAGCGCACTCGATGTGAAGCGCCTCCACGACGACATGTTCAAGATTGCCACGCCTCCCGGCATGGAAATCCTGCACGTATTGCCCCAAGAATACACAGTCGATAACCAAGTGGGCATCAAAGACCCCGTGGGCATGAGCGGCGTGCGCCTCGAAGGCAACTTTCATGTGGTGATCGGGCAGACGACCGCCGCCAACAATATCTACAAGTGCGTGCGCAAAGCTGGCTTGGAAGCCCGCGAGCTCGTGCTTGAGCCGATCGCCTCTAGCGCGGCAGTGCTCACCGACGAAGAACGCGAGGCAGGCGTGTGCCTCGTGGACATCGGCGGCGGCACCACCGACTTGGCGATCTTTGAAGACAACATCATCCGTCACACAGCCGTGATCCCTTTTGGAGGCAATATTGTGACCGAAGACATCAAGCAAGGCTGCTCTGTGATGCGCCGCCAAGCTGAGTTGCTGAAACTGCGTTTCGGCAGCGCCCTCGCCACCGAGATCAAAGACGATGAGATCATCACAATCACGGGCCTCCAAGGCCGTCCACCCAAAGAAATCCGCCGCCGCACATTGAGCAACATCATCCAAAGCCGGATGGAGGAGATCATCGAGTTTGTAGCAGCCGAGATCAAGCACAGCGGGTATGAGAAAAAGCTAGTCGGCGGTATCGTCGTCACAGGTGGCGGCGCGATGCTCGCCCACGCCAAGCAGCTCATCGAGTTTGTGACAGGCATCGACACCCGCATCGGCATGCCCGGTGAGCACCTCGCAAGCGGCCTGGTCGATGAAGTGAACAGCCCCATGTACGCAACCAGCGCAGGGTTGGTGATCCAAGGCCTCAACGCCGAGGAATTGCCTCACCATGTCGCCGCCGAGCGCAACCCCGCCGTCGAGCCACGCCCCAAGCAACATCAGCAAGGTCAGCCCGAGCCCAAAGGCAAGGTCAAGGAAGCCCGCAAGGAAAGCGAGCGCCCCACCACCAGCTTCATCGGCCGCGTCAAAGACTGGTTTGAAAGCAGCATGAGCAATACGGGGGACTTTATCGAATAATTGGGAATGAGAAATGAGCAATTGGAAATGTTTGGACCGCTGTTGAGGCAACCCCTTCCATTCCCCGTCTGCCAATCTCTAATTTCCAATCGCTAATCCTGAAGATTACTATTAACTAAGAGCTATATGTCATCCATCGAATTTCAAATGCCCAAGAACAAAAACTCGATCATCAAGGTGATCGGTGTGGGCGGCGGCGGCGGCAACGCTGTCAATAATATGTACCGCAAGGGCATCATCGGGGTCGATTTCATCGTCTGCAATACCGATTTGCAGGCTTTGGAGATGAGCCCAGTGCCCAATAAAATACGCCTTGGCGCGACACAGACCGAGGGTCTCGGTGCTGGCGCAAATCCTGAACTCGGCCGCCTCTCGGCAGTCGAGAGCCTCGAGCAATTGCGCGATGTCTTGCGCACGAATACCAAAATGGTATTTGTGACCGCTGGCATGGGCGGTGGCACAGGCACAGGTGCAGCACCTGTGATCGCAGGCTTGGCCAAGGAAATGGGCATCCTCACGGTGGCCATCGTCACGACACCCTTCCGCTTCGAAGGCAAGAAACGCATGGGCCAAGCCCTTGCAGGCATCAAGGCCCTCGAAGCCAGCGTCGATACCATCGTGACCATCAACAACGACAACCTCACGGAAGTCTTTGGCAAGAATGTCACGATGAAACAAGCCTTTGAGGAGGCCGACACTGTGCTCTGCGACGCCGCCAAAGGCATCGCAGAGATCATCACCCGCGAAGGTTACATCAACGTCGATTTCGCCGACGTGAACACCATCATGAAAGACGGCGGCACAGCCCTCATGGGTACCGCCACATACTCGGGCGAAGACCGCGCGATCCGCGCTGCCGAAGACGCGATCTCCTCGCCGATGCTCGACAACGTGAACATCAGCGGCTCACGTGGCATCCTCGTGAACATCACGGCTGCCTCAGACAGCTTGCGTTTGGACGAGACCACGACCATCGTGGAGTACATCCAAGAAGCTGCCGGCGACAATGCCGACATCATCTTCGGTACCGTGTATGATGAGGACATGGGCGATCAGCTCAGCGTCACCGTCATCGCCACCGGCTTTGACAATGAGAAGCGCAGCTTTGCGGGCTTGGTGAAGGAAACGCCGCGCACGGTATTGGATGTGAATCCGCAGCCGCCCACGAGCTTCCGAGAAGCCCCGCGCGAAACCACCTGGGAGGAAAAAAAAGAGACGCGCAATAACTTGGAAGAATTCAGCATCACGAGTTCGCCCGCGTTCACGTTTGAGTTGGAAGACACCAAGCCGCCCGTTGTGCAGCAGCCGACCCTCTTTGAAGAGAAAAAGCCGCAGCCACCCGTGCCGCCTGTGACACCTCATGTGCCCCCCGTCGAGATTCGCAGCACCCGCGAGACCGAGTTGGAGGAGCGCATGCGCAAGCTGCGCAGCACCGACTACAACTACCACAATCCCGAATCCCTCAAAGGGATGGAGGATATCCCGGCCTACATGCGCAAGCAAGTGCCGATGCACGAGGAGCCGACCGTCGTCGAGCCCAAACTCAGCCGCCTGAGCTTGGAAGACGTGGACGACAAGCGCTTCACGATCAGCGACAACAACACGTATCTGCACGACAACGTTGACTGAGGAGCAGGATTTGCAGAATTTATTGAATCGAGCATTGTGTTGAATGCTAGGCTTGTGTGCTTTTGGTGCACAAAGCATTCAACACTGCAAGTGGTTCAGAGAATTCTGTAAATTCTGCTAGAATTCTGACTGATAGCTCTTTTAATAGTAATCTTATTTCAGCGAGACGCCCCTCCTACCGCCTAGGAGGGGTTGTCTTTTTGAGGGGAGCATTTTTGGTTCGGATGTGCCTGATGCATTCAGGATCCGACCCAAAGGGCGATCGACTCCAGGGCATAATATTCCGTCTGCATCACCTCTTTGCGAAAGGCGTGCCCGAGCACAGCCTCGATGTCGAAGGGCAATATGCGGATGTCGCTGTCGAAGATCTGCTTGCTTTCGCCGTAGCTGGAGAGAATGCCAGCACCAAAAATCGTGGGTTTGCCAGCCTCCATGAGCAAGCCAAACTCGATCGTGAACCAGTAGAGCCGTTCTAGCTGTGTCTCTGCCTCGGCATTGCCTGCAAAGCGCTTGCCGATGGCGCCAAAGCGCTGCATGAACCCGGCATAGACGGGGTCGATGAGCAAGGGCACATGCCCGAAAATGTCGTGAAACATGTCGGGCTCCTCCAAGTAATCGAGTTGGGAGCGCTTGCGCACCCAAGTGCTCGAGCAAAATCGACGCTGCGCAAATCGGTATTGGGCGGAAATGTTTGTAGATTATCGGCAAATGCGCACGGCACTTGGAAACATTGATCACATTCTTCAAATCGGCGGGCTTCAATGAAGCTGAGATGATGCAGCTCGCCGCTACCTTCCAGCAAATTCACCTGAAGAAAGGCGAGTTTTTTGTGCAGGAAGGGCGTGTCAGTCAATGTCTGGGCTTTGTCACACAAGGCTTTCTCCAATATTATGTCCTCGTCGATGGCGATGAAAAGACAACCTACGCGGTCGGCGAAAACAATTTTGTCGCCTCGCTCGTGAGTTTTTTGCGGCGGCAACCTTCGCAGGAAATTATCCGCGCCGTGATGGACACCGCTGTCTGGGTGATCGACTACGCGCAGTTGCAGCAATTGCAAGCCGATATTCCCCGATTCAAGGACTTTTACATCGGTGTTTTGGAGAATCAGATCTGCTGCATCGACGAGAGCCGTCTCGATGCCATCATGCTCAACGCCCAGCAGCGCTATGAAAAGATGTTGCGCAAGGAGCCGCAACTCGTGTTGCAAATTCCCCTGCAATATTTAGCATCGATCTTAGGTGTCACGCCCCGGCATTTGAGCCGCATTCGAGGGAATATGCGGTAGGCGCGCCACGCGCTGAGATCGCTTTTTTGAGGTATTCATCGGCGAGGTCTTGTGTTGGATGTCCACAATTCTTTTTTGCCACAAAAGCATTAATGGACATTTGTCCAGTGGCAACCATGGCCAACTCCTGAGCTTTGTAGTGTTCAAAAAAACATGAATGCTATGAAACATCTGACAGTATTGTTTGTAATCGCAATCCTGGCGCTGCCGAGTTTCGCACAGCGGAAACTTCAAAATCAGGACATCAGCCTCAATGGCTTCCGCAATCCGTCCATTGGCTTGGAATACCGCTACCATCACCTCTCGGTGCATGCAGGATATTACGTCACAGCCTTGACGGCGGGTGAAACGACGAAATTCATCAAAATGGGCCTCACAGCTTGGTTTTTGCCGATTGGACAAAAGGAAATCCCCTCTTCTTTTTACGCAGGTGCATCTTACCTGCGGGGCCTCAACCGCGCCTACGAGGGACAAAATGCATTGGCGCTGGAACCGGGTTTCAGGTGGATGATCTGGAAGGGTTTGAATTTGCGCATCGGCGGGATTGCATTGATCGCCAAGGATCAGCGCCTGCGCATCAATCCCACGCCAGGCATCAGCTATAGTTTCAAATTCTAATAAAATTCATTCCCAAAATTCACACATCATGAAAACGGAAAAAATCATTGGCCTTTTGTTGATCGTTGGTGCGATCGGCGTGTTCATACCCTATACCATCCTCACCATGACGTTTGAATATCCAGATGTTTTGCGGCAGGATGCTGGCACCGTGCTCACAAAATTTCACGACGGAGGCAGTGGTCTCGTAGGGACATGGTGGGCATTCGCCATCTTGGGTTTCCCATTGCTCATCGCCTACAAACTGATCGGGCAGCGTCTCTCGCTCCAATTGCCCTTTGTCAAATGGCTCACGACCCTCGGCGTGATCTCGGGCATCGTGCAGATTGTCGGATTGCTGCGCTGGGTTTTTGTAGTGCCTGTGATCGCAGGCACCTACGTCTCTGCGACTGATCCTGCAACGCAAGCAGCAGCCAAGATGGCTTTTCAAACGGTGCATCAATTCGGTGGGGTTTTGCTCGGCGAGCATTTGGGCCAATTGCTGACCATCGCTTGGACGTTGGGCATTTCCTACGCATTCTGGAAACTGAAGTGGATGCCAAAATGGGTCAGCGGATTGGGCATAATCGCCTCAGTCATTTACCTGATGGCCCAAGCAGAGCTGTTTGCCACCGTAATCCCCGGATTTCCGGTTTGGGACTTGGCCGGATTGATTGGGAGTACAATGTGGTTGCTGTGGCTAATCGTGGTGGGCGCGATGTTGCTGCGCCCAAAGTCAGCTGCGTTTTAGAAAGATACTGGACGCGGTCACAATTCTCTCTTGTTCAGGGCATTTGTCGTGGCAGGCGTGCAGGCATCGGCAAGCCATTTCGACAAGTGGTGCGAATTCCTCAAGAACCAAGTATCCCTCGACGGTATGCCCCAGATTTTAAAGAAACTCATTTTTGAAAAGGCCTTTCTCACCGCCTAATTCGCCAAGTTCACACGCGCACAGCGCGATGCGTATGAGCAAAGTGTGATGGACTACATTGGGGTGAGGGAAGTGGCCGTGACGGCGCGGGAGGAAGGCAAGATAGAAGGTAAAGAGGAAGGCAAAGAAGAAATGGTCATTGAAATGCACTTAGATGGTATTGACATCGCGCGTATTGCCAAGATCGCCAAGATGAGCCTCGACCGTGCAAAGGCGATCATCGACGCATCTGCACAAAAACGAAAAGCCTAATTCTACTTTGTCAAGTTAGCAATCCTGCTTGAGTTTCCCACGGTGAGTTTTCGTCTCTTGGGGAACTTGGGGGGTTGTTTTTTGCGATTTGGGTCAAAATATTGCGCTTGATGGCATGGCTTCTCCTGGGGCATGGATATTTCCCCGCTCAATTGTTGTCCAATTTGTCACTCTTTCCCTTCGATATGTTTGCACTTTTTTGTTTTTCGCCCGTCTTCGGTCGGATTTGACCTGCGCCGCGTATTGGTCGTGCTTGTTGATGATGTACTCTGCCATGTCCTCGACGGTGTGGCGCTTGCTCGGGAGCATGAAG
>JANORP010000179.1:0-16476 GCA_031415375.1 Bacteroidota bacterium | reverse complement strand
CGCGCCGGGCCGCGCCGTCGCTTTGGGCGACAGGCGGATATTCTCGCCTTCGATCGTGAAGCGATAATAGATGTCAAACCCAGCGCGGGTATAGTCGCCTGCGCCGAGCTCACAGCGCAAGACCTGTCCATAAAAACCCTCCGCGCGGTACAGGATCGCGCAATCGCCCATGATGAAGCTCGTACCCTCGGCGTTGTTTTCGGCGTAGCCAAAGCTGGCGAAGAACTGTGCCCGGGCCTCATGCATCAGCGAGAGCACCTTGTCATTGCCGAGATGCGCCCCATAATTGAGGTCGGTGATGCGAATGGGCAGACTGCACTGAAAAGGCAGCTGCGCCGGGAGCTGAAGTTTAATGCGCGGCATGGCGGCAAAGATAGGGTTAATTGACAAACGAAGTTCAGGGAAGCGAATTGGGGGAAGCCGCAATTGCGTGATGGCACAGGACAAGGATGTTCCTTGGAGTTGCAGGATGCTGATCGTGAGGAGTCGGTAGATTTGAGGAAGATTTTTTTCAGCCCTTTGGCTTCGTGGTGCCGATGGAGGATATTTATCGGAATCTGTTGTTTGGGTTGATGGAGTGAATGAAAATTGTCCTTTGATTTTCATGTTGGAGTAACCACGAGATTGTGAAATCCATTGCAAACCCAACGTAGCCATTGCAAGGTTGTCACCTAAAGGTTATTTTTGCAACTGCTCAATTGACTATGATGAAGCCGAAACTGGTTTTCTGGATGTTTTTCTTGACTGCAACCATGCAGCTTTGCCTAGCGCAAAGCACAGCTCGTGGCTATTCCGAAACCCAACAATTGGAGGAACTCAAGACCTTTGATGCGCAAGGGCACCTAACCTTCAGGAAATGGTGTCTGACCGATACGCATTTCGAGATGCACGCTTGGGAGCTAGATGCCAAGGGCAAGCCCACAATGGAATGGGAGGTGCTTTGGAGAACGGATGTGGTGTTCGTCAAAGAGCTGCGGTATTTTCAAGATCGCATCGAAAGCTGGGAGCCAATGCAAGAAAGCCGGTTGTCTGCCGATCCCAAATTCGCCGAAGCGATCAAGCAGTTCAAGCGAGATGGCTTGCCCAACACGAGCACGGAGTTGCTCGGATATCCGGCGATACGCAAGATTCTAGATGGCCCAATGTATTGTTCCGAACTCAACGAACTCAACGCTCTGGGCCTACCACTGACGACCACCTATTTCGATGTCAGCGGCGAAATAATGGGTGAAGAGATTTCCGAATATGACGCTCAAGGACGTTGTACATCGTTCATCGAGGAATTCAAGGAACCCGAAGCTGAGCGTTTGGTAACCAAACTGAAATACAATGCCCAGGGCAAAGTCTCGCAATTTGTCGAAGTCGAAGATGGTGATGAAATCGACACCATGATGGTGGCCATATACAGCTATCAAGATACACTGCTGACCGAGAGGTTGGATCGCTTGTATGGCTTCAAAGGCAAGAATTGGACGAAGACGACCCTCACATACGACCAGAAGCATCGCCTCATCCGCGATGAAATTGCGGACTCAAAGGTCAAAGGCCCAGTGAGCTACAAGACCTTCAGCTACGATAGTCGCGGTCGTATTGCAAAAGAGGAGTGGTTTCGCAGGGATGACAATGTGCTTCAGAAGGTCTGGTCTGTCAATTGGATCTATGAGTGATTCAATGCATTCGACGGAGTTCACAAATACCTTTCCTGAGGATTAATACGGATGGCTGAATAGTTGCTGAGCGAAAATTTGGTGGGTGATCGAGCAGATTGAAAGCCCAGCTAGTCTCGGTTTCGCAGCAACGATGGCCCAGTAGCGCATTTCCATTGAAGCGGCGATTTGAGCAACTCATCCCCCAAATTTTGAAAGTAGAGATCTGTGGAATAAATTATCTGCAAGATCTATCACATTCAGATTCACAATGAAAAAGCTCCTTTCTAGCGTCCTTGTACTGATCATCACATTGCTTCTTCATGTTGCCCAAGCCCAGCTTGCCTGCGCTCTCGACCCTGCCTGGGACACCGACGGCAGGGTCGTCGCCGATGTGGGCCGCCTTGGTGAGCACATCGTGGTGCAGCCCGACGGCAAGGTGCTCGTAGGATGCAATCCATTCGGCGACAGCTATGCCTACATCAGGCGCTACAACACAGACGGCTCGGTCGATTCGACTTATGGAGCCAATGGCAAATTTGTCGTGGAGGTGGCCGAGCGCCGCACCGACATCAAAGGCATGGTGCTGCACAATGGCACGCTCTACCTTTGTGGCAATACCATCACCAATATCGGGGCCATTGATACGATCGTCTTTGCAGCGGCGATCGAAACCAATGGCGGCTGGAGGAACAGCTTTGGCACTGGTGGTGTCAAAAGATTTGACAGCGGCAATACCGATTTCTATGGAGTAGCCGGCATCGGCGTCGATGCCAATGGGAAGGTCTATCTAGCGGGGCTGGCACGGCACGACAACCTCTTTGTGGTGCGGATCAACACGAGCGGCGTGCTCGACAATTCGTGGGATGGCGACGGGGTCGCCAACGTTGCTACCAACAACATCGAGCATTGGTGGGAAGTGCAAGACATCGATTTTGACAAAACGGGTAAGGTACTCGTCGCTGGCAAGAAGTACAAAGCCAATAATAGCAGCTCGGTTCCCCTGTTTTGGAATGTGATGATCGCGCGTTTCAACAGCAATGGCAGTCTGGATGGCAGCTTTGCGACGTCTGGCATCGGTCTCTACAACAGCGGAAGCAACCATCTCGATGAAGGCAAGAAAATCCAAGTGGCCGCTTCCAATGACTATCTGGTGATCGGGAATACATTTGACGGCATAGACCATGACTACAGCGTCGTCAAGGTCAGAAACAACGGGGTGCTCGATCCCACCTTTGGCAATGCCGGTTGGTCCATCCATGATTTGAACGCCAGCAATGAAACGGATTATTGCCTCAACGGAGCGCTGCTGCCAGATGGCCGCATTCTTATGACAGGCAACCATGAGGCTGGCGATACGGTGTATTTTGCATCGCTCCTGCTCGATGCCAATGGCGCGCGCGACCAAGCATTTGCCGTCGATGGCTACTTTCTAGATGTGTTTGACCATCACAACAGCAATCGGTGTGGCGGTCTCGCGCTCACGAGCGATGGCAAGATCTACTTGGGCGGCTATGCCCGCACATGTATCAACGGAACCTGCGGCCCTATGCACATGGCGGTCTCGCGCTACGTAGGCGGCTCGCCTACCGTGGGCCGTGGCGATGCAATTGCGCTACAATTCAAGATCTATCCAAATCCAGCGCAGTCAGGACGCCAGATATACCTGCAAGCAATCGATGCGGATGAAGTGATTTCACTTACGCTGACCGACCTGAGCGGTCGCGTGCTTCAAATCGATCCGACAAAGTCCAGCTTCGTCTTGCCCGACTTGACCAGCGGTATCTATATCTGTCGCTTGCAGACCGAGGCAGGGGTAGCCTTTGGGCGGCTTTTGGTGGAATGAGGGGATCGATGATCAGATCGAGCCTGATTGATTTTTTGTGACAGGAGTCGTTGTCGTCTGAGGAATGGTGTCCTGCATTGAGCGTTTACAGTGTCTAGGCTTCGACCAAAACCAATTCACAAGCACCATCAAAGATAGCGGGGTTCATCGTTCGCAAGATAAGGTTGAGGGCGATGCTCAAACGCGATGACGATGCGGCTATTGAGCTGATCACGTTCGCAATGGATGCTCAAAATTCGTTTCCCCAAAAGCCCAAAAGCTTCGGTCTTGTCCTTGTGTTGAAACGTGGGATCATCCTCCAGCTCGACTTCATCCCACTCCTCCCAAAACCCAATTCCGGCATCCAAAAAGTACTGATGCCAATGGTGATGTTCTACTTTGATGTAGGCAAGCACGCAATCCAACCAAATTATCAAGGCATAGGAGTGCCCGAGATGTAATAAATGAGCATGGTGATGTAGTAGGCCGAAGCGCCCATGGCCGCGGAGACTGGGATCGTGATGATCCACGCAGTGAGGAGCCTGCGGGTGACACCCCAGCGCACTGCCGAGAGACGACGCATGGAGCCCGCGCCCATGATGGCGCCTGTCACTGTATGTGTGGTGGAGACGGGGATCGAGAGATTTTCGGTAAAGAAAAGGATCGATGCACCAGCAGTATCTGCCACGACGCCTTCAAAAGGCGTGACCTTGGTGATCTTGCTGCCCATGGTCTTGATGATTTTCCAGCCACCGCTCATCGTGCCAAGCGCAATCGCGGCATAACAGGCCAAGGCTACCCATGTCGGGATCTGGGAAGCATCAGCGATCGTTCCTTCGGCGACCAAAGCCACGGCGATGATGCCCATGACCTTTTGGGCATCATTGCCACCATGCCCGATGCAAAATGCAGCCGATGAGACCAGTTGCATCCGCCTAAACCAGCGCTCTGCCTTGGCAACGGCCATGCCGCTGAGAAACATGGTGAAGATGCTCACCGTCGATACGATACCTACCAAGAGCAGCCATTTGAAATTCTTGGCCTGCAAGACCACATTTGCAAAATAGCTATCGTGGGGAAGGGTGAGGGCAGTGAAGTCATCGGCCTTGGGGTGGTAGGCCTTCATTAACTGGTCAGGTGTAATCGCCATTTGTGTATAGGCGAGATAGAGCATGCCTGAAATCACCGCCAAGCTGATGATCTTGGGGTAGAGTGCCTTGCGAAAACTGTGCAAAAACCACAGCGCGATCAAGATCGCCACGAGCATCCCCAACATGGGCGCTAGCAGGATGAAACTTGCAGCTTTGAGTATGGGTGCTGCATTCAAACTTGCGAATCCAGCTTTGGCGAGCGCGGCGCCCATGAGCCCGCCAAGCAAGGTATGTGATGAACTAGAGGGAATGCCTTTCCACCAAGTGAGCAGATTCCAAATGATGGCTGCGATCAAGCCAGCGATGATGAGCGGCAGGGTGATATAGGGCTCAAGAACCGTTTTGGAGATGGTCTTGGCGACGCCATGCTCGGTAAAGATGAAAAAGGCAAGGAAGTTGAATGCTGCAGCCCAGACAACGGCTTGCCTTGCGGTGAGCACGCGTGTGGAAACAATCGTCGCCACCGAATTGGCGGCATCGTGAAAACCATTGATGTAATCAAACCCTAGAGCTAGGACCATGATTACAATGAATAATATCGACATGTGTGGTTAACTGATCAGGTGGTCTTGATCAGGATGGCTTCCAAGGCAAATGAAAGTTCCTGGAAGTAGCGCATAGCATTGTCTGTGGCATAGAAGATCTCACGGAGCTTGAGCACCATCGTGCCTTCATAGTCACCGCTGTAGAGGCTGGCCATGCCATGCATGAAAGTTTCCTCTGCACGTGACTTCCGCTCTTGGATGTCCTTGATCTTGGCTGCCAGCAACTTGGGCTGGCGTAGTGTTTTGAGCATGTTCACGGCATCAGCAGCAGCGATGCCGCAAGCCTGGATGTCGGCGGCCAAATCCTGAAGCTGTATCGGAATCGTCGTGACTTCATACAAAACGACCCTGCGCGCACCACCGTTGAGTTCATCCAAGATGCTGTCTAGTGCGGTCGCAAGTCTATGGATGTCTTCGCGGTCAAAGGGCGTCAAAAAAGTGGCCGTGAGTTCGGTGATCACTGTGTGAATGAGTTCATCGCCTTTGATCTCAGCTGCGCTCACCTGAGCAGCTAGCTTGCGGCGACCGGCTGGATCAGCGATACGCAAAAGCTCGAAATAGCTGTCGGCAGCTTCCTTGACGGCATTTGCATGCGCATCAAAGAGGGGATAAAAGCGACGATCCTTGGGAACGAGCCTTTGAATAAGGGAATTTGCGAATGACATGCCGGAGTATGAATCTGATTGCTTTGATTTTGTATCGAGTCCTGCAAGGACTGGTGATTCAGCGATCATAGTGATAGTGCTACATTTAAGGTAGCATCGCAAATGTCCACAAAGAATGCATGCTGAATATTTCGTGAATGTTAAATAAATGTTACCACTACACACCGTTGTGTTTCAAGGAAATAGGATCTGTTTTGGAGGGTGGTGCTTCCAAAAAAAGGCCTACAAATGCACTTACCTCTTCAGTCCAATTGCCCGTCAAAACCAAGGAAACGGATTCGGCAATGTTGCGGTCGGTCGGCAACTCCCAAGACAGACCTGCAACCGTGAGTGCGCGGGCCTGCAAATGGTTGCCGCACCACTCGGGCTCCTCAAATATTGTGAGATGGCATTCATTGAATCCTTGTCCAAACCTCAAAATGTAGCGGTAGTCCCAATTGAGGTTACACTCAATCGGGCCCATGAACTCCCAACCTTGGTCATCGATCGCCCGGAACAGCGGTTTCCAAGTCTCGGGGATTTTGAGGTCGGGGAAGCTGCTCATGCGTGTATCGTTTGGCGTGCAAATGTGCTGGCAGTTGCTTCTTGCATGATGGTGGTCCAGCCATCGGGGTAGGGGGCTTGGAGCAAGCTTCCTGGGGCGATGTAAGGATAGGACTCATCATATCTGCGGATGAGCGTCTGCGATTCGTTGCGATTGAGGTGGGCGCGGTTCACTTGGCTGGGTGCGTGCAAGCCCGTTGCGGCAAGCAATTCCCTAAAGGATTTCACTGTCTCGCCGTGAAAATTGGCGACGCGTTGCTTTTTGTCGGTGACTACGAGGCCACGCATGAGCGATGGATTTTGTGTGGCTACACCTGTGGGGCAGATGTTTTTGTTGCACTCCAGACTTTGGATGCAGCCGAGGGACATCATGAAGGCGCGTGCAGCGTTGCAGCCGTCGGCACCGATGGCGAGGGCACGGTACATGTCGAATGCCGTTGCGACCTTGCCCGAGGCAAATAGACGGATGTGTGGTTTCAATCCAAAACCGACAAGGGCATCATAGACAAAGGCCAATCCATCCCGCAATGGCCAGCCGACCGAATTGCTGAATTCTACAGGTGCTGCGCCTGTGCCTCCCTCTCCACCATCGACCGAGATGAAGTCGGGCATGATGCCTGTCTCGACCATGGCCTTGCAAAGTGCGGCAAATTCGCTGCGCTGCCCTACACAGAGCTTGAAGCCGATCGGCTTGCCGCCCGACAAGTCGCGGAGTTGCTGCAAGAACTGCACCATCTCGATGGGCGTGTGAAAGGCCGTGTGGTAAGGCGGCGAATTGACTGTGGTGCCGGGCTGCACACCCCTGATCTTGGCGATCTCGGGCGTGTTTTTGGCGGCTGGCAAGATGCCACCGTGACCTGGCTTGGCACCTTGGCTCAACTTGAGTTCGATCATCTTGACCTCTGGACGCGTGGCATTTTCTGCAAACGCAGTTGCAGAAAAGCCTTCTTTCCCTGGCTCACGCGCCCCAAAATAGCCCGTGCCGACTTGGAAGATGATGTCGCCATGGTGCTCCAAATGGTAGTGGCTGATGCCACCCTCGCCTGTGTTGTGCGCGAAGCCACCGATTTTGGCACCTGCATTCAATGCCATGATGGCATTGGGACTCAGGGAGCCAAAGCTCATCGCAGAGATGTTGAGGATGCTGCTGGAATAGGGCTGCTTGCAGGCGGGACCGCCGACAAGGATGCGTGGATCCTCTGGCACGGCATGGTGGTCGAGCGCGGCGATGCTGTGATTCACCCACTCATATCCCTCTGCATAGACGTCGAGCTGGGTGCCAAAGGGAGCAGTGTCAAGCTCCTTTTTGGAGCGTTGGTAAATCACCGAGCGGTCAATGCGGGAAAATGGGCGTCCATCGATGTCGTTTTCGACAAAGTATTGCATCACCTTGGGGCGCATCCACTCCATGAGCCAGCGACCACGCCCCAGCAAGGGATAGTTGCGCTTGATGGTATGTTTGGTTTGTGCCATGTCCATGATGCCCATGACGATCAAGGGAACCCATAGTGTAAGCGACCAGAGGACGGGCGTCCAAAAGGGAGCGATTGCACCGACGGCGACTAGAATAAGGATGGAGAAGAGGATGAATTGATTCCGCATGGCACCGATTTACGCGTTTGGCATGAGAATTCAAACGGATTGCAGTGCGATTGCCGGCTTTGGCGGCAAATCCTGAGGCTTGTAGCGCAAAAACATGCGATGCGCATGATATTGAGCGGTGCAATTGGGTCGCAAGCTGCCCTCGGGCAGCTTCAGAAGCCAATGTGGGGCAGTTCCGTGCGTGCCTTGCCACAATGGCGGATCCATTTCTCCTTCCACAAACCCAGATTTTGCAACTGAAATGGTGTCTTCCCCGAGGATGTTCACCCATGCCCGCCTGAGGCAAAGTTGCGTCATGGGCCAGCCGAAGCCAAAATATTTTTGGGCATAGGGACACCAGCCGACCCTGCGCTGCGCTGCGGGCCTGCTGGGTCCGATGCCCAAAAATATTTTGCCCACGGCCAACCCATGACGCGCCCAAGCCTCGTCGTCCACCGGCAAACATCCCCGGGGAAGACGGATAATATGTCATTGCAAAATCAGAATTCATGGAAGGAAAAATGGGGAGCCCAAATGGACAAGGCCCACACGGAACTGCAGGAAATCATGGATGCCTACGCGCTGGCGAAGCGCGCGGTGGCTGAAGTTGAGATTTGCATCGCGATGCAATTGCGGCTGATGGAAATCATCGATTCGCAAATCGAACCTCCCGGTTGAAGGGGGTTCTGTTTTTGGGTGCCTCAAAAAAACCATTACCATGTGTTGCTCTATTTTTATTTGTCTCATTCGCCGCAGCAATGATGGGTTCAAAAAAAAGATAGGCGTCGCGTTGCATGAGGAGAATGTGCTCGGCGCACTTTTGGCAGCGGCGTTGGGACGCGAGGTGGGCGTTGAGGTTGCTAGATGGCTGCATCCATGATCGCGAGATCGGTCTTGAATCGGTGGCAAGTTGCGCTTCAAAATTCATCGCATTGTAGCATCTTTACACATGCATCTGCAAATACAATTTGGTGTGCTGCGAAGAGCTTGTTTCCTGCTGATGTGGCTGGCCCCGTCGGGCCTGCTGGCGCAGGATACGATGTCGCCGATGGATCTGCAGATGCTATCGACGCGGCTCATAGAGGACGATGGGTTCAAGGCCATCGACACGACCGGCATCACTTTTTTGGCGGCAGGACATTGGTATGGCGCACACGAAAACAGCTTGTCCTTGTATCCGTCATCGTCTTTGTATGCGCATGTCGCGCAGCTCAACGATGTGCATGCCGACTGGATATTTACTTTAGGTGACGCTGTGCGGGACGCCAACGATAGGCGGCAGGTCGATGCATTTGGTGCTTTGCGGCATCAAATCGAGGGCAATCATCTTTTGGTCCCAGGCAACCATGACCTGCTCACGACTGGGCAATACAACGCTGCACTTGGCAAATTGATTTCCGATACGCTCCACAATGGCGATTCCTATTTGTTTCTGAATACGGAATCGTTGCGCTTTGGGGGCGGGAAGGCGATGCTGGATGATTTGAAAGATGGATCCATCGCTTGTCGTGCCTGCAACAATGTTTTTGTCTTCTCGCATCGCCTGCTGTGGGCGCTCACAGAGCCTGGATTTCAGGAGATGGATGATTTTGCCAACGAGCCATTTGCTCCAATGGTCGATGCAGACACTTTGGAAATGGTGTATGCAGCGGTCTTGAAATTGGCGTCTGGTCGCCCGCTGCATTGGTTTAGCGGAGACGTCGGGGCGAGTTGGAGCGAGCAGGTGTTTTACGATCATTCGGCCGATGGCCTGCGGCATTTTTATGCGGCAGGCTTGGGGGACTGCAAAAAGGATGCTTTTTGGCAAGTGCATGTCGATACCTTGGGTGTCGTCACGCCACGCATACTGCTCTTGGATGAGGTGGAAAAGGCGGGTAGCTTGGAGGAATATGACATGGCGCATTGGCGGGTGCGGATGCATGAGCGTCGTGCGATGGGAGAGAAGACATTTGGAGAGCGTACGTGGGGTGTGGTGAAAAGCCGCAAATTTTTACTGGGTCTCGGGGCTGGACTGCTAGTTGCCGTAGGCCTCGTTTTTTTGTGGCTGCTGCGTCGGAGGACAAAGCTGTAGGCGATTCTGATCGGATAGAACTTGTCTGATTGGGTTGTTCAATTTTGCTTTCCCACATCTTGCATCTTCCACAAAAATCGTCCAACATTGCCCCTTACTTCAACGGAAGAAAATGATGGCCTCCAACTACCTCGATAGCGTCACCAAGCAGTTTGCCTACTACAAATTGCTTGGCGATAAGACAATGGCTCAAGTCCCAGATGCAGCTTTGTTTTGGCAATACAACCCTGAGAGCTTGAGTATTGCGATGATCGTGCAGCACCTCACTGGAAATATGCTGAGCCGCTGGACCGACTTTCGCATCACCGACGGTGAAAAAGAATGGCGGCAGCGGGATGCCGAATTTGAGGAAGTCTTGCAGACCCGAGAGGCAGTGCTTCAGCAATGGGAAGATGGCTGGGGCAAATTGTTTGCAGCGATCGAAAGCATGCAGGAAGACGAACTCGATCAGCTTCTCTACATTCGCAACCAAGGCCATACCTATATGGAAGCGCTCAACCGCCAACTGGCACATTATCCCTACCATGTGGGGCAAATGGTCTTCATCGGCAAAATGATCGCCGACGTGCAGTGGCAATCACTGAGTATTCCCCGCAACCAAAGCGGTACCTACAACGCCGACAAATTTGCAAAACCCAAGGAAAAGCGGCACTTCACCGATGAAAGCCTTGGCGAAAAGCCTTGAGCAGCCTGGAAAGTGCCTCTGAAATGTAGATTTGGGTGCCAAGTGCATGGGCTCCCAGCTCCGATTGGCTCGAATTAGGGGACTGTAGGCTGCGCCCTAAAATGAATCTCTATCCGCGATCGACGGTCACAAATGGTCATTTGTGCCTATCTTCGTGCCTCCAAAAGAGAAAAAAGCATGAATCAGATCTCTCTCGCCTTGCATGGCGGTGCAGGAACCATCCTGCGTAGCGCCATGACCCCCGAAAAGGAAGTGGCCTACACGGCTGCCCTACGCACCGCACTGGATATCGGCTATGGTATTCTGGATAAAGGGGGCTCCGCATTGGAGGCTGTGGAGCAGACGGTCGTCTCGTTGGAGGATTGCCCGCTATTCAACGCTGGCCGAGGGAGCGTTTTCACTGCCGATGGGCGTCATGAAATGGATGCTTCCATCATGGACGGCCTGAGCCGCGAAGCTGGCGCAGTCTCGATGGTGAGTGGGGTACGCAATCCCGTCTCGCTCGCGCGCCTCGTGATGACGCACAGCGGGCACGTGATGCTCGCAGGCCCCGGGGCAATGGCCTACGCCCAAGCCATGGGCGTCAAAATAGAGGAGGAGGCATATTTCTATGACCAATTTCGCTATGACCAGTGGCAAAGCGTTGTCGGCAGCGAAAGCTTCCAACTCGACCATGCCGCCAAAAAAGACGAGAAATTTGGTACGGTAGGCGCTGTAGCTTTGGATATGCGTGGCAACATCGCTGCTGCAACGAGTACCGGTGGCATGACCAACAAGAAATTTGGCCGCATCGGCGACAGTCCGATCATCGGCGCAGGCACTTATGCCTACAACAAAACCTGCGCAGTAAGCTGCACTGGCAGCGGCGAATATTTCATCAGAGGCGTGGTGGCTTATGATGTGAGTTGCCTGATGGAGTACAAGGGTCTGAGTCTGCAAGCTGCCTGTGATGAGGTGGTCATGCATCGTCTCATGGAAATCGGCGGTGACGGTGGACTTGTAGCGTTGAATGCGCAGGGGGACATTGCGATGGTCTTCAACACAGACGGTATGTACCGCGCTTGTCGTAGTGCTAGCGGGCGCGATGAAATCGCAATTTATGGAAGTAAGTGAGATGGGTGATGCGGTAGCTGCCTGGGCTTATCCTTCGCAAGAATGGCATGGCAGGTCGTGGATGCAGCCTCGTGCAACAGTCACCACTGGCAAAATGGTGCCCTTTTGACCCCAAAAGATCCCTAAATTGATGCGCCTCTTTCTTTTTTTGAGAAATGGGGCAATGACCAATCGGTTTTAGAAATGAGGCCGCATGGTCTGCTACAAAGTGAATTGCAATTCTGATCTACAGTCATACATCTGTAATTCAGGCTTGTACGGCAATAACAAAAATGCTATTCCCAATAACACAAGCGATGGGACTTTGTGCGCTCGCCAATTTTTGCAAGCATCCTTTTGAAATTTCTAAAAAAAGAGCCTCTCGCTTGTAACCTCGCCGCAGATGGCGCTGTCTTATGGCCTGTAATTCAGTTATACCCCAAAAGAATAAAGTATATGCAAGGTGCAGAATTTTTAATCCCGATCACTTTTTTTGCCAGCATGTTTGGCATTGGCTATGTCTGGTTGACGTCGCGCCACCGCGAGCGAATGGCGATGATTGAAAAAGGCGCTAGTCCAGAAATTTTCAATACGCCCTCTCGTCCTCGCTCCACACTCAAGTTTGGCTTGTTGTTTGTTGGGGTCGCCTTGGGTATTTTGCTAGGTGCCGTGCTCACGGCTACTGTGCCCGGGATGCGTGAGGAAACGGCTAATTTCTCGATGATCTTCTTGTTTGGCGGCTTGGCACTGATTGTAAACCACTTGGTAGAGCGTAAGCAAGATGCACCCACGCAAAAGGCTCCTTTTTCATGAGGCATCAGGAGGCGTGAATATGTGTCTTGGCAGGAATTTCACCCTGCTTGGGAAACTTGAGCAATCGGGTTTCCCAACCTTCGTTACCAAACATTGATCAAAACTTTGGGCTCTGTTCCTCAGGGTTTGTACCATAAAACTCCTATCTTTGTCGAATAGCATTATTTGATACTAAATTACAGGAGTCTGAGAAAAATGAAGAGAACTTTACAATTCACATTGCTTGCTTTGTTTGTCGGTTTGCTGCCCCTTGCGGCTGTTTCCCAAGTCCAATTTTTGGAAGATTTTGACGGTATCGGTGGCCCGACGGGTGGTGGTGTCGGAACCTATAGCTTTCCGACCGGTTGGTTGCTTCGCAACGTGGACAATGGTACACCAGCTACTGCTGTGAACTATGTCAACGATGCTTGGGAACGTCGTGAAGACTTCCAAAACAACGTCGCAGACAGTGCGGCCTTCAGCACAAGCTGGACTTCCCCAGCATCGACAGCCAATGACTGGATGTGGACTCCTTTGATTAGTACCGTGGCCACCAATGCCGTTTTGTATTGGAATGCGCTTGCCTATGACCCTGCTTATCTTGATGGATACGAAGTGCGTGTGATGGTCGCCCCTACTGCTCCTACAGGTGGTACAGGCGTGATCGGCAACCAGATCAGCAACTCGACCCAAATTTTTACCATTGCAGCTGAAAATAACACTTGGACGGCACGCACAGCCAGCCTTGCAGCCTATGCTGGCCAGTCGATTCGCGTTGGCTATCGCAACAACAGCAACGACAAGTTTCTCTTGCTCATCGACGATGTGCGTGTGGAAGCCCCTGTCATCAACAATGCCCTGATGCTTACCAATGACACCCTGGAGTACACCATCGTGCCACAGCGTCACCAAGGAAATGCACCTTTCAATGGCAAGATTCAAAACTTCGGATCCAATGCTATTTCCAGCGTCTATATGCAGGTGAATGTCAGGAATTTTGCTGGCACCGTCGTGTACACTGCCAATAGTGCGGCTGTAGCAACCTTGGCTTCCAATGCCATCGCCAACTTTTCTGTACCTGCTGTGACCAACCTCACATCAGATTTCTACACCATCGAGTATATCGCAAAGCATAGCGTTGCAGACGCCAATGCGAGCAACGACACCCTCCGCAACACAGTGCTGATCGACCAGACTGTCTATTCGCGTGACGATGCCAACGTCACAGGTGCCTTGGGCATCGGTGCTGGCAACGGCGGCTTCTTGGGCCAAGACTTTGCTTATACCCAGCCTGACTTGATCGATAGCGTATTGCTGTATGTGACACGTGGCTACACGGGCCGCAACCTGTCTGCAGCCATCTGGACCATGACTGCTACTGGCCCTGGTACCATGATCGGCACGACCGACACCATCCAATATCCAGACGACTCAGCCCGTGTGTACATCCTGCCTATCCATGGTGGTGCTGTGCCAGTCGCTGCTGGCAGCTATGCTGTCACAGCGGTCGAGTATGACTCGACGCTGGCGCTTGGCCAATCCAACGATATCTTTACAGCCGCCCATACTTGGGTGATTTGGCCTACATCTCCATTCTTCCCAGCTTGGGCAAGCAACGAAGACTTTGGCGTCAACTTTGCCAAGCCTTATGTCTTGAGGCCCTTCATGGCATGCGCAGACTACCGCGTGTCCAACATTGCCTCGACCAATGCCGCTTGTGGTGCTAGCAATGGTACTGCAACGATCACGGTCGGTGGTGGGCCGCTCAATAGCGTGTCTTATCTCTGGAGCAATGGTGCGACGACCGCTGCCATCACTGGCTTGGCTGCTGGTAGCTATACCTGCACCGTGACCTTCTTTGGCACTTGCTCGGTGACGGGCGTTGCCATTGTGAGCAATTCTGGCGCTCCAGCACTCACATCGCTCACTGCGACAGATGCCGACTGCAATGGTGGCAACGGTACTGCCGTTGTCGTCGCTACAGGTGGCACAGGTGCCTTGACTTATCTCTGGAGCAATGGCAACACGACATCTACCATTACGGCTGGTGCAGGTAGCTATACCGTCACCGTCACCGACCAAGCTGGTTGCCAATTGGTGGCTGGTCCTGCTGTCATCACAGCACCGACCGCAATCGTCTCCAATGTTTCCAGTACACAAGAAAGCGCCGTCGGTGCAAACGATGGCTCAGCCAGTGCTTCGCCTACTGGCGGCACTGCCCCCTACACCTACCTGTGGAGCAATGGTGCCACCACTGGGACCATTAATGGTCTTGCTGCCGGCACTTACAGTGTGACCATCACAGACGCCAACGGTTGTACCACTACGGGATCGACCAGCGTGATCGTAGGCCTCGATGCCATCGTCGATCCAGTGTACTTTGGTGCCTATCCTAACCCCAACGATGGTGGTTTCCAAATCTTCATCAATACCACTGAGCCTACCGACGTGTCTGTGCAAATCACCGACATCGCTGGCCGCGTGGTCTTCAAAGATGCCGCCAACAGCTCTACTGCTTTCAAGCGTGATGTAAACCTCCGCAATGAGGCGGTCGGTATGTACATCATCCGCATGACCGCTGGCGAGAAGACGATTACCCGCAAAATCGAAGTCAAGCGCTAATCGCCTGATTTAGACCTGATAAAAATCGGCTGCCCTGCATAAGGGTAGCCGATTTTTTTTGGGGGGGTACAGTTGTCCTGTATGAGATTGAGGAAAATGGCTTTGACATGGTCGGAATTGAGGTTGGATTCATGCCCAACGAGGGGCGTTCACAGATGCAAGGGCCATCTGTCGCCACATCGACGGAGCTGAGCTGCGCTCGATGTGGTTGTATTTCCTACGCCGCCTCGACACGTGATGCGGTCGGGTCGATGCGTTGCTGTGAATTTGGATGTGAACAACCCGCATTTTGAATGAAGCGAATAGGGGCGCTTGCCACATCTTGCAGGGGATGGCAGCTTGACCTCATGGAGCAAGGCGGGGGTTGACGTGCCTATTGCACCACGAACCGCTGGCTGGTGGTGCCATTTTTGCAGCTAAGGCGCAGCGTATAGACGCCGCTGGTCAATGCCGAGGTGGGGAGAACCCACGCATTCTGCCCAGCATCCCCATGCACATCCATGCGTCCTATGAGTCGGCCTTGCATGTCGATCACCTCCAATGCCACCAAACTGGACATTGGAAGCCAGGCCTTCAAGGTTGGCAATTGTGTCTGTTGTGATGGGTTGGGATAGATCTGGGAGATCAAGGGGAATGTGGGGTTAAAGTCTATTTCGACCGTTTCAGACAGAATCGACTGCCCATTGGCATCGGATGCTTTCACGCGGTAGTACCACGTTCCTGGCGCGGGCAAAGCACGATCCGTCAAAGCATAAGTTCCTTTTCCGACCTCCGTGGTATGTGCAATCACTTCAAAATCTGAGTCGGCAATGTGGCTACGCTCCACTTCATAGCGCACAATTCCCGCCTCTTCATGGGCTTGCCATTGGATGACATGACCATGCTCGGTAGCTGTGACGACTGGCCGGTCCAGTACCAGTGGTAGGACCACCGCGGTCTGTACAACGATATCGTCGATGAAGTAATAGCAACGAAAATAGGGTGCGGGCGCATAAAACAGGGTCGCTGTGGTAGCAGCATCGTTGTAGAAATTGCCGAAGGTGATATATTCCCAAGGCGTGGTGGGGGTGATGTTGAACGTGTAGTTGACCCAACTATTGCTGAAAAATACGCCAGGTATCTCGTATTCGGGTGTGAGTGAGACGACATTGGAGATGCCGCCTCCTTGCACAAGTGGTGTCGTGCTGAAATCCAAGCCAATGTGATTGCTGCCGCCACCGTAGTAGGGCGTGTAGGCATTGCAAATCCAAAAACTCAC
>JANORP010000178.1:0-42402 GCA_031415375.1 Bacteroidota bacterium | reverse complement strand
AAAGGCGCAGGTCGCCGTATTGCCGCTCGCATCGGTGGCACGGTATTGCACCGTGTTCACACCCACGTTGAAGCTAGATCCGCTAGCGCCACCTGAGAACAGGGCAGTCGTCGGGCTCGGACAGTTGTCGGTGCCGACTGGGGCGGTATAAGTCGCTGTTGCGGCGCAGGTGCCCACTATTGCATTCACACTCTGGTTTACGGGGCAGGTGATTGTCGGGACTTGCGCGTCGGTCACTGTGACAGTAAAGGTGCAAGAACCCGTATTGCCACTGGCATCCGTCACGCGGTATTGCACGGTGTTCACACCCACGTTGAAGCTAGAACCGCTCGCGCCGCCTGAGAACAGGGCACTCGTCGGGCTTGGGCAATTGTCGGCTCCGACTGGCGCAGTGTAAGTGACAGTCGCTGCACAGGTACCCACAGCCGCATTCACGCTCTGGTTGGCTGGGCAGGTGATCGTCGGCGATTGGTTGTCGATCACTGTGACGGTAAAGGTGCAAGAGGCAGTATTGCCGCTGGCATCCGTCACTCGGTATTGCACCGTGTTCACACCCACGTTGAAGCTAGAACCGCTCGCGCCGCCTGAGAAAAGGGCTGTCGTCGGGCTCGGACAATTGTCTGTGCCGACGGGGGCGGTATAAGTCGCCGTTGCGGCGCAGGTGCCCGCAATTGCATTCACGCTCTGGTTCACGGGGCAGGTGATCGTCGGCAGTTGGTTGTCGATCACTGTTACGGTAAAGGCGCAGGTCGCCGTATTCCCCGCAAGATCACTCACCGAGAACCCATTGCTGGTGACACCGACGGGGAAAGCAGCCCCGCTGGCCAAGCCAGAGGTCTGGGTCACTGGACCTGCAGCACAGTTGTCGCCGCCGACTGGAGAGACGTAGGTGATCGGTGCAGTGCATTGGCCAACGGTTGCGTTGGCACTTTGGTTGGCTGGGCAACCTGGTGTTGCCAAACAGGCCGTCATATTGTTCACATACACGTCCTTGGCTGCACCTGATCCTGCATTGGAGTTGAAAAACATGATCCTAGCGATCACTTGGCCACCACCAGCTGGGAACAAGGTCATCGATCGGGTCTGGGTCACTGCATTCACCTTGCGGGTAAGCTTCATGCTGGCAACGCCTGCCGCCAGAGACGTGACCTCGATCGTGATGCCTTCGTCTGTAAAGGGCACTGAAGCGAAGGGGGTCGTACCATTCACATCGATCATCTCGTAGGTCGCCTCGTTGCCCCTGAAGCGTACTTCGCCGAGGCTTTGGCCAGAGGCGTTTTGCAGCTGAAAGCCGACCAATTGGCCATTGTCGATAAAGCCATTGTCAAGATCGGCCTTGATGGTGCTACCGATGGTAAAGGTGCCGATGATCGGGCGCGTGGCTTGCGTGCCTTGGGCCGAATTGGCATACATGCCCAGCGCACGACCACCAGTGTTGATGTCGCCATCTGCATTGGTGTCGGTGCCTGCGCCATTGGCGGTGGAGTTGCCGACAAAGAAACCCGATTGAGAAATGGTGCCTGATGTGAGCAAGGACCAAGGGCCAAAGCCTGCGCCGTCATTGTCGGCTGTTTGCCAGCCATCATTGTAGGCTGTACCTGTGGCATCGCTGGTATTGCAAGCGAGGGTACGCAAGACAGGCGGCTCGTTGTCGGTCACTGTGACGGTGAAGCTGCAAGTTCCGGTATTTCCATTTGGATCGGTGGCCATAAAGGTATTGGTGGTCATGCCCACAGGAAAGCTGCCGCCAGAGGGGTTGCCTGCTGTCTGGACACCAGACACGATCCCATTGATTTGAAACCAAAGGTCTGTGCCTGGCAATGTCGAAAAGCCAGACGCGGTAGGGCTATTGACGTCGCCTTGGTCCACGGCGATGCCACCAGAATATGGATTTGTGTTGCTGGCTTGGAGTCCAAATTGGTTAAGGCCACCTGTTTCCAACACAAATGTATAGCTCGTGTTGGCGGCCAAGGGCACGTTGGAGAATGCATAGGTACGCACACCATTGGCCAGTCCAAGCGAAGCCGACGTAGCGATCGGTGCCTTGCCATTGAGCGTGGTTCCATCGTCCTGAAACAACCGAATGAAGCCGCTCCCGCCATTGAAGAATACCTGATCCACCGAAATCGATTGCAGGATGATCCCATTGATCCCCGTCGTAAAGCTCTGGCCTACCTTCACGCTGTTGTTGTTAAAGGCAACCGTGGTATTGACTTGGTTTTGGCTGATGAGCGGATTCACCAAGCAATTGTCGGTCACTGTGGGTGCCGCAAAAGTCGCGATACCCGCGCATAGGCCGGCAGTATTGGTGGTCGCAACGTTGGCAGGGCAAGTGATGATGGGGTTTTGATTGTCGATGACGGTCACCGTGAAGGAGCAAGGAGCCGTGTTGCCAGCACCATCAGTGACCCGAAATGTATTGGTGGTCACGCCGACAGGAAAGGTCGCACCGCTGGCCAAGCCTGCGGTCTGTGTCGTGGAAGGGCTGGGGCAATTGTCGGCCCCGATAGGCGTAACGTAAGTGACCGTGGCTGCACACACTCCCACGCCCGCATTCACACTGATGTTGGCAGGGCAGCTGATCGTGGGGTTCACGATGTCTGCATTCCCTGTGCCTTGGATCGCAAAGTCATAAACGGCCTCGTCGCAATCGTTGTTGTTGAGAGTGATTGTGGCCGTGCGCAAACCCGTAGCCGAGGGATCGAAGGTGACCACGAAAGTCGTGGATCCTGCTGCAGGTACGTTCACAGGCAATGAAATGCCTGTGACGGCATAGTCTGCGGGATTGCTGCCCGAAAGCACAATCGTGGAAACAGCCAAACTGCCAGCGCCAGTGTTTTGGATCGTAAATGTGCGGGCAATCGTCCCTGAGCAAGCCAACATGCTCCCAAAATCTGTATGATCGGCAGTCGACGGCATCAGATCTCCATCGACGATGCTCGCGGCATTGCCCTGGAGATTGATCTCTGGCGAAATCTTGTTTACGGTAAAGGTGCAGGTATTGGAGTTGAGGGAGCCGTCGGTGGCAAAGAGGCTCACACTCAGTGGGCCCACGCCACTTTGCAAGGATCCGATGGTAGGCGACTGCGTGACCGTAGGTGCCGCAGGACAGTTGTCGGTGACACCTGTCGCCAGAGAAGTATAGTCTGGCAAATTGGCTTGGCAGAGCCCGTTCAAGGTAAGGGATTGCGTAGCAGGGCAGGTGATCGTCGGCTGAGCCACGTCGGCAAGGCCGATGCCTTGAAAGGTGATGTTGTAGGGATTTTCGTCGCAGTCATTGTTTCCAAACGACCAGACGACGGTGCGCAGACCTGTCGCGGTGGGATTAAACGTCACTTGGAAGGTCGTGGAACCTGCTGCTGCGATTGGACTCGTCGGGGAAGCTGAAAGCGTGAAGTCACCGATATTGCCACTGATTGCACCGACTCCCGACACCGTCAGGTTGGCATTGCCGAGGTTTTGGATGGTAAAGGTGCGCGTAATGAATCCTGTGCATGCCAGCACACTCCCAAAATCGGTATGGTCGGTCACCGACGGTGTGATGTCGCCTGCTGAGATGCTCACCCCATTGCCCTGCACATTCACTTCGGGATCGGTGCCTGTGCCTTGGATGGCAAAGTCGTAAGTGCCTTCATCGGCATCATTGTTGGTGATGGTGATGGTGGTACTACGCAAGCCATTGGCAGATGGGTTGAAGGTGACTTGAAAGGTCGTGCTGTTGCCTGCGTTCACGGGCGAGACGGGTGCGGTAGTCAGGGAAAAATCACCCGCGTTGCCGCCAGAAATGACAGGGGCGGTGAAGGTGAGGGGGGCACCTGAAAGGTTTTGAATGGTGAAGGTGCGCACGATCGTGCCTGCACAGACGGCCTGACTACCAAAGTCGGTATGGTCGGCGAGGGACGGTGTGAGGTCGCCATCGACAATGCTCACGCTATTGCCGGTGATATCGATCTCTGGCAAGGCACTTCCTGTGCCTTGGATGCTGTAATTGTAGGGGTTCTCGTTGCAGTCATTGTTGGCGACGTTTACCGTTGCCGCCTTGAGGCCACCGGAGGTCGGTGTGAAGGTGACTACAAAGGTAATGGTGCCTGCTGGCGCGACGACAGCGGGGAGCGTGATACCGCTGATGGCATATTGCGCGGCATCGACACCTGTGAGGGTAATCGAGCCTGCGGCCAATGTCAAGTTGGCATTGCCGGAGTTGGTGATCGTGTAGGTGCGCGGCTGATTGTTGCCGACGAGCACGGTTCCAAATTCGGTGAAGTCGGTGAGTGAAGGCGTGATATCATTGTCGGCAATCGAGAGGCTATTGCCTGAGATGTCCATCTCAGGCGAGGTCAGGTTGACTGAGAAGGTGCAGGTATTGGATTGCAGGGCGGTATTGGTGGCAAACAAGCTCACTGTGATGCTGCCTGGCCCTGTCTGTGTCGATCCAATGGCAGGTGATTGGGTGACGGTAGGCGTGCATGAGCCCGTGACGGTGGCCAAACTGGTATAGTTGGGCAGGGTGCCTTGGCAACTGGCATTGAGTACCAAGGTCTGCGCGGGCGGGCAGGTGATGACGGGAGCTGCACTGACTTTGTTCACGGTAAATGTGCAGGTATTGGTGCTGCCTTGGGGCACGGTGTTTTGGGCAAACATGGTCACGGTCAGGGAGCCGACACCCGTCTGGGTAGATCCAATGGCAGGGGAGGATTGTGTCACGGTCATGGGGCCACAGGTGCCGCCCACTACAGTTACAAGGCTGCGGTAGTCGGGCAGGGTGGCTTGGCAGCTGCTGTTGAGGTTGAGGGTCTGTGTACCAGGGCAAGTGACCGAAGGTGGCAGGCAGGGCACTAGTACCCCTCTCACTTCCACGACATCCCAACCAATTTCTTCTGAACCGCCCGCAAAATCTGCATCTACACGCACTGCCAGGGTCGTTCCTGTACCAGGAATGGAAAAGGTGCGTTGCGTGAAATTCGATACTGAAGCGATGGTCGTTTCACCTGCGTCACCGATGCCGTTGAGGTTGGCGTCGATCACCAACGTGCCGCCACCGCCTGGGTCTTTGCCTACAAACCGACCGACCGTGCGAAAAGGCCCTCCATCGATACTCGCTTGCAGGTTAATGGAGTCCGCATTTTCCCAGCGCAAGAAGCCACCATTTGTCGTCGCAAAAAACAGGGAAAATGTAAGCGTCCCATACCCAGCGATGTTGATGTTGCTGGATGTCCACCTACCGGCAGCGCCGGCACCGCTGTTGGTCACGTCTTCAGATCCCCAGAAAATATTGCCCTGAAAGTTGGAAAATAGTGTCGCGAGGTTGAAACAGGTGTTCAAAGGACTCGCGGTTGACCGTTCCCAAAAATTACAGAACCCATCATTGTAAGCATTGGAGGTATAGCGCGAGCCTTCCCCATCGGTTTCAAAACCTTCCGTGTACAATAGCACCTGGCCTTTGACAAGTCCATTGCCTACAAAACAAGCGAGTAGCAACAACAGTACAGGGACAATCTTATTTTTCATACAACGATTTCCGTAAATCCTAGTTTGATTACCAACAAGTTAGCCCAGTTGGCTACCGTCGCATCTGCACGGTATTTTATCCTCAATGTCGATGGGTGCCATGCCCATCAGCGTGGTCGAATTGGCTGAGACCGATTCCATCTATACAGGTAATGCACGCAAAACACGACTTTTTCCGAGCTTTTTCCAAATGAATGTTTCGGCACAGCGATGGCATGGGTTGCGTAGAGTGTTACCAACGTTGAAATAAGCGTGCTCTATATCAGCGACATGTCTGGTCAATTTCTTCCATGAAGGATGACTTTGCATCCTTGCCTCGTTTCAGGAAACGTCAATTCTGGATTGGACGATCTTGATCACTGTCCCAATTCGGCAGGAATGGCAATCACCAAAGGATTTTTATCCAGAACTGAGGTCCCAAGGCGCAGGACCAACGTGTTCAGCGAAGCCAAATCGGGCAAGACCGCACAATTTATTCGTTGGCCATCGCCTCGCTTCCCTAGATTTGCCATTCTCCTTGCTTTTGCGCAATTTCCACACAAATCTCACACCATGAAAAAGCTTGCATGGGGCCTGCTCCTACTCAGCGCATCTGCCACATCCCTCTTTGCACAAATCTCCTCGACGGAGTGCCTCGACGAGGTCAAAAAAGTCTATGCCCAGATGGACCACGAGTTGTTGCTCGCTGGCGCGGTACAAATGCATTTTGGGTTCAAGCACAGTTATATCATGCGGTTCGATGAGACGGGAAAGACGGTGGTTTTGGACGAAAGCAAGACGCTCGGCCCCAAGTTTTACGTGCACGATTGCAGTGAATTTACCGAGGGTAGCGATGACAAAGAAGGGTTCAGCTTTCGCAAATACCAGTTTCTGGTCTATCGCACCAAGCCCACCCTTGCCAAAGCAGCCTTGATCCCCGACGTTGACAAAGGCATCTTTGCCACCTGTTTTGTCAAGGAATGTGGTTTTATTCCCGTGCCCAACAACGATACCTTGCGCTACAAGCGTGCCTATATGACCGTGAACGATGACGGCCAAAAGCGCTACAAGGTACGTGACATGGAGTTTGTCTGGAATCCTTGGAACCGCGCCATCGTAGCCATCACTGTGAATTTTACCGACAAGTCCATGTGGAAGTGGGCCAAATTTGAGTTTAGCAGCATCACCCCGGAGGCCATACCCCTTTCTACAGATGTCAAGTCGATGCTGCTCGACGAGGCCGGCGAACTCCGCCCCCGCTTCAAAGGCAGCGAAATCCTAGACTATCGCTGAGATTGCTGACCGCTGACGAAATCCTCAGATCAGTTTACGGGCGTGTATTATCTGCCTAGGGTGCACAACTCATGTGTATAGCGAAGCAATAATTGGCAAGTGCTAGCAATCACTCGTAAGTCGCCCTCAAAGCTTGTTGCCCAGTGGCTACACCGCTGCGCGACATGGAATAGAGGTGCCGATGCACGAGATCTCTCCAACGGCATCCCATCGCAGTCACCCTGAACCGCCGTTGGGGAACGACCCGCTCACAATACAATGGAATTTGCTCCTGCATCTTGCCTTTCTACCCATTAGCGGATCCCTACGGTTCAAGCAGCACACCCACGGGCAACATCCAGCAAGTCGCACAACGTCCACAAAAAAAGCCGCTGGCAAGATCCTCAGATCCAACCAGCGGCTTCCCTTGAGAGCGGTCTGCAGGTGCTTATTGCACCACCAGCCTGAACAACCTCCGTTGGCCCAGCTCAGAGACGACCTCTACGATATAGGTTCCTGCAGAGAATGCTCCCAGGTCAAAAGCGACGTCGCCGCTCAACTCTGGCAATACCCGATCCACATAGCGCTTGCCAAACATGTCGTGAATGGTCACCGTAAGGCTGTAGCCTATCGGTGCATCGGTATGCAACCTGAAGGCATCGCGTGCAGGGTTAGGATAGATCGACAAAGCGGCCAAGTCCCCCAATTGATTGTCGATCCCGACAACGGTAAGATTGGTCGTATCGCTCACTGCCGTGCAACCATTCGCGTCGGTCACCAGCAGGGAGTAGCTACCAGTCTGTGTGGCCGTGTAAGTGTTTGCAGTGGCACCATTGATCGTGTTACCATTGAAAAGCCACTGATAGCTCGTCCATACCTGCGCCGATGTGAGCACGTAGCCAGCAGCCGTAAAGCTAGGGCTAGGCGTCGGGAAGGTACTTACAGTTGCCGTTTGCACGGTCGTGCAACCAGCAGCATCGGTCACCGTCACTGTATAGGTGCCTGCTGTCAATCCTGTGAGATCGGCTGTCGTGGCCCCATTGCTCCAAAGATAGGTATAGGCTTGGCAATCGTTGCCGCCTGTCACCGCAAGGTCGATGGTCCCGGTCGAATCCAGCTCACAGGTGAGGGTCGCCGTAGCCGTCGCTTGCAGCGCCGCCGGTTCAGTGAGTGTGACCGTCACGACATTGGTGCCGCCTGCGCCGTCGGTAATCGTCACAGTATGAGGCCCAGCGCCAAGACCTGTCGCTGTCGAAGTCGTGGCGCCACTGCTCCAGAGGTACGTATAACCTGGGCATCCGCCGCCTGCGGTGGCATGGGCCACACCGTCGCTGCCGCCGTTGCAAGAGACATTGTAACCGCAGGTTGTGGTGTCGGCCAGCAAGCTACCGTTCACCGCAGGTGCAATCACCGTGATGGCAGCAGTACAGGTGGATGTATTGCCAGCAGCATCGGTGACGATGAGCACGATGGTGAGGCCACCAGCATTAGCGCAGGTAAATGTATTCTGGCTCAGCGAGGTGGATGCGATGGTGCAATTGTCGGTGCTCCCATTGTCCACGCCAGCAGCTGTGAGGCTACCATTGCCTAGGGGATCCAAGACCACGACAGCACTATGACAGAGGGCAATCGGTGCCACGTTGTCGTTCACGGTCACCGTGAAGGCACAAGTCCCTGTATTGCTGGCTGCATCGGCAGCCGTATAGGTCACCGTGGTGGTGCCCAACGCAAAGGTACTTCCAGAGGCCACGCTGCTCGATGAGCTGGTCACGGCACAGTTGTCGGCAGCCGTCGGGGCAGCCCAGGTCACCACAGCATTGCAGCTGTTGCTGGCGGTCGAAACGGTCGTATTGGCTGGGCAGCCGGTCCAAGACGGCGCTTGGGTATCGTTTACGGTCACGGTCCAGCTGCACGTCGCCGAGTTGCTGGCACCGTCAGTTGCGCGGAAGGTATTGGTGGTCACGCCGACGGGGAAGGTGGCACCGCTGGCAAGGCCTGCAATTTGCGCCGTCGTGGCTGTGCAGTTGTCGGTGCCCGCAGGTGTGCTATAGCTCACGTTGGCACCACAGAGGCCCAAGGTATTTCCCACTGTCACGTTGGCTGGGCAGGTGATGGTAGGCAACTGGTTGTCGATCACGGTGATCGTAAAGGTACATGATGCGGTATTGCCACCCCCGTCTGTGACGCGGAAGGTATTGGTGCTCACACCAAGGGGAATCGAGGCCCCGCTGGCAAGGCCCGCGATCTGTGTGGTGGTGGCACCTGTACAGTTGTCGGTGCCCACAGGGACAGCATAGGAAGGTGCAGCTGTACAAGCACCTACACTCACGTTCACCGTCTGGTTGGCAGGACAGGTGATCGCAGGCACTTGATTGTCGGCGACGGTCACGGAAAATGCACAAGAAGAAGTATTGCCACCGCCGTCGGTGACCGTGAACTTGTTGGTGGTCACCCCGACGGGGAAATTCGCGCCGTTGGTGAGGCCCTGGGTCTGCACCGTGGACACGCCAGAGCAGTTGTCGGTGCCGATGGGCAAGGTGAACGTGACAGGAGCAGTACATAGGCCGACAGCCGCGCTCACACTGATGCTCGCAGGGCATGTGATCGCGGGTACCACTTGGTCGGCGACGGTCACGGTAAACGAGCAGCTAGCTGAGTTGCCAGCGGCATCGGTCACCACATAAGTATTGAGCGTGGTTCCCAATGGGAATGTGGAGCCGCTAGGAAGACCAGCAGGTTGAGCCGCCGAGCCACCTGGGCAATTGTCGGTGGCACTGGGGAATGCATAGGTCACCACGGCATCACAAGTCGAGGTGGCTGTCGAGACAGTAATGTTCAACGGGCAGCTGATCACAGGTGCCTGGTTGTCGATCACCGTCGCGGTGAAGGAGCAGACGGCAGTATTGCCTGCGGCATCAAATACTTCAAAGGTATTCACGGTGCTCCCCAATGGGAAGGCAAAACCTGTCGGGAGACCTGCATTTTGTGTCGTCGAGGCGCCTGGACAGTTGTCGGTGCCATTGGGCGTGGGGTAAGGCAGTGTGGCTGTACATTGCCCTGCATCGACGGGTGCAGTGAAGTTTGGCGGGCAAGAGATCACTGGAAGCTCGACATCGGAGATCGTGACGACAAAGGAACATGTCGCTGCATTGCCAGCGGCATCTGTGACGCGGAATGTATTGGTGGTCGGCCCGCTGGGGAAGGTCGCTCCACTGGCCAAGCCCAAGGTCTGCACCGTCGAGGACCCTACGCAGTTGTCGGTGCCATTGGGTGCTACAAAGGTCGCCACACCAGTACATGCACCCACGGTATTGGGCACCGTCATATTGGCTGGGCAGGTGATACTGGGCATTTCATTGTCGGCGACTGCTACGGTAAATGCGCAGCTCGCGGTGCGGCCCGAGGCGTCGGTCACGGTATAGGTATTGGTGGTGGTGCCAATGGGGAATGTAGCGCCGCTGGCCAAGCCTGTAGTCAAGACCGTGGCAGGGCTAGGGCAGTTGTCGGCCCCAACGGGTGCAGTGTAGGTCACGACTTTGGAGCATTGGCCTGCATCATTGGCCACGCTCATGTTTGCGGGGCAAGTGATCGTAGGGTTGACTTGGTCAGTGGTGATCACGACATCGTCTGTTGTCGTGGCACAAGGTGCATTGGTGATCGTCCACCTGAGGGTATAAATATTGCCAGCGACGCCATTGAAAACCGACGTCGCGCTGCTCGGTGTCACACAAGCACCGCCGACACCAGAGATGATGCTCCATGCACCACTGCCAGAGGTGGCGACATTGCCCGCCAAAGTGGTCGAAGTGCCGCAGATGGCCTGGTCGGCGCCAGCGGCTGCAACTGTGGGATTGCCCACAAAGGCGATGATGACATCGTCGGTCGAAGCTGCGCAAGGTGCATTGGTGATGGACCACCGCAAGGTATAAGTGGTACCCGCCACACCCGTGAAGCCAGATGTCGGGCTGCTAGGTGTCGCGATGGATCCGCCAGCACCTGAGACGATCGACCATGCGCCGATACCGATCGAAGGGGTATTGGCCGCAAGTGTCGTAGAGGTTGCACATAGGCTTTGGTCGGATCCAGCGCCAGATGCTGTGGGATTGGCCCGCAACGTGACAATGACATCATCGGAACTTGAAGGGCAGCCACCAAAGGAGATGGTCCAACGCAAGGTATAAGTTGTGCCTGCGACCCCTGTGAAACCAGATGTCGGGCTACTAGGTGTCGTGACCGTGCCACCTGCTCCAGCGATGATCGCCCAAGCTCCTGTACCGACACTCGGCGTGTTGGCAGCCAAGGTCGCCGTGGTGCTACAGACGGTTTGATCGGCCCCAGCATTGGCAGGGGTGACACCCGTACCTGCTGTGACTGCGAAGCTGCAATCGGTAAAGTTGCCACCCAAGCGGTCATTGGCAAGAAACCAGGTATTGGGGACCGTGCAACCCACATTCCCCTTGACCCGCACAAACGGGACAAAGCTCACGGCTACATTGTCGCCCCCATAGTCTTGACCGACATTGGTATAGCCTGAGTTAGCATAGACAAACTCATATTGGCCCTCAGCCTTGCTACAGTTGCAGGTCGGGTGACCCGTCCTATAATAGTATGTAAATTGCCCACACGCGCCCACGACGCAGTTACCTGCGCCATAGACAGACTCGCAGGCCTTGAGGGCGATCGTCTGTGGGCTGTCGCCTTCATTGTAGCTAAAGGTACCGCCCGCACCATTGTTGAAGACGCCACTCGCACCATGGTCACGTGCCCTGAAGGTCACGGTCGTGGTGCCTGTCGGGAAGGTCGCGCCGCTTGCCAAGCCGCCGATGAGGACTACACGTGCAAACTGACAGTTGTCTGTGCCGGATACCGAATAGGTAACTGGCGCTGAGCAGGCGATGGAGATATTGCCTGGGCACGTAGCTGTAGGCGCGGTCTGATCGATCGGGGTGAATGTCGTCGTTTCATTGACGGTGGAAAAGTTGGCTGCATTGCGGCCACTCACGGCAAAGGCAATCGTACCGCTCACGTCCTCAATCCCAGATGTATGAATGCCGCCATCAGATGGGCAGTTGATGTTTACAACCTCGACGACGTTGGTCGTTTCATAAAGCTTGATTTGGAAAGTGACTGGCGTAGCGGTGCTATGGTGAGCCACATCGGTAAAGGAGACGACCAATCGCCTGTTGGGAGCGGTACCAAACAAACCGTAGCCGATGGTACCGCCTTGGGTGGGGTTCAAATCTTCCCAATAGCCTGCGACCAAATTGCTGGGACTGCCTGTGCTCGGCAGGCTCTGCCCACTGCAACAACCTTGGGCAGCCGCGAGATCAAAGCTGATAAAGCCATTTGACGAAATCACAAACTGCGAATAGGTCGCTCCAAAGAAATTGAAGTTGAATCCGATCCCCAGCGCTCCTGTGATGAGATCGTCTGTGAGCGAGACGGAGGTGCCACCGACATCGATCGTGGTGCCAGCCGATGGGCCCGTGATCTCATAGGTGCAAGCGGTCTGTGCTTCAAGATTTTGCCACCCGAGGGCGAGGCCCAGGAGCATGAGCAGGACTACAGTTCCTGATCGGAGTGTACGTGTTAAATTTACTGGAGCAAGCAGGATTCGATTCCAACAATTCATGGTTTCAGTCGATTGATTAAATTGCAACTACAAATGCTTTAGCGACTCCTTTTCTACTGAAGCAGCGGGCTTTGTCCTCGACGCAATGTGAGGTTCGTAAAGATAATAGCTTTTTTTGAGCCTAACGCATCGACTGGGCAAGAAAAACGATGGCCTGAGGAGTTGTCCCTTGTCTGATGATCAGCCCAAAGCGCCAGATTTTCCTTGACTGCAGGTGGAAGCTCCATTTTTCCAAGAAAGGAGGGGCGTGTACCACACTTTAGTGTCTATCAGTCATTCACGGCCACAACAATATCCCGTTCTCCGCTTTCCCGATTCTTCAAAATATTCCGTTGCCAAATGCTGTCCTGTCGCCTCCTTTCTCCTCCAAATCCCCTTTTTAAAGTCGGTACATATCTGGCACCCTGCCTTGGTGCCTACCCAAAAGAAAAGGCAGCTCTATCAGAAGCTGCCTTTGTATTTTGATGAGGGGACCATCTCAAATCGCATTCTTGATCGTCGTCAGGTCTGTATAGACCCCGATCAAGTCGCTCTTGATATTTTCCAACAAGTCGAGGTAATGCATGTGCTTGTCCACGAATGTTTGCAGGTCATTGGAACCGCCACCATTGGCCTCACGCAGCTCGCCATACTTGGTATAGATGGCAATGATGTTGCGGGTCTGGTCAAACCATTGGGATTCAAATTGCTGCACCTTCAGCACGACGGCGTTGTAGTAGGTCTCCACATTGGACACTGCAGAACGCGAAGCCTCTTGTACTTCCTTGTTGCTGCGGTGGTACTTGAGCACGATGATGCGCTCGTCCAAGAAGACTTTGTTTTCGCCAAGCTTGACCGAGAATTCTTCCAAAATCGGTGTATGCTCGTCGATGATGGCGATGACTTCTTGGGTCTTGGAAGCAGTAGTGGCGTCTTGGGCAAAGGCAAAGCTCGCCACAGACGTAAGAAGGCATATCGCAAAGACAATTCGTTTCATGCTAGAAAGATATTCGATTTCCAATTCTTGTACAATGAAATAGCGTAACAATTTCTACCGACCACGCCCTGTAGCGCTGCAAGCCTCAAAGATCTGAAACTAATTTGGAGCGGTAGTATTCGCGGTTGAGCATAGCAATGTTGGTCAAGGAAATGCCCTTGGGGCATACCACTGCGCAAGCACCCGTGTTGGAGCAGTTGCCAAAACCCTCTGCATCCATCTGGGTCACCATTTTTTGCACGCGCAGGTCACGTTCGGCTTGCCCCTGTGGCAGCTTGGCGAGGTGGGCGACCTTGGCGCTCACAAACAACATCGCAGATGCATTCACGCAAGTCGCAACGCAAGCCCCGCAGCCGATGCATTGTGCAGCATCCATAGCAGCATCTGCGTCGTGCTTGGGGATCGGCATGGAGTTGGCCTCCACGGCCTGCCCTGTGCTCACCGAGATGAAGCCGCCCGTGTTGATGATGCGGTCAAATGCGCTGCGATCGACGACCAAGTCCTTGATGACGGGAAATGCCTTGGCCCTGAAGGGCTCGATCGTGATGGTCTCGCCGTCCTTGTAGTAGCGCATGTGCAATTGGCAGGTGGTGGTGCCTTCATTGGGGCCGTGAGGATTCCCATTGATGACCATGCTGCATGCACCACAAATGCCTTCGCGGCAATCGTGGTCAAATGCGACCGGCTCCTTGCCCTGCTTGATGAGCTGTTCATTGAGCACATCCATCATTTCCAGAAATGACATGTGCTCATTGACGCCGTCGAGGGGGTAGGTCTCAAAGCGGCCCTTGTCCTTATCGTGCTGCTGTCTCCAGACTTTCAGTGTCAGTTTCATAGCCTATGCTTACTTGTAGCTCCTATCCTTGATCTCGACTTCTTCGTAGATGAGCGGCTCCTTGTGCAGGATCGGGTCCAAGCCCTCACCTGCATATTCCCAGGCAGCCACATATTTAAAGTTTTCATCGTCGCGCAGTGTCTCGCCGTCGCCAGTCTGATACTCTTCGCGAAAGTGACCTCCGCAGCTTTCATTGCGGTTGAGTGCATCTTGTACCATGAGCAATCCCAGCTCGATGAAGTCTGCAACACGACCCGCCTTGTCCAATTCTGGATTGTGGCTATGGGCGTCGCCCGGCACAAGCACGTCTTTCCAAAATTCTTCCTTGATCTGATTGATCTGCCGCGCAGCACGCACGAGCCCCTCGGCGTTGCGCGCCATGCCGCATTCGTCCCACATCACCTTGCCCAAACGGCGATGGAAATCATCGACAGATTGCTTGCCCTTGATGCTCAAAAGCTTGTTGATGCGATCCTCGACCTCCTTGTGGGCCTCGGCAAACGCAGGATGGTCGGTATCCACATGCGGTGCGCGAATCTGCGTACTCAAGTGGTTACCAATGGTATAAGGGATCACAAAATAGCCATCTGCCAAGCCTTGCATGAGTGCCGAGGCACCCAAGCGGTTGGCACCGTGATCGCTGAAATTGGCCTCCCCGAGGGCGTAGAGGCCGGGGACGCTTGTGCTCAATTCATAGTCCACCCATAGACCACCCATCGTGTAGTGGATGGCAGGGTAGATGCGCATCGGCGTTTCATAAGGATTCTCGCCTGTGATCTTTTCATACATCTCAAAGAGGTTGCCATAGCGCTCCTCTACGATATGCTTGCCGAGGCGTGTGATGGCTGAGGCAAAGTCCAGATAGACGGCCAAGCCAGATGGCCCGACGCCAAATCCTTCATCGCAAACCATCTTGGCAGCGCGGCTAGCTACGTCGCGCGGCACCAGGTTGCCAAATGCAGGATACCTGCGCTCGAGATAATAATCGCGCTCTCCCTCTGGAATTTGGCTCGGCTTGCGCGGATCTTTTTTCTTGAGTGGCACCCAGACGCGACCATCGTTGCGCAAGGACTCAGACATGAGGGTGAGCTTGCTCTGGTAGTCGCCCGACACGGGAATACAGGTCGGGTGGATCTGTACGTAACATGGATTGCCAAATGCTGCCCCGCGCTTGTAGGCCTTCCAGGCGGCACTCACGTTGCTACCCATGGCATTGGTGCTCAGGAAGAAGACGTTGCCGTAGCCGCCCGTGCAAAGGAGCACTGCGTGTGCGCCATGGCGCTCAATCTCGCCTGTGACGAGGTTGCGGGCGATGATGCCCTTGGCCACGCCATCGACCTTCACGATGTCCATGAGCTCATGGCGATTGTACATCTTGACCTTGCCAGCACCCACTTGGCGGGCGAGGGCACTGTAGGCGCCGAGCAGCAATTGCTGCCCTGTCTGCCCACGTGCATAGAATGTGCGGCTCACTTGCACGCCACCGAAGGAGCGGTTGTCGAGCAAGCCGCCATATTCGCGGGCAAAGGGCACGCCTTGGGCCACGCATTGATCGATGATGGCTGCGCTCACCTCGGCGAGGCGAAACACGTTGCCTTCACGGGCACGATAGTCGCCACCCTTGATGGTATCGTAAAAGAGGCGATAGGTGCTGTCGCCGTCGTTGCGGTAGTTTTTGGCAGCATTGATGCCGCCTTGTGCTGCGATCGAGTGCGCGCGGCGGGCGCTGTCTTGAAAGCAAAACGCCTTCACGTTGTAACCCAACTCAGCCAAGCTCGCAGCAGCCGATGCACCTGCCAAGCCCGTGCCCACGACGATGATGTCGATGCGCAACTTGTTGGCGGGGCTCACGAGTGGTACGTGGCCTTTGTATTCCGACCATTTATCTACCAGCGGTCCTTTGGGGATCTTGGAATCCAGTTTCATGCCTTTTTCAACGTTCATGGTCATTAGGTCATTGGATTAATCAAAAACATGATCGGAATCACGCAAAAACCCGCTGGTACCAAGACGGCATAGCCGTAACCGATCGCTTTGATGAGCGGGGTGTATTTGGGATGATTCAATCCCATGGTCTGGAAGGCGCTTTGGAAGCCGTGCAGCAAGTGCATCATCACCACAATCATTGCGATGATATATATCACCGAGTACCATGGAATGCTGAATAGCCATGCTGCTTTGTGCCACATGCTAAACTCGTGCTCAGGACCTACGCCCCACTGCGGGTCGATGACCCAGTCTCCTGAGTAGTTTTTTGGATCCACTCCAAAATTCACATCGACACCAAAACGGGCTTTCAAGAAGAATGAAATGAGGTGCAGGATGAGGAAGATCAACAGGATGGTTCCCGTCACAGCCATGTTTTTGCTAAACCAACTGGCGTTTTTGCTCCCTGAGCTCACCGCATAGCCGACAGGGCGTGCCTTGACATTTTGCATTTTGAGCATGAGACCATCCACAATGTGGAAGATCAATCCGCCAAAAAGAATGAACTCAGAGGCCCGAATCAATGGGTTGGACCCCATGAACTCAGCATAGCCGTTGAATGCAACAGGACCTGAAAGTAGCAACAGGTTCCCGATGAGGTGCTCCACCAGAAAAATGATCAGAAAAAGTCCCGTGAGACCCATGATCATTTTCTTGCCGATGGAATAAGAAAAGGTGGACAGTAGTTTTTTCATATTGGGTGGGAATGACAATTTCACCACAACTATTAGAGCGACCAAAGTTAGATGTGGAAATAACCAATGTCAAGGGAAACAAGTTTATTGACGGTTTAGATTTTTGATCATTTCCCGAGGCTACTTGTTTGTGATTGATTCAGAATGCAATCGGGCCGTTCGTGCACCCCTGGTCTTCTGAGTTGGTCAGCAGCTTAGGCGATACCCAAAGCAGGTTGCGCATTCGATGTCCCACTTCTAGGGTCGCCGCGATCCACGTGGTTTTCCTTACCTTCGCTCCCATTACAGCGTGATCGGGCATGTTCAAGAAAGCTTGGATTTACATTTTCCAACATCGGGCGCGCACATTTATCGTGCTGGGCCTGCTTACGCTCGTCTTGCGGGTCGTGCTGGGATACTTCCCTGCGTTTACAGAGCAGTATTATTCCAGAGGCATCTTTCTCGGTGTGCGCTACCTGCTCGACTATACCGTTGGCTGGAGCCCCATGCCATTTTCCTATCTGCTTATTTTGGGCCTGCTAGCCTACTGGACTTGGAAGATCCTGCGCCGGCGCGGTCAGCCCAAGCCGACCGGCGGACGCTTCAAACGGGCCATCTTGAACCTCGGTGGATTCGTCGGTGCATTTCTCTTTTTCTTTCATTGCTTGTGGGGATTCAACTATCAACGCATCCCTGTTGAAACCTATCTGGACATGCAGCTCGACTCTTTGGATGTGCATGCCTTGTGCATCGAGGCAGACTGGGCGGCACGGATGGCCGAGGTCGATCGCGCGGCGATCCCGGGTGCCACACTAGACAGTCTTGGCGAGATCGTCATCCCAGCAGATTTGGAAAACAAAGTGCGCACATGCGTGGCGCAAGCGATGCACATGATGGGTTACCCCTATGCGGGCCGCGTGCGTGGTCGCGTGCTTGTGCCTGGCGGATGGATGCTCAGGGTCGGCATCGGCGGGATCTACAATCCATTCACGGGAGAGGGCAATGTCTCTGGCGCACAGATGCCCCAAAAAATCCCCTATACCATGGCCCATGAGATGGCCCATGGCTGCGGCTTTGGCGACGAAGGCACTTGCAATTTCATAGGCATGATCGCCTGCAGCCTCAGCGACGATCCTTTGGTGCGGTACTCGGGACACATGGGTTACTGGTCTCAATTGTACAATGAGATCATTGTCGCCGACCAGAGTATCGCCAAAATGCTTGCCCACGATCTCGATCCTGGCATCAAAGCAGACCAGCGCGCCAATTGGTACAATTACCAGCGCTACCATGGCAAGATTTCCGATCTCGGCCAGCATGTGAACAACGCCTACCTTCACAGTCAAGGGGTAAAGGGTGGTATCAAGAGTTATGACCGTGTCGTAGTGATGCGTGCCGCTTGGCACCGCTCCCATGGCTATTGAGCAGCGTGGAAATACAAATGCCGATGCTTTCGCATCGGCATTTGTATGCTGGTGATGAGCTCGGGATTAGATTCCTTGCGCGACCAAAATCTTTTTGGTGAAGGACGCATTCTTGTAGCTGAACTTTGCTTGGTACACGCCTGCGGCAGTGCCCGTGGGCAAATCAAAGCTGGGATCAGATTGCCCGACCATGATGTCTTGAGCGGTCTGCATCACGATGCGACCTGCGGCATCGATCAATGACAGGGTGAGTTTCCCTTCCTCGACGGCTTCAAATGCGAGCGAAAAGCGGCTTTGTACAGGATTTGGATAGACTTCGCCTGCGACAAACTGCTCGGCAGCACCATAAGAAGCCTCGACCAATGGTGAAAATTTGAGCTGGCCATTGGTGGTGACCGCACGCAGACGGTAATAGTAGTTCACGCCAGCGCGGGCATCGGTGTCGTTGAAATAGACATCAGCCCCAGGATTCTCGGCAGTGCCAAAGTCATGTACCGAGGCATAGCTCTGCTGGTCCAAGCTGCGCTCCAGCAAATATTGATCACCAAAGGCGTCTGACGGCACCTGCCACGTGAGCTCCAACGATTGCGTGTTGTCAGTCTGGTGCAAGGTCAGTTCCTCGGCTGGAAGCAAGGCGACCTCTTGAATAGCCATCAAGTCCAAGAAATAATAAGCAATGTCTTGACCCGTGGTAAACGTCGCAAATTGCGTGTCGAAATCATTGCGGAAGTTGCCGATGGTCAGGTATTGATATGGCTGGGTAGCGGTATAGGTAAATGAGTATGCCGTCCAAGTAGTGTGATGGACGATGGTGGTGATCTCTATCTGTGGAATGATCGGCAGCACACTGTGCAAGATTTGCACAGGCTGGGCCAAAGTGAATGCCACCCCAATGCCACTGCTGCCACGGTTACCGTACCAGTTGGAGTTCCCGTTGTTGAGGTGGAACTCGATGGTGTAGGCTTGGCCGACGACCATGGGTGCATCCAAATGATAGCTCATGTATTCCCTGAAATCGGGCACCAAGCCATTGCTCGTGATAAAACCTGCACAACCCGTCCCTTCAAAAGCGCCGACATTACCTGCAACCGTATTCGGTAATTTCACAGGAGCCAACGCACTGTTGTGAAAGAGGTCTGGCGAGCCATAAGGCCACGTCGTTTGCCCATTGCAGTTGCTCCATCCTGATGCGCGGTGGAGTTCCCCTTGAGCCGTTGGGAAGCCTGTCAATGTCTCAAAACCACCATTGCTGACCAAGGATGGAGATTGCGCCAAGGAACAGGCAAAACCTAGGAAGATAACAGCGGAGAGAAGTGCGTAGCGTTTCATAAATCTGAGGCATAAGAGGTTCCAGGACCCATTTTCACGGGCCAAGCAAAGCGATCAATAAGGCAACGATTCATCGATGAAGGTTTGCGACTGCCTTCACAACCTAAAGATAATTGCGTTTCTGAAAGCTAGTGAATCGTTTTCATAGCTGGCCTAACATGCTTTCCTGATCGAAATCATCCTTTTTTACGCCCTCAATGGCCGCATTTGCCAGACAAATGAATTCAAGTAATGAATAGTATGACTTCAAGCCCTTTTCCATTACATGTGATACCGCCAGAATCGTATCGATGAAAGAAAAACGGCCAAATTGAACCAAATTTCAGGATTTGGTGCCCATCGGGTTGGCCACGCTTGTAAGCACTCCCAGAATTCGTATATTGAGGCCGGGAAAAAGTAAGAGATACTTAAACATTCGCAGCGCGAATTAGCAAGATGAATGGCTTAAAGGTGTACCTAAAATCGGGTATCTCCAGGATTTACCACCATGCACAAGGCTGTGTCGGCGTGGTTCTCATTTTGAATGCTCTACGGGAATATGAGCATGTTGAGGGCCTCAAACTAGCACTGTTGATGAGCGTTGTGGCTGGAGTGCTCTTGTTCTTGGGCTGGTTGATGCCCAAATCAATGCAAAGGAAGTTTCGGCTACTGCCGGGCCTCTTGCTACTGCTGGGTGGGTTATCACTGATCTACCTGACCACGGCATCGCTGTCAATCGGCTACTATCGCTACCACAAGATCCCAGAATACCTCGGCTACCTCATCAGCGCCGTCGGTTTGTTGCAGCCGATCCTCAACAGCAACCAAGTCGTGTACTTTGGCACGCAAGGCATCTTTTACCACCCCAATCTATTTTGGAAACAACACATGCGATGGTCGCAAGTCAATGGCATCGTGTTTCAAGAAAAGGGATTTTTTGTCGAGCTCAAGACCGGCAAGACCTTGCGCATGGTACCTTATGACGCTGAGTCACAAAATCTGAGGGTACACATCGACAAGATGATCCATCTCGCAAAATCGACCGAGGAAAAAGTTTCGACCCTCAAAGGAGATGGCTCGCAACGATCTGCAAAGCGCAAATCCTCTGAATCTGTTGCTTGATCGATGACAAAACGGGTGTGAAAAAACTCCGTTGTTACCATCACCTATCCGCGCAAAAAAGACCCACACCGGCACCAAGAGCCTGAATGGCCCCCCTATTAAGAAAAGGAATGACGACGCCAGTTACCTCGACCATCCGCTGCTGCCGTTAAGCAATCCCGATTTGCATCGGGTGCGGTCCGCTCTCAGTCCCATGAGTTAATCGCCAATAAAGTACTTGTAGGAGGCACGTACAAAGTCGGGTGCAAGTGTGGGCTATGTGCGAGGCGACAGCAGACACGATGATCCGCCACGCCGTATGCTTCAAGGAACGCTATTGTAAGGCTAAGTTAGGCTATTCGCGCGCTAAGATCAAGTAGCCATTCATAAAAAAAGCCGCACAATTATTATACTAACCTCAGTTCTGGATTGGACGATCTTGAAAGTTTTGCCAATTCGCAGGAATGGCCCCCCAATATGTGATGGGTGCATGTAGTGAAAGTTCGCGAACTTTCACTACATGCACCCATCACATATTGGGGGGCCATTCCTGCGAATTGGCAAAACTTTCAAGATCGTCCAATCCAGAACTGAGGTTAGTATAATAATTGTGCGGCTTTTTTTATGAATGGCTACTTGATCTTAGCGCGCGAATAGCCTAACTTAGCCTTACAATAGCGTTCCTTGAAGCATACGGCGTGGCGGATCATCGTGTCTGCTGTCGCCTCGCACATAGCCCACACTTGCACCCGACTTTGTACGTGCCTCCTACAAGTACTTTATTGGCGATTAACTCATGGGACTGAGAGCGGACCGCACCCGATGCAAATCGGGATTGCTTAACGGCAGCAGCGGATGGTCGAGGTAACTGGCGTCGTCATTCCTTTTCTTAATAGGGGGGCCATTCAGGCTCTTGGTGCCGGTGTGGGTCTTTTTTGCGCGGATAGGTGATGGTAACAACGGAGTTTTTTCACACCCGTTTTGTCATCGATCAAGCAACAGATTCAGAGGATTTGCGCTTTGCAGATCGTTGCGAGCCATCTCCTTTGAGGGTCGAAACTTTTTCCTCGGTCGATTTTGCGAGATGGATCATCTTGTCGATGTGTACCCTCAGATTTTGTGACTCAGCGTCATAAGGTACCATGCGCAAGGTCTTGCCGGTCTTGAGCTCGACAAAAAATCCCTTTTCTTGAAACACGATGCCATTGACTTGCGACCATCGCATGTGTTGTTTCCAAAATAGATTGGGGTGGTAAAAGATGCCTTGCGTGCCAAAGTACACGACTTGGTTGCTGTTGAGGATCGGCTGCAACAAACCGACGGCGCTGATGAGGTAGCCGAGGTATTCTGGGATCTTGTGGTAGCGATAGTAGCCGATTGACAGCGATGCCGTGGTCAGGTAGATCAGTGATAACCCACCCAGCAGTAGCAAGAGGCCCGGCAGTAGCCGAAACTTCCTTTGCATTGATTTGGGCATCAACCAGCCCAAGAACAAGAGCACTCCAGCCACAACGCTCATCAACAGTGCTAGTTTGAGGCCCTCAACATGCTCATATTCCCGTAGAGCATTCAAAATGAGAACCACGCCGACACAGCCTTGTGCATGGTGGTAAATCCTGGAGATACCCGATTTTAGGTACACCTTTAAGCCATTCATCTTGCTAATTCGCGCTGCGAATGTTTAAGTATCTCTTACTTTTTCCCGGCCTCAATATACGAATTCTGGGAGTGCTTACAAGCGTGGCCAACCCGATGGGCACCAAATCCTGAAATTTGGTTCAATTTGGCCGTTTTTCTTTCATCGATACGATTCTGGCGGTATCACATGTAATGGAAAAGGGCTTGAAGTCATACTATTCATTACTTGAATTCATTTGTCTGGCAAATGCGGCCATTGAGGGCGTAAAAAAGGATGATTTCGATCAGGAAAGCATGTTAGGCCAGCTATGAAAACGATTCACTAGCTTTCAGAAACGCAATTATCTTTAGGTTGTGAAGGCAGTCGCAAACCTTCATCGATGAATCGTTGCCTTATTGATCGCTTTGCTTGGCCCGTGAAAATGGGTCCTGGAACCTCTTATGCCTCAGATTTATGAAACGCTACGCACTTCTCTCCGCTGTTATCTTCCTAGGTTTTGCCTGTTCCTTGGCGCAATCTCCATCCTTGGTCAGCAATGGTGGTTTTGAGACATTGACAGGCTTCCCAACGGCTCAAGGGGAACTCCACCGCGCATCAGGATGGAGCAACTGCAATGGGCAAACGACGTGGCCTTATGGCTCGCCAGACCTCTTTCACAACAGTGCGTTGGCTCCTGTGAAATTACCGAATACGGTTGCAGGTAATGTCGGCGCTTTTGAAGGGACGGGTTGTGCAGGTTTTATCACGAGCAATGGCTTGGTGCCCGATTTCAGGGAATACATGAGCTATCATTTGGATGCACCCATGGTCGTCGGCCAAGCCTACACCATCGAGTTCCACCTCAACAACGGGAACTCCAACTGGTACGGTAACCGTGGCAGCAGTGGCATTGGGGTGGCATTCACTTTGGCCCAGCCTGTGCAAATCTTGCACAGTGTGCTGCCGATCATTCCACAGATAGAGATCACCACCATCGTCCATCACACTACTTGGACGGCATACTCATTTACCTATACCGCTACCCAGCCATATCAATACCTGACCATCGGCAACTTCCGCAATGATTTCGACACGCAATTTGCGACGTTTACCACGGGTCAAGACATTGCTTATTATTTCTTGGACTTGATGGCTATTCAAGAGGTCGCCTTGCTTCCAGCCGAGGAACTGACCTTGCACCAGACTGACAACACGCAATCGTTGGAGCTCACGTGGCAGGTGCCGTCAGACGCCTTTGGTGATCAATATTTGCTGGAGCGCAGCTTGGACCAGCAGAGCTATGCCTCGGTACATGACTTTGGCACTGCCGAGAATCCTGGGGCTGATGTCTATTTCAACGACACCGATGCCCGCGCTGGCGTGAACTACTATTACCGTCTGCGTGCGGTCACCACCAATGGCCAGCTCAAATTTTCACCATTGGTCGAGGCTTCTTATGGTGCTGCCGAGCAGTTTGTCGCAGGCGAAGTCTATCCAAATCCTGTACAAAGCCGCTTTTCGCTCGCATTTGAAGCCGTCGAGGAAGGGAAACTCACCCTGTCATTGATCGATGCCGCAGGTCGCATCGTGATGCAGACCGCTCAAGACATCATGGTCGGGCAATCTGATCCCAGCTTTGATTTGCCCACGGGCACTGCCGCAGGCGTGTACCAAGCAAAGTTCAGCTACAAGAATGCGTCCTTCACCAAAAAGATTTTGGTCGCGCAAGGAATCTAATCCCGAGCTCATCACCAGCATACAAATGCCGATGCGAAAGCATCGGCATTTGTATTTCCACGCTGCTCAATAGCCATGGGAGCGGTGCCAAGCGGCACGCATCACTACGACACGGTCATAACTCTTGATACCACCCTTTACCCCTTGACTGTGAAGGTAGGCGTTGTTCACATGCTGGCCGAGATCGGAAATCTTGCCATGGTAGCGCTGGTAATTGTACCAATTGGCGCGCTGGTCTGCTTTGATGCCAGGATCGAGATCGTGGGCAAGCATTTTGGCGATACTCTGGTCGGCGACAATGATCTCATTGTACAATTGAGACCAGTAACCCATGTGTCCCGAGTACCGCACCAAAGGATCGTCGCTGAGGCTGCAGGCGATCATGCCTATGAAATTGCAAGTGCCTTCGTCGCCAAAGCCGCAGCCATGGGCCATCTCATGGGCCATGGTATAGGGGATTTTTTGGGGCATCTGTGCGCCAGAGACATTGCCCTCTCCCGTGAATGGATTGTAGATCCCGCCGATGCCGACCCTGAGCATCCATCCGCCAGGCACAAGCACGCGACCACGCACGCGGCCCGCATAGGGGTAACCCATCATGTGCATCGCTTGCGCCACGCATGTGCGCACTTTGTTTTCCAAATCTGCTGGGATGACGATCTCGCCAAGACTGTCTAGTGTGGCACCCGGGATCGCCGCGCGATCGACCTCGGCCATCCGTGCCGCCCAGTCTGCCTCGATGCACAAGGCATGCACATCCAAAGAGTCGAGCTGCATGTCCAGATAGGTTTCAACAGGGATGCGTTGATAGTTGAATCCCCACAAGCAATGAAAGAAAAAGAGAAATGCACCGACGAATCCACCGAGGTTCAAGATGGCCCGTTTGAAGCGTCCGCCGGTCGGCTTGGGCTGACCGCGCCGGCGCAGGATCTTCCAAGTCCAGTAGGCTAGCAGGCCCAAAATAAGCAGATAGGAAAATGGCATGGGGCTCCAGCCAACGGTATAGTCGAGCAGGTAGCGCACACCGAGAAAGATGCCTCTGGAATAATACTGCTCTGTAAACGCAGGGAAGTATCCCAGCACGACCCGCAAGACGAGCGTAAGCAGGCCCAGCACGATAAATGTGCGCGCCCGATGTTGGAAAATGTAAATCCAAGCTTTCTTGAACATGCCCGATCACGCTGTAATGGGAGCGAAGGTAAGGAAAACCACGTGGATCGCGGCGACCCTAGAAGTGGGACATCGAATGCGCAACCTGCTTTGGGTATCGCCTAAGCTGCTGACCAACTCAGAAGACCAGGGGTGCACGAACGGCCCGATTGCATTCTGAATCAATCACAAACAAGTAGCCTCGGGAAATGATCAAAAATCTAAACCGTCAATAAACTTGTTTCCCTTGACATTGGTTATTTCCACATCTAACTTTGGTCGCTCTAATAGTTGTGGTGAAATTGTCATTCCCACCCAATATGAAAAAACTACTGTCCACCTTTTCTTATTCCATCGGCAAGAAAATGATCATGGGTCTCACGGGACTTTTTCTGATCATTTTTCTGGTGGAGCACCTCATCGGGAACCTGTTGCTACTTTCAGGTCCTGTTGCATTCAACGGCTATGCTGAGTTCATGGGGTCCAACCCATTGATTCGGGCCTCTGAGTTCATTCTTTTTGGCGGATTGATCTTCCACATTGTGGATGGTCTCATGCTCAAAATGCAAAATGTCAAGGCACGCCCTGTCGGCTATGCGGTGAGCTCAGGGAGCAAAAACGCCAGTTGGTTTAGCAAAAACATGGCTGTGACGGGAACCATCCTGTTGATCTTCCTCATCCTGCACCTCATTTCATTCTTCTTGAAAGCCCGTTTTGGTGTCGATGTGAATTTTGGAGTGGATCCAAAAAACTACTCAGGAGACTGGGTCATCGACCCGCAGTGGGGCGTAGGTCCTGAGCACGAGTTTAGCATGTGGCACAAAGCAGCATGGCTATTCAGCATTCCATGGTACTCGGTGATATATATCATCGCAATGATTGTGGTGATGATGCACTTGCTGCACGGCTTCCAAAGCGCCTTCCAGACCATGGGATTGAATCATCCCAAATACACCCCGCTCATCAAAGCGATCGGTTACGGCTATGCCGTCTTGGTACCAGCGGGTTTTTGCGTGATTCCGATCATGTTTTTGATTAATCCAATGACCTAATGACCATGAACGTTGAAAAAGGCATGAAACTGGATTCCAAGATCCCCAAAGGACCGCTGGTAGATAAATGGTCGGAATACAAAGGCCACGTACCACTCGTGAGCCCCGCCAACAAGTTGCGCATCGACATCATCGTCGTGGGCACGGGCTTGGCAGGTGCATCGGCTGCTGCGAGCTTGGCTGAGTTGGGTTACAACGTGAAGGCGTTTTGCTTTCAAGACAGCGCCCGCCGCGCGCACTCGATCGCAGCACAAGGCGGCATCAATGCTGCCAAAAACTACCGCAACGACGGCGACAGCACCTATCGCCTCTTTTACGATACCATCAAGGGTGGCGACTATCGTGCCCGTGAAGGCAACGTGTTTCGCCTCGCCGAGGTGAGCGCAGCCATCATCGATCAATGCGTGGCCCAAGGCGTGCCCTTTGCCCGCGAATATGGCGGCTTGCTCGACAACCGCTCCTTCGGTGGCGTGCAAGTGAGCCGCACATTCTATGCACGTGGGCAGACAGGGCAGCAATTGCTGCTCGGCGCCTACAGTGCCCTCGCCCGCCAAGTGGGTGCTGGCAAGGTCAAGATGTACAATCGCCATGAGCTCATGGACATCGTGAAGGTCGATGGCGTGGCCAAGGGCATCATCGCCCGCAACCTCGTCACAGGCGAGATTGAGCGCCATGGCGCACACGCAGTGCTCCTTTGCACGGGCGGCTACGGCAACGTCTTCTTCCTGAGCACCAATGCCATGGGTAGCAACGTGAGTGCCGCCTGGAAGGCCTACAAGCGCGGGGCAGCATTTGGCAATCCATGTTACGTACAGATCCACCCGACCTGTATTCCCGTGTCGGGCGACTACCAGAGCAAGCTCACCCTCATGTCTGAGTCCTTGCGCAACGATGGTCGCGTCTGGGTGCCACTCAAGAAAAAAGATCCGCGCAAGCCGAGCCAAATTCCAGAGGGAGAGCGCGATTATTATCTCGAGCGCAGGTATCCTGCATTTGGCAACCTGGTGCCGCGCGACGTAGCTAGCCGCGCTGCCAAGATGGTTTGCGATGAAGGATTTGGCGTCGGGCCATCTGGCTTGGCCGTCTATCTGGACTTTGCCTCAGCCATCACACGCCTCGGCAAGCATATCGTAGAGGAGCGCTATGGCAACCTCTTTGAGATGTATGAAAAGATCACAGGCGAGAATCCTTATGAAACGCCGATGCGCATCTACCCTGCCATCCACTACACGATGGGTGGTCTATGGGTGGACTATGAATTGAGCACAAGCGTCCCCGGCCTCTACGCCCTCGGGGAGGCCAATTTCAGCGATCACGGTGCCAACCGCTTGGGTGCCTCGGCACTCATGCAAGGCTTGGCAGATGGCTATTTTGTGATCCCTTATACCATTGGTAACCACTTGAGTACGCAGATTCGCGCACCGCATGTGGATACCGACCATCCTGCGTTTGCCGAGGCCCACAAGGAGGTCGAGGATCGCATCAACAAGCTTTTGAGCATCAAGGGCAAGCAATCTGTCGATGATTTCCATCGCCGTTTGGGCAAGGTGATGTGGGACGAATGCGGCATGGCGCGCAACGCCGAGGGGCTCGTGCGTGCTGCGCGGCAGATCAATCAGATCAAGGAAGAATTTTGGAAAGACGTGCTTGTGCCGGGCGACGCCCATAGCCACAATCCAGAATTGGACAAGGCGGGTCGTGTTGCAGACTTCATCGAGCTGGGATTGCTCATGGTACAAGATGCACTCAACCGCAATGAAAGCTGCGGAGGTCACTTTCGCGAAGAGTATCAGACTGGCGACGGCGAGACACTGCGCGACGATGAAAACTTTAAATATGTGGCTGCCTGGGAATATGCAGGTGAGGGCTTGGACCCGATCCTGCACAAGGAGCCGCTCATCTACGAAGAAGTCGAGATCAAGGATAGGAGCTACAAGTAAGCATAGGCTATGAAACTGACACTGAAAGTCTGGAGACAGCAGCACGATAAGGACAAGGGCCGCTTTGAGACCTACCCCCTCGACGGCGTCAATGAGCACATGTCATTTCTGGAAATGATGGATGTGCTCAATGAACAGCTCATCAAGCAGGGCAAGGAGCCGGTCGCATTTGACCACGATTGCCGCGAAGGCATTTGTGGTGCATGCAGCATGGTCATCAATGGGAATCCTCACGGCCCCAATGAAGGCACCACCACCTGCCAATTGCACATGCGCTACTACAAGGACGGCGAGACCATCACGATCGAGCCCTTCAGGGCCAAGGCATTTCCCGTCATCAAGGACTTGGTCGTCGATCGCAGCGCATTTGACCGCATCATCAACACGGGCGGCTTCATCTCGGTGAGCACAGGGCAGGCCGTGGAGGCCAACTCCATGCCGATCCCCAAGCACGACGCAGATGCTGCTATGGATGCTGCACAATGCATCGGCTGCGGGGCTTGCGTTGCGACTTGCGTGAATGCATCTGCGATGTTGTTTGTGAGCGCCAAGGTCGCCCACCTCGCCAAGCTGCCACAGGGGCAAGCCGAACGTGACCTGCGCGTGCAAAAAATGGTGACCCAGATGGATGCAGAGGGTTTTGGCAACTGCTCCAACACGGGTGCTTGCGCAGTGGTATGCCCCAAGGGCATTTCCTTGACCAACATTGCTATGCTCAACCGCGAATACTACCGCTCCAAATTAGTTTCAGATCTTTGAGGCTTGCAGCGCTACAGGGCGTGGTCGGTAGAAATTGTTACGCTATTTCATTGTACAAGAATTGGAAATCGAATATCTTTCTAGCATGAAACGAATTGTCTTTGCGATATGCCTTCTTACGTCTGTGGCGAGCTTTGCCTTTGCCCAAGACGCCACTACTGCTTCCAAGACCCAAGAAGTCATCGCCATCATCGACGAGCATACACCGATTTTGGAAGAATTCTCGGTCAAGCTTGGCGAAAACAAAGTCTTCTTGGACGAGCGCATCATCGTGCTCAAGTACCACCGCAGCAACAAGGAAGTACAAGAGGCTTCGCGTTCTGCAGTGTCCAATGTGGAGACCTACTACAACGCCGTCGTGCTGAAGGTGCAGCAATTTGAATCCCAATGGTTTGACCAGACCCGCAACATCATTGCCATCTATACCAAGTATGGCGAGCTGCGTGAGGCCAATGGTGGCGGTTCCAATGACCTGCAAACATTCGTGGACAAGCACATGCATTACCTCGACTTGTTGGAAAATATCAAGAGCGACTTGATCGGGGTCTATACAGACCTGACGACGATCAAGAATGCGATTTGAGATGGTCCCCTCATCAAAATACAAAGGCAGCTTCTGATAGAGCTGCCTTTTCTTTTGGGTAGGCACCAAGGCAGGGTGCCAGATATGTACCGACTTTAAAAAGGGGATTTGGAGGAGAAAGGAGGCGACAGGACAGCATTTGGCAACGGAATATTTTGAAGAATCGGGAAAGCGGAGAACGGGATATTGTTGTGGCCGTGAATGACTGATAGACACTAAAGTGTGGTACACGCCCCTCCTTTCTTGGAAAAATGGAGCTTCCACCTGCAGTCAAGGAAAATCTGGCGCTTTGGGCTGATCATCAGACAAGGGACAACTCCTCAGGCCATCGTTTTTCTTGCCCAGTCGATGCGTTAGGCTCAAAAAAAGCTATTATCTTTACGAACCTCACATTGCGTCGAGGACAAAGCCCGCTGCTTCAGTAGAAAAGGAGTCGCTAAAGCATTTGTAGTTGCAATTTAATCAATCGACTGAAACCATGAATTGTTGGAATCGAATCCTGCTTGCTCCAGTAAATTTAACACGTACACTCCGATCAGGAACTGTAGTCCTGCTCATGCTCCTGGGCCTCGCCCTCGGGTGGCAAAATCTTGAAGCACAGACCGCTTGCACCTATGAGATCACGGGCCCATCGGCTGGCACCACGATCGATGTCGGTGGCACCTCCGTCTCGCTCACAGACGATCTCATCACAGGAGCGCTGGGGATCGGATTCAACTTCAATTTCTTTGGAGCGACCTATTCGCAGTTTGTGATTTCGTCAAATGGCTTTATCAGCTTTGATCTCGCGGCTGCCCAAGGTTGTTGCAGTGGGCAGAGCCTGCCGAGCACAGGCAGTCCCAGCAATTTGGTCGCAGGCTATTGGGAAGATTTGAACCCCACCCAAGGCGGTACCATCGGCTACGGTTTGTTTGGTACCGCTCCCAACAGGCGATTGGTCGTCTCCTTTACCGATGTGGCTCACCATAGCACCGCTACGCCAGTCACTTTCCAAATCAAGCTTTATGAAACGACCAACGTCGTCGAGGTTGTAAACATCAACTGCCCATCTGATGGCGGCATTCATACATCTGGGATTGAGGACGTGAGCGGTACGATTGCCTTTGCCGTGAGTGGCCGCAATGCAGCCAACTTTTCCACCGTCAATGAAACGACGACATTCACCCCGATCGATCAGACCGCGCCTACAGCTACGTGCCCAGGCAATATCTCCATCGCCTGCTCAGCGCCAGTTACCTATTCGGTATCCGGCACAGACAACTGTCAGTTTGCACGTGTAGTCCTCATCGGCGGCTTGGCAAGCGGCGCGACCTTCCCGACAGGCACCACGACCGTGACCTTCAGGGCACGTGACCATGGTGCGAGTGGCGTCTTCAACAATGGTGCGGGCGGTACCTTTAGCTACAATGAAGGCGACAGCCCACAGACGATCGCCCTCAAGGCCTGCGAGTCTGTCTATGGCGCAGGTAACTGCGTCGTGGGCGCGTGTGGGCAATTTACATACTATTATAGGACGGGTCACCCGACCTGCAACTGTAGCAAGGCTGAGGGCCAATATGAGTTTGTCTATGCTAACTCAGGCTATACCAATGTCGGTCAAGACTATGGGGGCGACAATGTAGCCGTGAGCTTTGTCCCGTTTGTGCGGGTCAAGGGGAATGTGGGTTGCACGGTCCCCAATACCTGGTTTCTTGCCAATGACCGCTTGGGTGGCAACTTTACCGATTGCAGCTTCGCAGTCACAGCAGGTACGGGTGTCACCCCTGCCAATGCTGGGGCCGATCAAACCGTCTGTAGCACCACGGCGACCTTGGCTGCCAACACGCCGAGTGTCGGTACAGGAGCTTGGGCGATCATCGCTGGAGCAGGTGGCACGGTCACGACACCTAGTAGCCCGACATCTGGTTTCACAGGGGTCGCAGGCACAACTTATACCTTGCGTTGGACCATCTCCTTTGGTGGCTGCCCTTCAAGTTCCGATGATGTCATTGTCACGTTGCGGGCCAATCCCACAGCATCTGGCGCTGGATCCGACCAAAGCCTATGTGCAACCTCTACGACACTTGCGGCCAATACCCCTTCGATCGGTATCGGCGCATGGTCGATCGTCTCAGGTGCTGGCGGATCCATCGCGACACCTAGCAGCCCGACATCTGGCTTCACGGGTGTGGCGGGTACCACTTATACCTTGCGGTGGTCCATCACCAATGCACCTTGCGCAGCTTCGACCGACGATGTCATCATCGCCTTTGTGGGCAATCCCACAGTTGCAGCCGCTGGCGCCGACCAGGCCATCTGCGGCACTTCGACCACTTTGGCGGGCAATGTCGCCACCTCTGGCAGTGGTGCATGGAGCATCATCTCTGGTGTCGGCGGTGCTTGTGTGACACCGAGCAGCGCGACGTCGGTTTTCAATGGCGTCGCTGGCAATATTTATACCCTCAGGTGGACGATCACCAATGCACCTTGTGCCACGACAACAGACGATGTCGTGATCACCACTGACCAAGTCAACCCTACGATCACTTGCCCCGCAAACATGAGCGTGGCCAATGATGCAGGCCAATGCTCCAAAGTCGTGACCTACACTGCACCCGTTGGGGCCGACAACTGCCCTAGCCCTGCCACGGTCTTGACTACAGGCTTGGCCAGCGGCGCTACATTCCCCATTGGCACCACCACCAATACCTATACCGTGACCGACGCCTCGGGCCGCACCGCGAGCTGCGCATTTACCGTAGCAGTCGCCGACAATGAAATGCCCAGTATCACCTGCCCAGCCAATATGACGGTGCCCAATACCGTGGGTGCATGTACTGGTGTGGCGACCTTTGTAGCACCCAATGGCACCGACAACTGCGTAGGGTCCTCGACGGTGCAGACCTTGGGCTTGGCCAGTGGAGCGACCTTCCCCAGCGGGCCGACCACCAATACATTCCGCGTCACAGATGCCGCTGGCAATGCAGCGACATGTTCCTTTGTCGTCACGATCTCCGATGTCGAGCTTCCAGTGATCTCTTGCCCGCCAAACTTCACTGCACCCGTCGATGCAGGGCAATGTACAGCCACACTGCCTTACCCCACGCCCAATGGCACCGACAACTGTCCAGGCGCCTCGACGACACAAAATGCAGGTCTCCCGACAGGTTTTGCCTTCCCATTGGGGAGCACCGTGAATACCTTTGAAGTATTTGATGCCGCAGGCAATACTGCCGTCTGCTCCTTCACCGCGACGGTGATCGACAACCAGGCACCTGTGATCAGCTGCCCGTTGAACATTACTGTCTCGACAGCCACCTCGACTTGTGATGCCGTGGTGACCTATGCATTCCCCAGTGCCACCGACAATTGCCCAGGTGGCTCGGCGGCTCAACCTGCTGGTCTTCCTAGCGGCTCCACATTCCCATTGGGAACCACGCTCAATACTTATGTGGTGACCGATGCCGCTGGCAACTCAGCTAGCTGCTCGTTTACCGTGACCGTCGCCGACCAAGTGGTACCCGCGATCACATGCCCTGCGAGCATCAGTGTGAGCGCGGCTGTCGGCCTATGTACTGCTCCTGTCACGTTCACCTTGCCCATCGGCACCGACAACTGCTCTGGCGTGTCCACGGTGCAGACCCAGGGCCTCACCAACGGCGCGAATTTCCCCGTCGGGGTGACCACCAACAAGTTCACGGTCACCGACGGCGGTGGCAATACTTCTTCTTGTGCATTTTCCGTGACCGTCGCCGACAATCAAGTGCCTGCGATCACCTGTCCTGCCAACCAGACGGTGAACGTGAGTGTAGGTGCTTGTACAGCTGCACCTTCCTATGCTGTCCCTGTGGGCACCGACAACTGTACAGGTGCCACCACCACACAGATCGCGGGCCTTGCCAGCGGGGCCTCGATTCCCCTTGGTGTGAGCACCAATACCTTCCGCGTCACAGACGGGGGTGGCAATACCGCATCATGTACCTTTACGATCACCGTGATCGACAACCAGTTGCCTACCATCACCTGCCCAGCCAACGTGACAGTGGGAAATACCTTGGGCCTCTGTGGTGCCAACGTGAGCTATAGCACACCTGCGGGCACCGACAACTGCACAGCCACGACGGCGCAAATTGCAGGCCTTGCCAGCGGTGCCACCTTCCCCGTCGGCGTGACCACCAATACCTTCCGCGCAACTGACGGTGCCAGCAACTCGGCGACGTGCAGCTGGACCGTGACCGTAAACGATACCCAAGCGCCGTCTTGGACCGGCTGCCCAGCCAATACGACCGTTTCGACCGCCAGCAACAGCTGCAATGCTGTGGTGACCTGGGCTGCCCCGACGGCTGCCGACAACTGTGCCGTGACCAGCTCATCGAGCAGCGTGGCCTCTGGAAGTACCTTTGCGTTGGGCACCACCACGGTGACCTATACGGCTGCCGATGCAGCCAGCAATACAGGGACTTGTGCCTTCACGGTGACCGTGAACGACAACGTGGCACCGATTGCCCTCTGTCATAGTGCTGTCGTGGTCTTGGATCCCCTAGGCAATGGTAGCCTCACAGCTGCTGGCGTGGACAATGGGAGCACCGACAATTGCACCATCGCATCCACCTCGCTGAGCCAGAATACATTTACCTGCGCTAATGCTGGTGGCCTCACCATCGTGCTCATCGTCACCGATGCTGCTGGCAATACATCCACCTGTACTGCTGCCATCACGGTGATTGCACCTGCGGTGAACGGTAGCTTGCTGGCCGACACCACAACCTGCGGTTACAATGTCTCTTGCAACGGCGGCAGCGACGGTGTGGCCCATGCCACCGCAGGCGGCGGATGCCCAGGTTATACGTACCTCTGGAGCAGTGGCGCCACGACTTCGACAGCGACAGGTCTTGGCGCTGGGCCTCATACTGTGACGATTACCGACGGCGCAGGCGGCACCAATGTCGTGACGGTCACACTCACTGAACCGGCGGCGCTGCAAGCGACGGCTACGGCGACCCTCACCTGTGAGCTGGATTCGACCGGGACCATCGACCTTGCGGTGACAGGCGGCAACGATTGCCAAGCCTATACCTATCTTTGGAGCAATGGGGCCACGACAGCCGATCTCACAGGATTGACAGCAGGCACCTATACAGTGACGGTGACCGATGCTGCTGGTTGCACGACCGTGCAAACGGCAACTGTAAGTACCTTCCCGACGCCTAGCCCTAGCTTTACGGCTGCTGGCTACGTGCTCACATCGGCGCAGGTATGGACGAGCTATCAGTGGCTTTTCAATGGTAACACGATCAATGGTGCCACTGCAAACACTTACACGGCCACACAGACTGGTAGCTACTCCCTGCTGGTGACCGACGCGAATGGTTGCACGGCAGTGAGCGATACGACCAATCTTACCGTTGTCGGGATCGACAATCAATTGGGGGACTTGGCCGCTTTGTCGATCTATCCTAACCCTGCACGCGATGCCTTCAGGTTGCATACCGATGCACCGATAGGCTACAGCCTTACGGTGACCATTCACGACATGTTTGGCAAGCGCTATGTGGATCGGGTATTGCCAGAGTTGAGCGGCGACGTCGCTTTTGACCTGGGAGCATTCTCTGCAGGAACCTATATCGTAGAGGTCGTCTCTGAGCTGGGCCAACGGAGGTTGTTCAGGCTGGTGGTGCAATAAGCACCTGCAGACCGCTCTCAAGGGAAGCCGCTGGTTGGATCTGAGGATCTTGCCAGCGGCTTTTTTTGTGGACGTTGTGCGACTTGCTGGATGTTGCCCGTGGGTGTGCTGCTTGAACCGTAGGGATCCGCTAATGGGTAGAAAGGCAAGATGCAGGAGCAAATTCCATTGTATTGTGAGCGGGTCGTTCCCCAACGGCGGTTCAGGGTGACTGCGATGGGATGCCGTTGGAGAGATCTCGTGCATCGGCACCTCTATTCCATGTCGCGCAGCGGTGTAGCCACTGGGCAACAAGCTTTGAGGGCGACTTACGAGTGATTGCTAGCACTTGCCAATTATTGCTTCGCTATACACATGAGTTGTGCACCCTAGGCAGATAATACACGCCCGTAAACTGATCTGAGGATTTCGTCAGCGGTCAGCAATCTCAGCGATAGTCTAGGATTTCGCTGCCTTTGAAGCGGGGGCGGAGTTCGCCGGCCTCGTCGAGCAGCATCGACTTGACATCTGTAGAAAGGGGTATGGCCTCCGGGGTGATGCTGCTAAACTCAAATTTGGCCCACTTCCACATGGACTTGTCGGTAAAATTCACAGTGATGGCTACGATGGCGCGGTTCCAAGGATTCCAGACAAACTCCATGTCACGTACCTTGTAGCGCTTTTGGCCGTCATCGTTCACGGTCATATAGGCACGCTTGTAGCGCAAGGTATCGTTGTTGGGCACGGGAATAAAACCACATTCCTTGACAAAACAGGTGGCAAAGATGCCTTTGTCAACGTCGGGGATCAAGGCTGCTTTGGCAAGGGTGGGCTTGGTGCGATAGACCAGAAACTGGTATTTGCGAAAGCTGAACCCTTCTTTGTCATCGCTACCCTCGGTAAATTCACTGCAATCGTGCACGTAAAACTTGGGGCCGAGCGTCTTGCTTTCGTCCAAAACCACCGTCTTTCCCGTCTCATCGAACCGCATGATATAACTGTGCTTGAACCCAAAATGCATTTGTACCGCGCCAGCGAGCAACAACTCGTGGTCCATCTGGGCATAGACTTTTTTGACCTCGTCGAGGCACTCCGTCGAGGAGATTTGTGCAAAGAGGGATGTGGCAGATGCGCTGAGTAGGAGCAGGCCCCATGCAAGCTTTTTCATGGTGTGAGATTTGTGTGGAAATTGCGCAAAAGCAAGGAGAATGGCAAATCTAGGGAAGCGAGGCGATGGCCAACGAATAAATTGTGCGGTCTTGCCCGATTTGGCTTCGCTGAACACGTTGGTCCTGCGCCTTGGGACCTCAGTTCTGGATAAAAATCCTTTGGTGATTGCCATTCCTGCCGAATTGGGACAGTGATCAAGATCGTCCAATCCAGAATTGACGTTTCCTGAAACGAGGCAAGGATGCAAAGTCATCCTTCATGGAAGAAATTGACCAGACATGTCGCTGATATAGAGCACGCTTATTTCAACGTTGGTAACACTCTACGCAACCCATGCCATCGCTGTGCCGAAACATTCATTTGGAAAAAGCTCGGAAAAAGTCGTGTTTTGCGTGCATTACCTGTATAGATGGAATCGGTCTCAGCCAATTCGACCACGCTGATGGGCATGGCACCCATCGACATTGAGGATAAAATACCGTGCAGATGCGACGGTAGCCAACTGGGCTAACTTGTTGGTAATCAAACTAGGATTTACGGAAATCGTTGTATGAAAAATAAGATTGTCCCTGTACTGTTGTTGCTACTCGCTTGTTTTGTAGGCAATGGACTTGTCAAAGGCCAGGTGCTATTGTACACGGAAGGTTTTGAAACCGATGGGGAAGGCTCGCGCTATACCTCCAATGCTTACAATGATGGGTTCTGTAATTTTTGGGAACGGTCAACCGCGAGTCCTTTGAACACCTGTTTCAACCTCGCGACACTATTTTCCAACTTTCAGGGCAATATTTTCTGGGGATCTGAAGACGTGACCAACAGCGGTGCCGGCGCTGCCGGTAGGTGGACATCCAGCAACATCAACATCGCTGGGTATGGGACGCTTACATTTTCCCTGTTTTTTGCGACGACAAATGGTGGCTTCTTGCGCTGGGAAAATGCGGACTCCATTAACCTGCAAGCGAGTATCGATGGAGGGCCTTTTCGCACGGTCGGTCGGTTTGTAGGCAAAGACCCAGGCGGTGGCGGCACGTTGGTGATCGACGCCAACCTCAACGGCATCGGTGACGCAGGTGAAACGACCATCGCTTCAGTATCGAATTTCACGCAACGCACCTTTTCCATTCCTGGTACAGGAACGACCCTGGCAGTGCGTGTAGATGCAGATTTTGCGGGCGGTTCAGAAGAAATTGGTTGGGATGTCGTGGAAGTGAGAGGGGTACTAGTGCCCTGCCTGCCACCTTCGGTCACTTGCCCTGGTACACAGACCCTCAACCTCAACAGCAGCTGCCAAGCCACCCTGCCCGACTACCGCAGCCTTGTAACTGTAGTGGGCGGCACCTGTGGCCCCATGACCGTGACACAATCCTCCCCTGCCATTGGATCTACCCAGACGGGTGTCGGCTCCCTGACCGTGACCATGTTTGCCCAAAACACCGTGCCCCAAGGCAGCACCAATACCTGCACATTTACCGTGAACAAAGTCAGTGCAGCTCCCGTCATCACCTGCCCGCCCGCGCAGACCTTGGTACTCAATGCCAGTTGCCAAGGCACCCTGCCCAACTATACCAGTTTGGCCACCGTCACGGGCTCATGCACGCCTACCGTCACCCAATCACCTGCCATTGGATCGACACAGACAGGGCCAGGCAGCATCACAGTGAGCTTGTTTGCCACCAATACCGCCCTGCAATCCAATACCTGCACCTTCTCAGTCAACCTGACCTCGCCTGAGATGGACATCTCAGGCAATAGCCTCTCGATTGCCGACAATGATATCACGCCTTCACTCACCGACTTCACCGAATTTGGAACCGTGCTCGTCGGCAACAATCAGCCGCGCACCTACACGATCACCAACTCCGGCAATGCCAACTTGACATTGGCCGCAGGCTCGATTACCCTCACAGGTGTCGATGCCGCGCAATATGCCATCAGCGGTATCACGCTCCCCGCTGTCGTCGCGCCAGCAGGCACCATTACCTTTGTAGTCACCTTCACACCGACCTCCGGTGGCCTCAAGGCGGCAACGGTAAACGTCGCCAACAATGACTGCAACGAGAACCCCTACAATTACAGCATCCAAGGCACAGGAAGTGCCTTGCCAGAGATCGATATCACCGGCAATAGCGTGAGCATTGTCGATGGCGACCTCACACCGTCCCTCGCCGACCATACCGACTTTGGTAGTCAGGCCGTCTGTGCAGGCACGATCGTGCGCACCTTCACCATTCAAAACCTTTCAGGTGCCCCCCTCACCTTCACCGCCCCTGTCATTTCTGGCGGCAACGCGGGTGATTTTTCCCTGACTACCGCACCCGTCTCGCCCGTGAACGCAGGCAACAGCACGACCTTTCAAGTCACCTTCAACCCATCTGCCAATGGCTTGCGTAGTACCACCATCACCATCACCAACAATGATGCCGATGAAGGCACTTACGACTTTGCCATCCAAGGCACAGGCACCGATCCCGAAGTGAATGTGCAGGGCAATGGGGTGAGCATCTCAGCAGGCGACATCACACCGTCGGTGACCGACCATACCGATTTTGGGAGTGTGCTGGCATGCACAGGATTCATTACGCGCACCTTTACCATCCAAAACCTCGGCAATGCCAACCTGACGGTGTCGGGAGTCGGTGCAATCAGTGGCAATATCGGTGACTTCACGCTTTCAGCTTCCCCGACGAGTCCAATCGCAGCAGCAGGTTCCACGACCTTCCAAGTGACGTTTAATCCCACCGCGACAGGTCTGCGCACCGTCGTCTGGTCGTTTGGAAACAATGACTGCGACGAAAATCCCTACAACATCACCTTTCAAGGCATCGGCCTTGCCGACGTGGCTCAGCCGACGATCACCTGCCCTGCTACGCAATCCCTTACCTTGAACGGGCTCTGCCAAGCCAATTTGCCAGACTATACTTCTCTGGCGACAGGTGTCACCGACAACTGTCCTGCGGCACCTACGGTCACGCAGTCGCCTACCATCGGATCCTTGCAAAGTGGCGTGGGCCCACTGAGTGTGAGCCTCTTTGCCACCGACGGCTCCCTCAACTCCAATACCTGCACCTTTACCGTAAACAAGATTTCGCCAGAGATCAATCTCCAGGGCAATGCCGCGAGCATCGTCGATGGAGATCTGATGCCGTCGACTGCCGATCATACAGATTTTGGGAGCATGTTGGCTTGCTCAGGGACGATTGCCCGCACATTTACGATCCAAAACACTGGCGCTGGCAGTTTGGCTGTTTCCACGATTGTGCTTTCGGGCAGCAATCCCGCAGACTATGCCGTCACAGGCATTTCATTGCCTGTGAACGTACCTGCAGCAGGATCCACGACTTTCGTGGTCACCTTCGATCCCTCGGCTACGGGTTTGCGCACGGCCACAATCACTCTCAACAACAACGATTGCGACGAGGCCGTTTATGACTTTGCGATCCAAGGCACAGGGAATGCAGACATCGTGAACCCCACGATCAGCTGCCCTGCCAACATCAGTGTGAATGCGGGCGTGGGAGTGTGTGCAGCCACGGTCACTTACGTTACGCCTATCGGGGCCGACAATTGCCCCAGCCCTTCCACGACACAGACCGCAGGCTTGGCCAGCGGTGCGACCTTTCCTGTCGGCGTGACCACCAATACATTTCGGGTCACTGATGGTGCTGGCAACACGGCTCCTTGCTCCTTCACGGTGACCGTCATCGACAATCAAAACCCCATCATCACTTGCCCTGCCAACGTTGCGACCACCAATACTGCCGGCCTATGCGCGGGTATCGCGACTTTTGCGGCACCCACAGTGACCGACAATTGCTTGGTGAATCCGCTCATCAGCCAAAACCAAGTCAATACCACGGTTGCCTTTAACAACAACAGCGTGAAGGTAGGCCAGAGCTTTACGACGGGGATCAATGGGATCATCCTGCAATCGATTTCGGTGGATCAGGTATTCTTCAATGGCGGGAGCGGCTTCATTCGGTTGTTTCAGGACGATGGAACCACGCTCAATGGCAAGGCACCGATCGCTACGTCGGCTTCGCTTGGACTGGCCAATGGTGTGCGTACCTATGCATTCTCCAACGTGCCCTTGGCCGCCAACACGAGCTATACATTTGTGTTGGAAACAGGTGGCCTTAACCAATTTGGACTCCAAGCCAGCAACACAAATCCATATTCTGGTGGCATCGCCGTGGACCAAGGCGACGTCAATAGCCCTACCGCGTCTGGCTTTTCGACATTGCCAGGCACAGACCTTTGGTTTCAAATCAATGGGATCGTGTCTGGTGTCCAGACAGCAGGCAACCCCTCTGGCGGCAGCTTTCCTGTGGGCATGACCACCAATACCTTTATGGCCACCGATCCAAATGGAAATACCGGAACTTGCAGCTTCACCGTCACAGTGACCGACAACGAGCCGCCTGTCTTGCGTACCCTCGCTTGCAATACCAGCGATGCCACAGGTACAGCCTACAATGATGGCTGGCAAACAGCCGACAATGACGGCGCAGGCTTTGGCCCTTGGTCCTTGCTCACATCAGGCACCATTTCTCAATCGGGTTTCTTTGTCGGCAACTCCACCGCCAATGGCGCAGGCACCGACACCAATGCAGATGGCGACATCAACACTGGTGGTCGTGCGCTGGGCATGTATGCCAATTCGGCCCAAGGCACGCAAGCCACGCGCCCGATCATCGGCACCTTTACCATCGGTAGCACCATCAAGGCCGATCTTGACAATGGCTTTATCGACAATGGCCAATTGGTCGGCTTTCAGCTGCAAAACGCCTCTGGCCAAAGCCTCGGCGAAGTACGCTTCAGGGGCAACGAGGCGACCTACGAGATGATCGATGTGAATGGTACGACCCCCTTCGCTTCAGTGCCCTTTACAGACGAAGGCATCACGATCGAGGTCACGTCTCTGGCGGCAGGCGTTGCCAGCATGAAGCTTACCCGCAAGGTGAATGCAGTGACCCAGACCCGATCGATGACCTTGTTCCCAGCTGGTGGTGGCCAAGTGATCGCTAGGATCATGTTTTTCAACTCCAATGCAGGATCAGGTGCAGCCAAGGACGTGTATGTGAACAATATGACGGCCTGTTTGGCAACACCAGGTTGCCCAGCCAACCAAAGTGCCAACGCAACCGTTGGCCAATGCACTGCACCGATCACCTACGTCTCTCCAGTCGGCGGCGACAACTGTGCTGCAGGTCCAGTGACCCAGACCTCTGGCTTGGCCAGCGGGGCTGCTTTCCCCGTCGGTGTCACCAGCAATGGGTTCTCGGTGAGTGATCTTGCGGGGAATACGGCGACCTGCGCCTTTACCGTAACAGTGATCGACAACCAACTGCCGACGATCACCTGCCCCGTGAACCAGAGCGTGAATGCAATTGCGGGCACCTGCGCCGCAACGGCGACTTATACCGCCCCCGTCGGCACAGACAATTGTCCGAGCCCGACGACAGCCCTTTTCTCAGGCGGCGCGAGCGGTTCTAGCTTCAACGTGGGTGTGAACACGGTGCAATACCGAGTGACGGATGCCAGCGGCAATACTGCCTCTTGCACCTTTACCGTCACAGTGATCGACAACCAATCGCCGACGATCACCTGCCCAGCCAACCAGAGCGTGAATGCGGCTGTGGGTACCTGTGCAGCGACTGTCACTTACACTGCGCCAGTCGGAGCCGACAATTGCCCAAGCCCGACGAGTGCCCTGTTCTCAGGCGGCGCGAGCGGTTCTAGCTTCAACGTGGGTGTGAACACCGTGCAATACCGCGTGACGGATGCCAGTGGCAATACGGGTTCTTGCACCTTTACTGTCACAGTGACCGACGCGCAAGTCCCGACAATCACCTGCCCCGTAAACCAGAGTGTGAATGCAATAGTGGGCACCTGCGCCGCAACAGCGACTTATACCGCCCCAGTCGGCACCGACAACTGTCCGAGCCCGACGACTGCCCTGTTCTCAGGTGGCGCTAGCGGATCTAGCTTCAACGTGGGTGTGAACACGGTGCAATACCGTGCCACCGATGCGAGCGGCAATACGGCGACCTGCGCCTTT
>JANORP010000177.1:0-5796 GCA_031415375.1 Bacteroidota bacterium | reverse complement strand
TGTATCGTGAGGCGCTAGATTTCTCCGCTACGTCTTGGTGCATTTGCTTCGGCTCCTTCAGAGCCTTGCAAATCCCCCAAGACTTCGGTCGAAATGACATGGCTTTTTTTGCTACTGTCAAAGTTCCGGATACTCATATTATGTAATTACTTGGGGGAATTTCTATGATTGCAGCTAGCACCCATCTTTACACATCTAGCTGCGTAAAGCACTCCGAATCCAACCAATTGACGAAGCTTTCTTTTCATGTCAGTGCAATATAGGCAAAAAGGCTCGCAAATTTCAATACTGCGCAAAGCACGTGAAATGTCAGTAGCGTTACGCATCTCAAAGCTCATCCAACGGGGAGGTTGCTCCCGATTGCGGGCGACTTACCCTCCTACGCAGGACTTGCAGCGTGGGTGTCGATCTCCATGGACTTGATGCTCGCACGGCTAGGTGCATCCTGCATTGTGCATGGAGTTGATATGCCCGTAGGTGATCGAGCAGGTTCGGCTTGGACGGTTTCTTGGGTCAGGTCCTGAGGTGCGGCGGAGAGGGGATTGTTGATTGGATGTGGTTATCGTTTTGGGGCTTGCCGAAATGGGACATTTCGAAGCACCAATGTTCGAATTTAGTACAAATCTTCAATAGAATTACAAATGTTCAGGATTGCACAAATGTCCCCATTTTAGCAAACCTCTGTTTCCTTCTCAGGCTATTTCTGTTTTTGTAACCATTGAATTAATTCGTCATTGTCAACAATACTCCAAGAATGGGGATGCCTCATATTATCAGGTTTTCTATATCCCTTGTTCTGTGTAGTAATCAATGCTGCATTTCCGTTTCCAAGTCTGTTGAGTTCATTTATCATTGCTGAATGGAAGGTAGAATTCATATTTGTATAATCCATGCCTCGCTCTTTCATCCACCAATGTATGTCGGGCTCAGTATAGATTCTCAATGGAACTTTGACCAAATCTTTAATTGCAGTTTGCGAGGTGTCAGAAAATGAATACGGTGAAATTTTATGATAGTTTGCTATTGCATCCTCAGGAGTGCCATTCATGATTTCCTTGATTTTCTTAACCAGAAAAACAGCTTCATCAGCTGGTTGTGTATTAACCGAAAGCCTTAAAATCCTTTTACATGAATTATACACTTGCTCAAAGTCAATGGGTGGGTCAATTGCAAAAACTGCATTTGGCTTTGTGTCAGCATCTTCGGCATATTTTAAAATGCAACTCCCTCCTATTGAATAACCTCCTAAATAGAAAGGTTGGTCAGTAAGCTTGTTTTTTTCCCTAACATCAGTGATTATCTTCTGGAATGACAGTTGGCATGAATCATCAATGCCAAAAGAAGTAACACCATCTTGAAGCGTTGGAATAATTGTCAATATTCCACTTTCTGCCAATTGTCTAGGTAGCGATGATTGTTGCATCACTCTTTCTGAGGTTTCACCATAGCCAGGCAACAAGAATATGTATCCTTTGACAGGTAATTTTGATGGGAAAATAATCGTATATTTATTCTTTGTTGTGTCGCTGTCGAGGAAAACCTTCTCTATTTTTGGATGGGCTATTTTTTGTGCATGGCAACCAATTGTAAAAAAATAAAAGCTCAAAATTGTAATCAAGAATCTTGTCATAGGTTTCTGTCCTTTGCTTAACGTCGTGTCACCCTACGCTTGCCGCTAACACCCCGCTTTACGCAACGAGTTGCATAAAACACACCCAAACCAGCTGATCGAGCAAGCTTTCTTTTCATGTCAGTACGAATATCGGCAAAAAAGCTAGCAAATTACCAACATGCGTAAAGCAAGTACGATTCAAATCGCTTTGCGCATGTCAATGGCCATCCAGCGGGACACAGGCTTCCGATTACCCGCGCTGCGGGAGCGGGACAGATACATGAAAGTTGTCCCGGCTTCAAGGACAAGTCCTTTCCAGGGATCTGAATCCGAGGAGGAAGTGATAGATCCAGCATTCGGTCTTGAAAACGGCGCACAGGCGGTCTGGAGGGCCGATGAGTGCTGAAAGCCCAGGGCTAGCTGCATTTGGCACAGATCACCTAGGCTTCGCCTTGCCCCACCGTCCATTTCACTGCAGCGATTCCATGCCGGTTGCCTTGCCATACGCCTACATTCCAACCGATACCTATGATCGTTTTCATTATTCCTGAGGATAATTCGGGATATTGAGTCCCAAGATGATGTATTGCTCGCCGACTGACAGATCGCCCTGTTGCACAAGCATGAGCGCACCATTCCCGCAGCAAAGTTCCATTTGCATACGATCGGCGGCGGAGGCAGCGCGATCGACATTCTGGGTTTGTTCATTCCAAGCTGTCATTGCTACCAAAACAATGCAGCAGATTAGTCTCAAGCGCGCTCATATTTTCAGGAAATCAAATTTTGATCCCATATTGGCATCTGCGGGCAATGTACAATGGCGTCGTCGCTGATCATGGATGGAATCTTATCCTGAAACCAAGCAGCCTCCATCTATGGTTCTGAATGTCGGCATGCCGAAGGCGGGGTTTCGGAGCGACCAACTGTAGGCTGCCCAAAAGCGGGTAGGATAAGAAACATTGAAGTTCCTCGTCCTAGCCGCTTTTGGTAAAACCCCTGATATGGGCTGCCTTTTTTGTCGGTCTATTTCATTCTGTTAAACATATACCGGCTTATTTTCCATTGGCCGTCTATTTTTTGAAGCACAAACAGCTCACGGTTTTCTTCGGCAACGGTCTGCCCGTTTGCATGAATAAGCGTTGTGCCTTTTGAAATTGTCCGAGCAAAGGCATATTCGCCATTCATCACGATCTCATCGATGAAAAACTCAATGTTGAGTTGAATTTGCGAGAAAACAAATTCGTAGGCAGCTTTTACTTGTTCCTGTCCCACTGCCGAGGGCGCGTTGGAAGGCATAAATACGCCATCGCTTGTGTAAAGCGGCAGCACCATATTTACGTCTGAGGCGTTTAATGCGTCACGGTAAGAGAACAATAATTTCTCAATCGCCGATTTTTCTGTTGTCTTTTCCATTGTATTCTGAGTTGAACTATTTGACTGAATTTTTCTTGCGTTTTGGCAAGCCGCCAATGATATCAGCAGCGTAGCGGAAATTAGTAAGGCTCTCATAAGTAGTTTTTTAAGCGTGAGTTACTGCGTTTTTGGCTTCGCCTAGTGTTACCGTTTTACCCAATGCACCAAACTCGTGCAGATCCCCAAAAACTTCAATGCGTATGGATTGGTCTATGCCACCAACGTGGAATGGCTCAAAGCCACTGCTAGCAATCAGCGCTTCAATTTGCGGGTTATTGTTAGTGCTGTCGGAAGCGTAAAATAGAACCTTTTTTTCTGGCTCATTGAAAGCGGCATTCAACAATGAGCCAACACCTAAAGTTCCAAAGGCCTTTATTAGTTTGGCATTTTGGGGGATCAAATCGGATAGGATTCTTCCTGCGGACTCATTCTCCCCAATGATTTTTTTGAAGCCGCCATTTCCATCGGGTGCAATCGGATTGGATACATCTACGATCATTTTGCTTTGTAGTTCTGTTGTGTATGTTTGAAAAAACTCTTCCAGGCTGTTGAAAGAAATGGCAGGGATGACAATATCGGCTTCTTTGATAGCGGCAGCTATTTCACTCACGATTGCAAGATTGCCGAGCTTGGTTGCCAATGCCTTTGCTTTCTCAGCATCTCTTGAAGCAAGAATTACTGAATGCCCGCCTTTGACAAGGTTTGTGGCGATTGCCGAACCAATATTGCCGAGGCCGATCACGACTACTTTCGTTTTTGAATTCAATGTGCTCATTTTACTTTTTACTAACGTTCTTTTTGTGCAAAATCACAAAACAAAGTTGCGATGAACCAACAGCCTAAGTCTATAAACTTGTTTAAGAAATAGTCTTAATGTAGATTAAGGGTAACTTACTTGACGCTTCTTCCATTCCTTATTTTACTAATTCTACTTTGTCAAGTTAGCAATCCTGCTTGAGTTTCCCACGGTGAGTTTTCGTCTCTTGGGGAACTTGGGGGGTTGTTTTTTGCGATTTGGGTCAAAATATTGCGCTTGATGGCATGGCTTCGCCTGGGGCATGGATTTTTCCCCGCTCAATTGTTGGCCAAGATGTCACTCTTTCCCTGCGCTAGGTTTGCACTTTTTTGTTTTTCGCCCGTCTTCGGTCGGATTTGACCTGCGCCGCGTATTGGTCGTGCTTGTTGATGATGTACTCTGCCATGTCCTCGACGGTGTGGCGCTTGCTCGGGAGCATGAAGGCGATCATCGAGCGTATGTCCTCTGCGGTGACGAACTCCAAGTCGGGCCTGAGCGCGTACTTTTCCTCCATCAGGAAGTTGAGCGCGAGCATGCAGATGGCCATGTGGCGGTGGAAGCCGTCCCACGAGCGCACCTGGTAGTCGCCCATGCCGACTTGGTTCTTGCCCTCCTTGAAGGTCTTCTCGACGAAGTAGCGCTGGCCCTGGCGGAAGGCGTTGGTCTCCAGGCTTGCATGGTGGTCGTTGGTGAGCGAGTACTTGATGTCGCCATCGTCGAGGCCCTTGCGGATGACCAGCACGTACTTCTGGGCGTAATCCTTTTCCTCGTCCCAGATCCAGACGGTCTTGCAGTGGAACCATGCCTGCATGTCGCCCTTGGTGCCCTCGCGGAAGGCGACCAGTTGCCAGTCCTTTTTCTTCAGCCCCTTGCAATAGGCCTCCGTGGTGGTGCGCTTGGTGTTGGCCTTCAATAGCTTGGGCCTCTTGCCCTTGCCGCTCCACTCGGGGACCGAGGGCTTGGGGTCCTTCAGGTAGATGCCCGTGTTCGTGCGGATGTCGCCCATGAACTTGACGCCCAGCTTATCCAGCTCGTCCAGCAGCCAGAAGCATATCCCGTACAGGGCGTCGAAGCCCACGAACCCGAAGCGCACCTTGTCGGCGATCGCCTTCTTGATCATGTCAAGGGCCATCCTCGGCTTGGTCTGGAACTTGAGCGACTTGGGGATGCCCGCACCCTTGCGCCGCTTTGCGTCATCGGCCCAGTCCTCCGGCATGAAAAGTGCCTGGTTAACAAGGCTGTAGAGTTCGCCGCAACAAAGCACTGCGGCCACGGCCACCTGCCCGTTGTCCTGCTTGCCGATGCTGCCCAGCCATTGCCTCCCGACGCAAGCCGACTTCTTGCCCTTCTTCTTGAAGCCTACCTCGTCGATGATCAGGCCCACCTCGTCCCTCGCCGCGAGGAGCACATTCTCAAAAAAACGGCTTGCGCGGACCGCGACCGCATCCATGAGGGCCTGCGCGTCGAGCGTCGAGTCGGAGAGCATGTGGTTCAGGTTCTGGCTGCCCACCTCCGGAAGGATGTCCGCGATCCCGGTGCAGGTCGCCTTCTTCTTCTCCGACTTGAAGAGCCCATGGAAATAGGCCTCCACGCTGGCAAGGGAATTTCGCGTTTGCGACTTCATAATCTTCTCGAAATCAAGCAAATAGTGCGAGATGGAAGAGCAAACGCGCTTGAGCCTCGCGCCCCTGCCCCCCTTTTATATATGCTAATTTTTTTCACCCCTTCCTCGCGGAACGGCATTTTGGCCATCAGCAACTTTGGTTTCTTTTTTCATGGTGTGAAGATCATAATATTATGCATTCCATTCACCTAATTTATTCACAGGCAAATGTTGAGCCCCCTCCGAAAAGCCAGTTTTTGAAGAGTCCCATATTTCAACTGCGAGCATAGTTTAAGGTTTTTTCGCCGCGAGGCCCATAAAAGCTGGCCGCATTGAATGGGTTTCTTGCAAAAATGCTTCTCAGCGGGGCGG
>JANORP010000176.1:0-11409 GCA_031415375.1 Bacteroidota bacterium | reverse complement strand
CAGCCCGGCGCTGTCGAGGTTGGTGTGGATGTTCACGACCTCATAAGCGCCCCTGAAATAGGTGTTGAGGTGCTTGTAGGGCCCGATGTTGTTGGCAAAAAAGGCAAATCTTGAGATGCTGAGCGAATTTACGCGGTGGTTGTAGGAGATCGCGGCATTGCCACGGGTCAGTTCCCTGGAGAAGCCAAGGCCAGCATTGATCTTGAATTTGCCCAGCACGAGTTCGCCATTAGCACTTGCGCCCTGTCGATTGTTGGCCATGAACCCGAGGTCCATCATAGGACCCGCAAATGGTGTGAGCGTGGTCGCGCCTAGGCCAGCGATGCCCGTGAGCGCCTCTAAAACAGATGTATTCAGGAAGGCCGCATTCACATTCACAAACTCAGGCGCGAGGCGGTAATAGGATAGCTTGAGGGGGATGCCCGTGTAACGCTTGGGAGTCGTGATGTCCATGTTGATGCCTTCACCCCAGCCCAAATTGAGGGTTTGGCTGTTGTAAAAACCGCCACCTGCCTCTGCACGCAGGTAGAACCCATTCCATTTAAATTGGCCTTCTAGCGTGTGAATACCGTAGTGCTTGCCCTCGCCCCGTATCGAGTCTGTCACCGTGCTGTTGGAAAAGCTGTTGTAGGAAATCACATGCTTCTTTTCCCCAAATTCTCGCGCAAGTCGGCCACCGTAGGCATAGTCGGGGAGGAGGGTGCCCGTATTGCTCTGCATTTTTCCCGCAAATCCTGAGAGATTGAAGCCCAATGGAAGTTGTGTACCATAGAGCGTAATGCCCTGAAAAGCACGTTTCCCAAAACGCTGATCGTAATTGACAGCTCCTTGGTCATAGTAGGTTTTGTAGCGCGACTCGACCGCATTGGCCGGCTCCCAAGGCACGCGCGTAAAGATGCTGTAGCGGTTGAAGGCATCTGCTGCAAAGACTGTCAAGGGACTCTGCTGATACCAATTGATGCCGCCCAAATGGACATCAAAGTTGCCATTGCTGGTCTTGATCGACGTGTAGAAATTGACACCGAGGTTCAAGGAGATGGTATTGCCCGCTGTGCCGCCATTGTAGGGCGCGTAGAGGAACAGGTCTGTGCCGAAAGTCGCACCGCTCACAGGTGTGCCCGTGATGGTAAGCAACATGAGTGGCTCGCGGTAGCCGTCGCCGACAGAGATGGTTTGCGGCTTGGGCTCCAGCACCGAATAGGGCTGTGGCATGTAGCGGTGAAAGCCATAGAAGCGGTAGTAGCCCGAGAAATTGAGGTTGCGCAAGGGCTTTTTGAGATCAGGATCTCCCAGGCTGATGCGTTTGGGTTTCTTGATGATTTCGGTATCTGAGGCGGTCACGACGCCAGTCGCCAACGGTTCCAATTCTCTTGCAATCACGTTTCCGACTGATCCAATGATCAGGAGGAAGATGATTGCGAAGAATTGAAATCCCAGATGCCGCATAAGAAACAAGGAGTTTTTCAGAGCTTTAAATTAATACTTATTGTTAAATTGACAATAAGTTTTTTTGAACACGCAAAATGGAGCTGTGAAACTACATATCTCGCAGTCATTGACTGCCAGGATCTATCAGGCGGGGTGGCGAAGCAACTTAGTGTTAACCGCTAGCATCGATACTTGTTTTGAGCGCAACCCCCGTTTTCTATTCGATCCCGTGGGCTTGTCCATGACGCCGATTCCTAATTCATGGGTGCTCGGCATCTTGCCCTCCAATTGGGAATTGAAGCTTATTGTAAAAATCACAAGAAGGCTGTCCAAAATGCAATATTGTCCTTATATTTGTCTCTGTTTTAGTTCAAAATTGATTGGAATGATGTCTGGCCGACAAAGTGTAGAATCCTACTATTCGATTGAGATTGACGAGTTTTTCAAGTCGGCTTTTTCGGTGGATTGTGTGGTTTTTGGATTTGACAACGAGAAATTGAAATTGTTGTTGATCAGGCGCGGCGCGGAGCCATTTCTTGGAGACTATGCCGTTCCTGGAGATTTGGTCTATCCCAATGAGGACCTGGACGTAGCTGCCAAGCGTGTGCTCAAGGAATTGACCACGCTCACAGACGTGTATTTGGAGCAGGTGCAATCCTTTGGCAAGGTCGATCGCCACCCGTTTGGGCGGGTCATTACGATTTCCTACTACTCCTTGATCAAGATCAACGATTATGATTTGGGTGCTGCCAATTGGGCCAAGGAGGCCAAGTGGCATGCCGTCGATGACCTGCCCCGCCTCGCATTTGACCATCAAGAAATCGTGAATGCCTGCCTCGATCGACTCCGCACAGATGTGCTCAACAAACCCATCGGCTTTGAGCTGCTCCCCGAGAAATTCACACTCACCCAGCTGCAATCACTGTACGAAGCCCTTTTGGGCACAGCTCAAGATACACGCAACTTCCGAAAAAGGATGTTGTCCCAAGGAATCCTCGTAGAGCTCGATGAGCGCCAAGACGGTGTCGCCCACCGCCCAGCAAAGCTGTATCGCTTTGATGCTAAGGGAAATGCAAAGGCAGGCGCTTACAAGTCGTGAAGCTTTCGCTTTCCAATGCCGTGCAAGTTGACCTTGCGTGGACAACTCAGCATACAACATTCGCCCCAAACGGCGTATCTTGACCATCGTTTGGCATATAACCCAATTGTGTATCCTGTGAAGAAAATCCTGAGCTTGTTGGCGGCACTGATCTTGATGATGGTCGTGCGTGTATCTGCCCAAAACATCGAAACGGGCGTGAAAGCGTTTGAGATCGGCGACTATAAGGCTGCAATGGCGGAGCTAGACAAGGTCTTGGCTGAACCTGGCAAACTCAAAGAGAAGTCACTTGCGCGTGCGCATTATTACCGCGCGTTGTCGCGCATGACATTCGTGCGCAAGGCGCATAGCAATTTGGAGGCGACGCAAATGAAGCAGGTACGCGACCTCACTGTAGGTGCCTACGAGGACATGATCGCCGCTAAGAAAAACGACATCGATACCAAAATGGCCGCCGACATCGAGAGCGGCAACAAGCGCCTCATCGAACTTTTGCTAGAGCTGGGCCGTGGTGCCAATGGCATCGCTCAGGATCCCAATAAGAAAGCAGCCGACAAAAAGGAGTCCTATCAAGATTTGATCCTCTATGGGGGTCCCATTGTGGGGATCAACAAGTTTCATTACATGGGCTACCTCTTCCTCGCCAATGGACAGATAGGATTGGGTGATTCTGTGAATGCACTCAAAAATTATCATTTTGCCGACGATTGGTTTTTCAAATCGGCCCCCAAGGACGGCGATTTGGACATTGCCTACACCTATATACAGATCGCCCGAATGGAGTGGGCGATGCACAAAAACTTTGATGTCGCCATCAAGGCGCTCGACGAAGGCCGCAAGTGCCTAGATGCCGAGCACCGCAAAATCGAGACGCTCGGTGCGCATACACCGACACAAAAGGCAGCATTGAGCATCAAGCACCATGACGTGGGCTTGGACCTCGACCGTGCCTACTCTGATTTGCGCTTGGCTTCAGGGAAATAGTCTGCTTGCTGGGATTGCAAGCCACTAGCCTCACAGAAGGGCCTTCTAGTGGCTGGAAAAGCGCAAATTTTTTGGTAAGGTTTGGAACAGCAGGCATTTCACCAAATCGATGCCGATTTTGGCGAAGAAAGGTGGATTCGAAACCCCATTTTGGTTCTTTTCTTGGATAAAACATGACTATGAGACTAGAAACCGTAGGCGTTTTTTCATTTCGCAATTGATCCTGCACCGAAAAATCCATTCACCCCGTCATTTTTACCCTTCAATTGCTCACTTTCGTGAGTTTGTGCAGTGTAATATGCAGTTGACGCAGTATTTGGCTGGTGAATCTTGTGATAGGCGGATGAATGCACTAGTTTTGTCGATGAAAACAAAATGCACGTCAGCAGCAAGCATGTTTCCCAATTGTTAAAATTGTTAAAATGCCTTAAGAAGGCGTAAAATGTGAATAAATAAGCCCGAGTCGGACCAAATCCGCTCAACGAATATGCACGATCCTCGTAAGAACCTGCAAAATGGTTCAACAGGATACAATGGTAAAATACAATTCTAAGATTGCTCGCAGTATGACGCATTTCAGGGAAGCCTCAAGATGCCTGCTAAAAATCATCGAATTGTCGCCTATTGGCTGATTTGTCTCAAAAAATTGGGATCAATCAAACATTTGGTGCTGAGAACCGTTCAACGTATTAAACCCAAAGGAAAATCTCAGACCTGACACATTCCATACATTAATTAGAAGGGAAGAAAAAGAAGATGAAGCAACTAAAGATCACCCAGCGCATTACCGACCGCGAATCACGGTCGCTGAACTCCTACATGAATGAGGTGCGCACTTACTCTGGCGTGACCGCCGACGAAGAAGTGGAACTCGCAGGCCGCATTGCACTTGGCGATGCCGCTGCGCTTGACAAGCTCGTCAAGGCCAACCTCAGGTTTGTGATATCGGTTTCCAAGCAATATCAAGGCTACGGCCTCACCCTCCAAGACTTGATCAATGAGGGCAATTTTGGCCTCATCAAGGCTGCTAGCCGATTTGACCCGTCACGTGGATTCAAGTTTATCTCCTATGCCGTTTGGTGGATTCGCCAGTCGATCATCCACGCGATCTCGACACAAGCCCGCATGGTGAGACTGCCACAAAACAAGATGGCCGAGCTGCGCAAGATTCAAGAGGCCGGGATCAAACTGGCCCAAGAGTATGGGCGTGAGCCCACGGTCGATGAACTCGCGCAATCCATGGGGACATCTGCAGCAGCGATCGAGAAGGTGAGCGGCCTCAACTCCAAGCACATTTCGCTCGACGCCCCGATGGTCGATGGCGAGGATGGCACACTCAAGGAGGTACTTTCAGACGACGCGCCATTGGCCGACGAGGAAGTGATCCGCAACTCGATGCTAGAGGCACTCGACGATTGTCTCTCTAGCTTGCGACCACGTGAGCGCGAGGTCATCATGCTGAGCTATGGTATCGGCACAGATATGCCGATGAAACTCGACGACATCGCAGATCGCTTTGAGCTCACACGTGAGCGCATCCGCCAGATTCGCGACCGTGCGATCCGCAAGCTCCGCAACTCAGACGTGCGCCACCAGATGGCAGCATTCATGTAAGCACATCGCAACAGTATGTACAATGAAAAACCCGGCCACTAGGTCGGGTTTTTCATTGTAAGGAATCGTTTCCAGTCACGCCTGTGCTGGCAAGTTGGGCACGTGCAATCGCACCCGCATTTCCAGATTCTGTAGCGTGCTGCTGCCAATTGAAAGCCGCGCGCTGTGTCATCATCTGCGACCCAGCAGATCATTTACTGGTGTTTGGATGATGGGCGGCCGACAGGAGACAGCATGGAAATCGATGCTGAGCGAGGCATCGGTTACAATCGTGAGAGATATCGCCTTCGCAAGCATCGTTGATCGAGGCTGTGAGTAGCAGTGGCGATAGAAATTCCGGCGATTTTTACATGCCCCGCCACTGTCCCAAAAGCAAATACCCGACCATAGGCCGGGTATTTGTATCCATCTAGTCCCTGTGGGCCAAAGCGCATCAGCCTTGCAGGGGAGAGGCATTCAAGGCTAAATTACTTTGCCTCAAAAGTCCAGGTTGCTTTGTCTTCGCTGGTGTTGCTGTAGCCAGTGTCGGTATAGCTGCTTTTGCTATAGGAATCCAACACCAGCTCCTTGGAGCTGAGGCGTGTCACAACCAACTGGTTGCCGTCCAGCAACAATTCAGCTTTGTTCTTGTCATTGTTGAGCCACTCCCAGGTGCCTGTAAAGGTAGAAGTAGCGCCATCGTTGACTTCGGTACCTGTAAGGACACCACCTTTGTCAATCGTATATTCCAACGAGTAGCTAGAGGTGGTGGTTTGGCCAGGATTGTCAACCTCTGTCAACACTGTACCGTTGTAGGTAGTTGTTGTAGAGCTGTTGGTCGTAATGTTGAGCACGGTGGTGACATCGGTGGAGAGACCTGCGATAGAGATCAATTTCCAGCTTCTGATCAAGCGACCATCTCGTGAAGCAAGTGATGCTGGATCATCAGCGCCAACTTTGCAACCAAAAGCGATGACGGTAAGAAGGGCGAGCGTAAACGCAAGTGAAAAGTGTTTTTTCATGACTAAATTGTTAAAAATTTCGGTATTGAAATAAAATGCAAACTTCGGGAATATTTTCCACATCGAAAGAAAAAACTGATATAATTCAGATTGTTGGCGCAAAATTAATCTCGAAGCCTTTGTTGGTGGCAATATCACCAAAATCAATTCCTTAGTCGTAATTTTCGGGCTATCACCTAAATGATTGATGCCATGAAAAGGTACCTGTTATTGTTGTTGTATGTCTGCTGCGGCATGATCTGCGAAGAAGTCTGGGCACAAACTCCCCAAATTGAGCTCGCCGCGCCCATCAACGAGGTGAAACTTCACCTCAATGGGGCTGAGGTAGTCAGCAAGTTGTCCTTGGTATTGCAACCCGGTCGCAATCATTTCATCGTGCCAGATTTGTCCTCCAAAGTTTATCCACAGACCATACAGGTGGCCTGCTCAGACGAGATGGTAAAGATCATCTCGGTGACCTGCAAGACCAATTTCCTCCGCAAAAGCAAGGAGGATCAGCGCATCAGGTCACTGCGCGACTCAGTCGATTGGGTCAAGAGCAAGATTGCCGCCTGCAACGATGAAAAAGGCGCTTTTGAAGAGGAGCGTGAGTTGTTGCGCCAAAACCGCACGTTCAAAGGCGATGACAAAACACTTACAGTTGCAGAACTCAAGACGACGGCAGATTTCTACCGCAGCCGCAACGAGGAGATCAACAAAAACATTTCGCGGCTCGCATTGGCTTTGGAAAATCATCACCGCAAGCTCTTTGACCTGAAGCTCATGATGAATGAACTCAATGCCGGCCTGCAACCGACTGCGGAGATTCACCTCGTGCTGGAGGCCACTCGCACCCTGCGCACAGACATGGAGCTGCGATACGTGGTGGGCGATGCCGGTTGGGCTGCGATCTATGATTTGGAATCTGGCAACCTCAACGACTCGACGATCAAACTCAAATACAGGGCACTCGCCTTCAACAACTCAGGCTTTGATTGGAACAATGTCAAGCTCACATTGTCCACGGCCGACCCGCTACAATCGGCTACGCAACCAAGCTTGCAGGTTTGGAATCTGAGTGAATACTCGTCGGATCAAATTACCTCCATCACCAACCTCTCGGTCTCCAATACCTATACCAACACCGTCAAGGGGCGATCGGTGGAGGAGTACAACCAAATCGCCTCTGATGAGAATTTGCGTGTGATTGAGACGCAAAAAATCCTCGGGACAGATTGGAACGCCGAGGTCGATTATGAGACCGATCTCTACCGACGCTACCAAGCCGACCGCGTCAATGCACCTGTAGCCAATATCGCTACACTCGACGTGCCTGAATTCAATGCTGATTTTCCGATCGCCGGACCCTACACGATTCCTTCAGATAAAAAACCATATTCGGTTGACATTGATACCTTCAACCTGCCTGTGAGCTACAAATACTTTGCCGTGCCCAAGATGGACAAAGATGCCTTTTTGCTGGCCCAAATCGTCGGTTGGGAAGACCTGAATCTGGTAGGTGGCCCGATGAACATCTACCAAGGTCGCAAATACATCGGGCAAAGCAGGCTCGATATCCGCAACCTGAGCGATACACTGAGCCTAAGCTTGGGCCGCGACAAAGATGTGGTCGTGACGCGTGTGAAGGTCAAAGGCAAGACGAGCAATCAATTGCTCGGCGGCACCAAAAAATCGAGCGTCGCCTACAATCTCTCGGTGCGCAACAACCATTCAACGCCGATCTCGATCCAAATCCAGGATCAATTGCCCATCTCCAACGACAAGGAAGTGATCGTGACTGCCGACGCGCTGGGGGGGGCTATTTTGGAAGAAAAAATCGGCGTCGTCTCTTGGGAGATGGTCTTGCCGTCAGCGGATACGCGTACCGTCGAGTTTGGATTCACAATCAAATATCCCAAATACAAGGCGGTGCGGATAGAGTATCAGAAGTCACGACAGATGGAACAATTGAATTACCTCTAAGCGCTGGTCGATCAAGGATGAGCATGGTGGAAGCAAACGCAAGTTTACTGGTGCGCGAGGAAGCATTTTGGACCTGGGTCGGGAAGCATAGCTGGTGGATGCTTGTGGCCTTGCTTGCGCTCAACATTGCCCTCAAGGCGCCTTATCTCGGCGGCACGAGCCTCTTTCTGGATGAGGCAGTCGCCATCCATGAAACCCAAGGGTCGGTGGCTGAGACCCTGGAGTTCTCGGCCAAGGATCCCACGCCGCCATTTTATTACCTCGTGCTGGGGTTTTGGTGCAAGATTTTTGGCATCAGCGAAGCGAGTGCGCGCTTTCCATCTATGTTGTTCAGCGCTGCGACGGCGGGCATGATCTTTTTACTCGGTCGGCGATTTTTCTCGGCGCGGGCGGGCCTTTATGCCGCCTTGCTATTTACGCTCTCGAATGTGGGCATGAATTTCGCACATGAGGCGCGCGCCTACGCACTCGCTGGCTTGCTCATGACCTGCTCGTACTACACCTATCTCGCCTTGGCGGATGCGAAAACACGGCATTGGCGGCCTGCCTTGGTGCTTTTGGTGCTGAATGCACTCTTGCTTTATACGCACTACGTGACCGCGATGGGCATCGCCATGCAGGCCGTGCTGAGCCTGTGGTTGCTGCGCGGGCACCTACGGAATTGGATCTACTATGCTGGCAGTCAGGCGCTGGTATTGTGCCTGTGGCTGCCCTGGCTGATGATGAATCGCGGGAAGATTCCAGATTCCAAGGTCACTTCTTGGCTGTTGCCGCCAGATTGGATGACGCTGCGCTACGTCTTTTCCGCATTTGCGGGCGATGGATGGCTGCCCGTGTTTGCGGCCTGTCTGCTCGTGGGCGCCGGTGGCATTGCAATTTTTCGCTATGCCAGCAAGCGCAAGCAGGATGGAAGTGGCTTCGCCTTGAGCGCTTTTGCGCAGTGGCTTTTGGGGGCCACTGCGCTGCAAGTGCTACTTTCCTACATCTATATGCCCGTCTTCGAATTGCGGTATGCGATGTATGCGTTCCCGGGGGCTTGCTTGCTGATCGGGGCCTTGGTGGCCGCCTTGCCCCTGCATGCCCTGTTGCGCAACGGGCTGGTGGCGGTCTATCTGGGAATGGCGCTTTGGCATTTGAATTTGAATCCGCCCAAGGGAGAGGCTTGGCGTGAGGCCATGGCCGAGATCAAGGCCCTCCAAACCCCGCAATCAGGGATTTTGGTAAATGCCTATTACCAATTCACGCCATTTACCTATTACTACAAGGAGGCCTATTTCCGCGATTTCCAACACACGATGCCCTTGCTCGGCAACGACAGCATACACCTCGGCATGGACAGCTCGATTGTGATGCCGATCGACGATAGCCTGGTCACCAACCTCATCGTCGTGCTTTCCCATGATGAATTGGTGGATCCCCAAGGAACGCTGGTGAAGTACCTCGACAGCAAATATTGCCTGAGTTACAGGCGTTCATTCCCCGGCATCAAGGTGCTGCAATACAAAAGCTTCCCCTGCCAATTGGTGGCAGATGGGCACTTTGAATGGGATTATGAAACGTCGCGCGTGGCCGAGGAAGCCGATCGTTTGCAATTGGATCCGACTGATTCAATAAGCAACCATGTGACATTGCTGAATGCAGACCATGAATTTTCCGCAGCTTACTGCTTGCCGGTGAGCGAGATCATGAATGGTCGCTTCAAGTCCCTGCGCATCCGTTTTCGTGCTTGGCCAGCGGACATTGGCAAGAATGTGAAAATGGTTTTTGTGATGGACCATGCTGGAGAATCCTACAACTGGAATGGCTTTGATCTCAATGGTATGTTGAAAACCCAGGCTTGGACAAATGCCGAAATATCATTGACCGTGAGCGAAATCAAGGCGTCTGAGGATATCTTGAAGGTCTATTTCTGGAGCACGGAAAAGGCTGTGTGTTACTTTGACGATTTGGAAATCGACTTCCTGGATTGAAACGAGGTGCGTCGAGGCTTGAAAATGTGAAGGCACGAAGCCGGGTACTCCCAGGTTCGTGCCTTACACCATGACAATTGTTCAAAGGCATCAGCATTGCTGCTAGATGCTAGCTGAGATGCCCTCGCTCAATGCCCGATCAAGCCAACTTTTCTTGCAAAAAAGCAATTGCCGGCTCAGTACACTTGTAACGCTCGAGAATGTACGCAATCGTGCGGCGCTCAACTTGGGTGATTTTGCCATCACTTTCCACCATGCGCCAGATGAGCTCGGCATCGTCGAGTGAGACGCGACCGTCACCACGGCCTTCGATCGCCAATTCGGCACCATCGATGAGCACCTTATCATAGTGTACATCGTCTTCGAGCCTGAAAAGCTCTTGTATCATATACTCCTTTGCCTTTTCGGTGACTTTGAAGTTGTCAAAGATATAGTGCAGTGTGCGGCGCTCTGTACGCGTGATACGCCCACCGTCCATCGCATTCTCTAGCAAGGCCCTGGCATCGTCATAGCTGATGCGGCCATCGCCAGCACCTGCGGTCAATGCAGCTGCCGTTTCCAGCAGTTCTGCCTCATATCTAATCCCTTCAATTGTTTTGTAGTTTCCCATAATCTTCTTCCATCGTTTAAATTTCGGACGAATTTAGCGCCTCGATGGCCATATTCCAAAGTGCAAAGACATGATCTTTTCCCCAATTTCAAAGCACAATTGCTGAAAAGAAAACCATCCTCCCTGCGGACAGGCGTCCACCGCAAAGGTTCGCAAAGCCAGCTTTGTTCTGAAGGATTTTAACCGCAAAGACCGCAAAGGTTCGCAAAGCCAAGCACACTGCCAAGGAGTAAAACCGCAAAGGACGCAAAGAACCGCCCCGATCTCCGATACGGGACAGGCAAAGCCAAGCACACCGCAGACGAGTAAAACCGCAAAGGACGCAAAGAACCGCAAAGCCAAGCACACTGCCGAGGAGTAAAACCGCCCCGATCTCCGATACGGGACAGGCAAAGCCAAGCACCTGAACTCTGAATTCCAACCTGCTACCTACTACCTGCTACCTCAATTCCTAATTCCTAACTCCTCATTCCTACCGCGCTTTGAGAACCACAAACCTGCCGCGCTCCATCATCGTCTCGCCAGCGATCATGTAATAATAGTTGCCAGCCGCCATGCCCAGTTTTGCCAAGGCGACTTGTTCACCATTGCGCATGCGTTGCTCGCTGAGCAGCTTGCCCTGCAAGTCATACAAGCGCACTTTGAATGTCTCGTCGCGGTTGCTCTGCAACTTCAAAGATCCATCTTGCAGCACAGGATTGGGCACCAATTGCACATAGTCGCTGGCCAGGCCGGGGGCGA
>JANORP010000175.1:0-1554 GCA_031415375.1 Bacteroidota bacterium | reverse complement strand
TGAAAGCAGCAGGCATAAGCTTACCGTTGTTATTTTTAAAAGGTTCATGGCTATATACAATTTGGTTTGCAGGAAAAATACTGGTGGGGTATTTTCCGGCTACGAAACTAAACGTACAGCCCGTAAAAATGTTACCGCTTATCAAAGAGTAAATTCAATTGGGTTTTCTTTAACAGGGTCCATTAAACAAAGAGGTCGGTATATAATTGTGCACCTGGTACCACAGAATATTTCCCCAAATCTGTAATGCCTTCATTTGCCAATACTTCTTCATCTGTAAACGTGTTGCCGGTACATTCTGTGGACAATTTTGATAGAATATAATAAGCCGCATCTGCAACGATGTCAACCGTCCGGCTCATCTTCATCAGCATTTCGCCGCCTAATAAATTATTAACCGCAGCAGTAGCAATGGTGGTACGTGGCCATAAGGCATTGGCCGCAATATTGTATTTTTTTAATTCTGCAGCAAGCCCGATTGCAATCATGCTCATATCGTATTTACTGATGGTATAAGCCAGGTGACTGGCGAACCATTTTTTATCCATATTAATGGGCGGCGATAAATTTAATATATGGGCATTGGTGCCTTTTTTAAGATAAGGGATGCAGGCACGGCTCATCATAAAAGTGCCCCGGACATTGATGTCGTACATCAGGTCAAAGCGTTTGGGTTCGGTTTGTTCTGTTGGGGTGAGGTTGATGGCGGAAGCATTGTTCACTAAAATATCAATGCCACCGAATGTTGAAACTGCCTGTTTTATTACATTGTCAATTTGGTCTTCAAAGCGGATATCGCATTGTACCGCCAGCGCTTTGCCACCGGCAGCTTCCATTTCAGCAGCAGCAGAAAAGATAGTGCCGCCCAGTCTGGGATTTTCTTCCACACTTTTAGAAGCAATCACAATATTGGCCCCTTCTTTTGCCAATCTTAAGCCAATGGCTTTACCGATACCCCTTGATGCACCGGTAATGAGAACTGTTTTATTTTCAAATGACATAGCTAAAATTTTATCAAATCTAATTAAAAGAAGCTACCGTTTATAAGCTGGAGAAAAAGAAAATACCCTTCACAAAGAAGGGCATTTTGTATTGAATAAAATAATAGGATTAGCTTATCCCAATGTTGCTTCGTGGGTGATATTAGCATTCAGCAATTTTGAAATAGGGCAGTTGGCTTTTGCATCTGCTACTGCTGCTTCAAATTGCTCCTGGCTAATACCTGGTATTTTTGCAGCAACGGTAAGGTGGGATTCTGTGATGGCACCAGCTGCAGGATCCAAAGTGATTTCACATTTGGTATTGATCTCATCAGCAGTAAAGCCTGCTGCACCCAACACAAAACTCAGTTTCATACTAAAGCAGCCTGCATGTGCCGCAGCTACTAATTCTTCTGGGTTGGTGCCTACTCCTTCCGCAAAACGGGAATTAAATGAGTATTGTGTTTTGCTTAATGTGGTGCTTTGTGTTGTAAGATTTCCTGATCCTTCTTTACCGGAACCGTTCCAAACGGCAGTTGCGTTGCGTTTCATAATTTGCCCCCATCCTCGCTGG
>JANORP010000174.1:0-17019 GCA_031415375.1 Bacteroidota bacterium | reverse complement strand
AACGGCCCTGCGCCCAGCGTGCTCCTGTCTCGGGCACAAACGCTTTCCCTAAACGACGCAAAAGGCTTCTGTAAATTGAAATAATAAATGCCCAACAATTATAACTTAACAAATACTGTATCATTTCGCCAGCCGGAGGCTGGAAATTATCTGCCCTGGGCGCCTGTGGCGCCGGGCTCAGGTTTGTCCGCCTCAGCCGCCAATTTGTCCGCTTGAGTGTTTTTCACAGCCGGGCAGGCGCGAGACGCGCGTATGCTTGCACATCCATTGATGGATTTCACAATGAAAGTCAAGATAGAGATGATGAAACGAGGGCAAATGGGAAGGTGCCTGCTGCTGTTGATCGGGTTGCTGGGGCTGCAGACCCCGACGGTCGCACAAGTGCAAGGTTTTCAATTTGGCGCGCTCGACGATTTGTGGGCTTATGCCGATGCGCACAGTGCTATCGCCCAGGGCGCTGCTGTACAGACTGAACTCGCTCGCTTGCAGTCGGTTGCTGCCATTGCCAATACTGTCAACTTGCGCGGTGCGGCTTCCTTGAGCATCACCGACAACTATGCCTTGCCTGTCAATTTCTTGCCTGCTGAGATATTTGGAGGGCCGGCAGGTACGTTTCGGCAGGTGACATTTGGGCAGCAGTATGTCAATCTCGCCTCGATCACGCCGCAATTGGACATCATCAATCCTAGCACGTGGGCGCGTGTGGGCAGTGCGCGTGCAAGTGCCGAGCTCACTGAGGTCACCAACTTGCTCAACCGCAGAACGCTCCATGAAAATATTGCGACCGCCTACTGCAATTTGCGGTCTGTGGAGGCACAACAAAAATATGCCCATGACAACATCGCCAATGCAGACACCATCGTGGCCATCGTCACCCGCCGCTACGATGCGGGAATCGCACGCCGCCAAGACCTCAACAATGCCCTCGTGAACCGTGCAAATCTTTTCGATTTCGCGGCACAATTGCAGACCCGTCGTGCGCAACATTTGCTGAGTTTGCAAGGCTTGCTTGGCATCCAAGGCGATGGCTTGCTCACAGCCAAGCCACTCGCGACACGCAAAATGGTACTGGAAAGCACGGCCGCCACGAGCCATTTGCAACAACGGCAAGCCATGTTGCAAGTGCAGTTGCAACGCGCCGAATTGCTGGCCAATCGCCTTGCTTTTTTGCCGACGGTATCCGTCGTGGCAGGCTTCAACTGGCAACAGAACAGCAACGAGGCGGTGCTCAATTCAGCCGATTGGATCGGGTCCCGCTTCATCGGCCTCAAATTATCGGTGCCTCTCCCGACCGAAACGAAGCTATGGTCACAGGCTGAGGAATTTCGTATCAACTTGAAAATGAAGGAAATCAATGCCTCACAAATGGCCTTGCAGGAATCCATCCAAAACAAACAATTGGACTTGGAACTCGAACGGGCCGAGCAGGCATTTGCAACAGCAGCCTCGGTCGCCGACCTCAAGGAAGAAAACTATCGCCTCAACAATGACAATTATCTAGAAGGCATCATCTCCTTGGATCAGATGCTCACGGCATTTACCGATTGGCTCAATGCTGGCTTGAGTCGGGAGAACGCCGCTTGGAATTTTGAACTGCAATTGGCGAAACTCAAACTCAACCAATCTATCCTGCAAAAATAACCGGTGCCCCAGCTAGAAGTGGGCGCAACAGGTACAGGAAACTGTCCCGTTATTCAAAAAATTTAATTGCGATCGAAAACATGAAACTGCATCACAATATCCTTCTGCTTGGCGCAATGTTTTTGCTGCTGAGCGCCTGTACCAAGAAACAACAGGAATCCAAGGTCTCGCGCCGCGACATCACGGAATATGTATTTGCCACAGGCATATTGGAGCCTGAAAGCCAATACAATCTCACTGCACAAAACGATGGTTACCTCATCGCGCTCGGCATCGAGGAAGGCGATCTTGTACAAGCAGGTGAAGTCTTGGCGGTGATCGACAATCCGCAAAACAAGATCAGTTCGGGCAGTGCACAGCAGTTGCTGACCATCGCCCGCGAAAATGCAGCGACAGATGCACCCGCCTTGCGGCAGGTGGAAGCCAATATTGCGGCAGCGCAAGACAAGGTGCACCAAGATGAGGTGCAGACAGAGCGTTTTCGCAAGCTCCTCGCTTCCAACAGCGTCTCCAAGCTGGAATTTGAAAATACCCAGCTCGCCCTCAGCAGCAGCCGCGCCAATCTCGAAGCACTCAACCAGCAACTCTCCAATCTCAAGCGACAGGCCGAGCAGCAAGTGGTCGTGCAGCGCTCCCAAAGCGACGTCAATCAAGTCCTAGCTGGCAACAATACGGTGAAGGCCATCTTGTCGGGCAAGGTGTATCGCCGCTTCAAACAGCTCGGTGACTTCGTGCGCAGAGGCGAAATCATCGCGGTCATTGGCAGCCCCAGCGCTATGCACGCCCGCCTCAGTGTCGATGAGGGTAATATTGCGAAGATTCGGCTCGGGCAACCCGCCCAAGTGCGCCTCAATGTGGACAATGAGCGCGGCATCGCCGCCAAGGTAAGCGAAATCAGACCTGCATTTGACGAGGCGACGCAATCCTTTTTCATCGAGGTGAGCTTTGTGGATTCCCTCTTTTTCAACATCTCGGGCACACAGCTGGAGGCCAATATCGAGACTGGCGACCGCAAACAAGTGTTGGTCGTGCCGCGCAATTACCTCATCTATGGCGACCAAGTGCGCGTGAAGCGGGCGGATGGCGAAGTGAAACAAGCCGTGAAGACAGGTTTCGTTTCCAGCGAATGGGTTGAGATTCTCGAAGGCCTGCAAGAGGGCGAAAACATCATCACCGACGTACTCAAATGAAAAGACCCCACCAACACAAAGTGAATTCGGAGATTGCGCTCACGCACCTCTTCACCCGCAAGCGCCAGATTATCATGGCCGCCATGGGTGTGACAGTAGGCGTCGGGATATTTATTTTTATGAATTCGCTGATGAAAGGATTTGACCGCTACTCCACGGAGTCGCTGTTCAAAACCGTGCCGCACCTGCGCATCTACCGCGAAGATGCCATGAGCGCCCCCATTGCGCAAGGCGATGGAGACAGCACACATGCAGCCGTGATTCTCAATCCCAAAATCACCAACCGCAGCAAAAAAATCATCAATCCAGACGAGATCATGGCACAGGTGAAATCATTGCCCTACGTGACTGCGGTCACCCCAGATGTTGCGGTCAATGTATTTTACAACAATGGTCAAGCGCAGGTGCCCGGGCGCGTCTCGGGCGTCGATATCCGCGAAGAGGATGCCATGTTTAACCTCACAGCCAGCATGCTGGAAGGCAATATCAAGGAAATCGAAACGCGGCAAGATGGGATTGCGCTCGGCGAGGGTATCGTGAAAAAATTGAACGTGCGCTTGGGGGACAATATCACGGTGAGCAGTGCCGTCGGAGTTTCAAAAACACTCAAAGTCATTGGCATTTTCAAAACGGGGATCACCAGCATCGACAAAACAAAGTCCTATGTGAATATTGCGATGGCGCAGCAGCTCATCCGCCAAGGGCCGAGCTATATTACCGATATCTTTGTGAACGTCACCGATGCCAACAAAGCCAAAACCTACATCGATGAAATCAAGGCGACAACAGATTATGATGTCGAGGATTGGGAAACCGCCAATTCATCGGCCATGGCCGCCAACCGCATCCGCCGCGTGATGGCCTTCAGCATCAGCATGTCGATCTTGCTTGTGGCAGGATTTGGGATCTACAACATCCTGAACATGACCATCATGCAAAAAATGAATGACATCGCAATCCTGAAAGCCATGGGTTTCTCAGGCTGGGATGTGACCAAAATATTTATGATGCAGGCCCTCTTGATCGGCATGATTGGTGTGATGTTGGGCTGGGGATTGGGTATCTTGATTGTGACCTTGCTTGCCAAAGTTTATGTTGGCGGCGACATCGGCTATTTCCCGATCCGATTTGAGCCCTACTATTTTGGAATGGCCACTCTGTTTGGGCTGATCGTAACGAGTCTCGCGGGATTTCTCCCCGCGCGCAAAGCTGCAAAAGTGGATCCTGTAGAAATATTCAGAAAATGATAACGCGCGAAAACATTCTGGAAACCAAAGGTATCGGGAAATATTTCACCGACCCCGTCAAGATCAAAGTGCTCGACGAGATCAGCTTTGAGGTACACCGAGGAGAATTTCTCACGCTCGTCGGCAAATCGGGTTGCGGAAAATCGACCCTGCTCTATATCCTGAGCACGATGGACCGCAATTATGAGGGGGAATTGCAGATCGATGGTGAAATATTGACGCGCAAGTCGGTAGATCGCCTAGCGGCAGTGCGCAACGAAAAGATCGGATTCGTCTTTCAATTCCACTACCTCCTACCCGAATTCAGCTGCCTGAAGAATGTGATGATTCCAGCCATGAAACTCGGCAAATATTCCCGTAAGGAAATCGAAGCGCGCGCCTATCAAAAACTAGAAATGCTGGGCATCCAAGACCAGGCGCTCAAGCAGGCGAGCAAGCTCTCAGGCGGTCAACAGCAGCGCGTTGCGATCGCCCGCGCACTCATCAATGACCCGCTCATCATTATGGGCGACGAACCAACAGGCAATCTTGACAGCAAAAATGCGGGCATCGTTTTCGATATCTTCAAAGAGCTGTCCACGGTGCACAATCAGACGATCATCGCTGTCACCCACGACAACGATTTCGCAAGGCAAAGCGACCGCACGATCGAGATGCTCGACGGCAAGATCGTGAGCCATGGGCGTTGAAATTGGCGGAATGAACGGGGCATAAGGCATAATGGTTGGGATCGATGATGCACGATGGGTTCAAGGAATTCCAAATCGTTTTGGTGTGCTGCGAATGGCACGCGATCAAGTCTTGTTCTACAGTCCCCAATCGTTCGCTTCATCATCAGCCAAATCTAGTCTTCTGAGCCTATTGTGCAATTGCAAAGCTTCTTCAACATCTTCTAGTTTTTTTTGGGCTTCGGGGTAATCAGGACAAATTGACAATGCGCATTCGAAGGCTTCCATAAGCTTTTGAAAGCCAAGCAAAATCAGCCGGAATTCAGCAAGTAATTATCTTTTCACCACAGGGAATCGTTCAGATTCCTAGTCCATTTTCATGCGACCGTGTGCGCCTGGGCGTATTGCCCTGTGTGGGTACTGCAACCAAGTCCCCTCAGATCGCGCTCACGCGGGGCACCTCGGGGGCTGCTTTTTTGATCGCCTCTTCCAGGCCGGCCTTCATGGTCATGTGGCTCATCGAGCACGACTCACAGCTGCCCATGAGCTCTAGCTCCACCGAACAATCTGAGTGGATCGCATGGATGCGCACGTCACCGCCGTCGCTGCGCAGGTAGGGCCGCACAGACTCCAACGCCTGCTCGACGCGCTGCCACAAATTGCTATTTTCGTCCAAAATCATCTTTATTGGTGCTGCATCTGTACTTTGGTGGTCGGCGGCGTCTGCGAATTGCGGATGGCCACCTGCCTTGCCACTTCGGCGGCTAGCCCGGCAAATGCCTGGCCCGTCGCCGAGTCTTGATCGAGCGCCGCTGGATTTCCCTCGTCACCCCGTGTGCGCACGTCCTCAACCAAGGGAATTTGGCCCAAGAGCGGAATTCCCAAAGTTTCGGCTAGGCGCCCACCACCATCCTGCCCGAAAATAAAGTATTTCCGGTCGGGAAGGTCCTCAGGAACAAAGAACGCCATATTCTCCACAATTCCCAACAAAGGGACATTGACTTGCGGTGTGCGAAACATCTCGGCCCCCTTGCGGGCGTCGGCGAGGGCTACCTTTTGAGGGGTCGTGACCAGCACCACCCCCGTCACAGGCAGTTGCTGCACCAAGGTGAGGTGCAGGTCGCCTGTGCCAGGCGGCATGTCGATGACCATGTAGTCGATCTCTTCCCAGTCGGTTTCGAAGATGAGTTGTTGCAGGGCCTTGCTCGCCATGGGACCCCGCCACACGATCGCCTGCTCGGCAGGCACCAAAAATCCGATCGAGTTCACTTTGACACCGTGCTTTTCCAAGGGAATCATCAGCTCGCGTTCACCGACCTTGCGCACGTAGGGCACTTGGCCTTCCAGGCCAAACATGATCGGCACGCTCGGGCCATAGATGTCGGCGTCGCAGAGTGCGACGCGTGCACCCGACTGTGCGAGGGCCACCGCCAGGTTGGCGGCGACGGTGGATTTGCCCACGCCACCTTTGCCGGAGACGACCGCGATGATGTTGCGCACCTGTGGGAGGCGGTCATGGCGGGAGACCGTCGTGACATTGGAGGACATGAAAGGCTCGACGAGGGCACCAGGGTGCACATGCTTCTGGACTGCGGCGATGCAATCGGCCTTGATTTTTTCCTTCATCGGGCAGGCGGGCGTGGTGAGCACGACCGTGAAACCGATCTTGAGGCCATTGACGACAATATCCTTGATCATGCCCAGGGTCACGAGGTCCTTGTGCAAATCGGGGTCTTGGACATGCCGCAGGGCGGCGAGCACTTGTTCAGTAGAAATCATAAGCTTTTTTCAAACGCGCTGCAATTACGGCATTCTACCTGATAAACACATGAGCCCTGGCAATGTTCCAGCAACAACGATAGCCAATTTCATTTCCTCCCCATTGTGACCAGCTGTGTCACTTTTGCTTGTCGATGGGCATTGACGTCCTGCCCCTTGGCTTGAGGGGGATTTGTTCCGACGTTATTTCAAAGAGCCGTCCAGTTTTGCCAGTTTCAAGCTGGAGGGTTTGCATTAGGTGGAGTTGAACCTGATCTGTATGCGCTGGTGGATGATGTCCTTGTAGGTGTCCACATTGAGTGCAAAGTTTCTCAATGCTTCCAGTAGTTTGAGTGCGAGGTTTTTGCTTGATTTGGCACTCTTGATGAGTTCTTTTGAGAGCAAGTTGCTTTTGCGGAGCAACTGCTCCAGGATGGAGGCTATCTGCAACAGGAGATAGAAAACCTTCCATCCGGTGGGATGTCTGCTGTATGCGTGCTCCAGGTTGAAGCCCTGGTTCTTCTGGACGTTGAAGCCTTCATTCTCGATTTTCCATCGAAGACGTCCCCCTGCTGACAGCTCGGGGACGTTTTCCTTTGTGACCGGGATGTTTGCGATGTGCTTGAAGCGGGTGGTCTTTCCTGCCACGGTCTCCTTGCATTCCAGGACGCTGACATTGTGGAGCCGCCTGTTGGTGTCCTTGTAGCTGATGTCGTTCGCCCACTGGAACTCCCGTTTCGGGGATTCGCTCGTCGGCTCCTGCACCAAGCGGTTTTTGGAGTCGATTTCCAGCAATGCCCTGTATTCCTCGTGAACCAGCGGCAACTGGTCGTCCTTGAGGGTGATGATGTACTTCCATTTGTTTTCCTCGCAGATGCTGAAGATTTCCCCATTGGGGTAAAGGCCGTCGAGCAGCAGGCAGAAAAGCGTTTGTGGGAAGGCCGACTTGAGCTTTGGCAGCATCCGATAAATGGCCTTGAGCTCGCAATCCTGCTTGTCGACGTACTGGCTCGGGTTCTCGATGAACTCCGTCAGTATCGAGAACACCATGCCGCAGGAACTCACCAGCTTGGCCTCCACGACCGGGTGGTAAAAGGTGGTCTTGCCGTGGCTGGTCCTGGTCAGGCAATGGTCGCAATGGCGCTCGGGGAAGGAAAAAAGCTGCGTGCCGTCGAAGGCAACCATGAACCATCGCCCCTGAAGGCGATAATTGTCCAGCACCTTCTTGCGGATCAAAGTCCTTATCATGCCATGGATCACCGACTGGACTTGCTCGACCGACACAGCGCAATATAAATTGTTCATCGTGTCGCCGATCGGTGCCTGCCCGACCCCGAACATCAGCTTGAAAAGGTTTGCAATCTCGGGACTCCCATCCCGCAAGTTGCTCGAAACCAATTGCCTTGAGCCAAGACGGCACAAATGCATCAGCACCCCGGTGAAGAAAAGGCATTCGGGCGGATAGGTAATGAAGTCTTGGTTCCTCGGATCCTCGACCACCTCGAAAAGCTTGCGAGGCGACCCGAAAAAATGGTGCAGAAGACGGAGAAGCCCTCTGACCGTTTCCTTCTTCCAATCAGCGTTTTGATGGTCACATTAGGCAATTTCGATTGAAAAACCCTTTCAACAATCCCCAAATCCACATCCCGGAGTGCGAAAAATAGCTCACTCTTTGTTGCTGGCAATGTTCAGGACAGGGGAGGGATCATCAGGAAGATCGTGCCTGCCACGACGACCACCTTGTCGCCGTCCCGCTCAACGAGCGGGGGACAAGCACGGCTCATGATTCCGTCCTACGCCAAAGCGGACTGATTGAAATTTCATTCCTAAAGTCGTAAAATCAAAAAATCAAATATGGAAAATGACGTGTTTTTGCATCCAGTAGCAAATGCCGATTGCGACGTGTTGGAGAAACCAAGTCAAAACAGACCTGGGGCACGCAAAGATTGGCACTAGATACATTGTCTCGGTGGCCCTATACCTACGTGATGGTGTGCGATCAATTATTCTGCAAAAGAGAAACTCAAGGAAGAAATAAAATGAAGCGATCATTAAAAGGAATGATAGCCCTATTGGCGGCTATGTGTCTGCTCACGTATGTGCAGGGGCAGACATTGGAGATTCACCAAATCAATGTGGGGCAAGGTGATGCGACACTGATTGTATTGCGTAATGTAGCAGCCTTGGAATTGAAACTGACAGCGGCGGGGATAGCGATTCCAGCTGCAAATCTCAAATACAATATGGCCATTGAGGCTGTGAAGGCGGGTGCCAACCTGACGGGAACCGTGAACTATGCGGTGCTGATCGATGCGGGCCTCGGCAGTGTGCAAGGAACCAAAATCTACAATTACATGCAAAAAATCGGGGTGACCAAGGTGGATATGATGGCCCTGTCCCACTTCCACGGCGACCACTATGGCGGATTCAAGACATTGATGACCACCTACAATGTCTTGCCTGATTTCGCCTACCACCGAGGCGGCCTCGACCGATTTCCCAAGCCAAGCGCAGGCTCACGGGCAGGCTATACGACGATCCTCACCCGCGAGGGCAAGCCACTCAATGCCGCCGATCCCAATGCAACAGTGATCAGGCTCGGCACACCCGCCAACAATGATATCAAACTGACTTGCACAGCCTCCAATGGCCGCGTGCTACGGGATTTGGATCCTGCAAATCGTGTGGCAAGCAATGACGAAAACAACTACAGTACAAGCTGGGTGCTACAATACAAGAGCTTCAGGTTCTACACCGGCGGCGACCTCAATGGGATGGAATTTACACGCGGAGACCTGGAGACGCCCATGATCGACAATATGATTGCGCATGATGGAGCTACTTTTATCGACCATGCGACCGATGCAGCGATTCGCCCAGGACATATTTGTGCCTTCAAACTCAACCACCATGGCGGCCAAGAAAGCACCAACGATTATTTCCTGGCGATGATGCAACCCAAGGTCGCCCTCCTGTCCTGTGGCTACAGCAGGTCCTACTACCACCCCAAAATAGAAGTACTCAAGTCCTTGGATGCCAGCTATGTCGCCAACTGGAATACGACAGATTATGTAGATGCCAGTCACCCGGGTCTTCCTACTTCCTTTCCCAATACCATCGTCAATTATTATCTCACAAACCTGATGGACGGCAGGGATCCCAAAATGCAAACGGCCGACTACAATGGCCTTTATACACAGATTGGTACGGCAGCCACCAACGGGATCATCGGCGGCGACATTATGGTCGTGGTCGATGACAATGATATTGCGACCGAGAGCAAATTTGCCGTTTATTGGAATGGCTTGGTGCCGCCTGCAGGCGTAGTTACAGGCCCCTTGCGGGCACAAACAGCGGCTGGCACCAATTATTACAGATGCCATAAGAGCGCAGACCCAGCGCATGTGCAATATATCCTTAACCATTAATCGAGACCCTCATGTTTCAAGAAGTGATCAATGACGACCCCGTCAAAACAGTGGAGAATGTGTATCAAGGGCAAGAAGGTGGTCTGCCCATTGGAACTCGGAAATATGCCAACACAACCACAGAGTTAGGCTTTTTCTATGATGGCCCAAACGTTGTGATGAATGCCTACTTTGATCCTTCGGAATCAGTGCGTGCCGCAGGTTTCAACTTGGAATCAATGATGTATGTGCAAGCAGGTAGGTTTCTGATCAACCAAATTCCTTGCAGTCGCAAATTACATCTCGACAATGCCGATATCAGGAACTTGGGGGATGAAATACTCGAGGAATCGTCGATCTTGAGCTTTCTCGATGCCTATGATTTCACAAAATTTCAAAGCGTCACGAACACAAAAATATTCCCCCCCATTTCTTTTGCCACTTGGCAGTTTAAGGAAGGCACGCGCTTTCGAACGAGTAATTTTTTGAAATTTCCGCAATCCTATGGGTCCCGTGTGGATTTGGACCGTCGCCCAGATGCCGATGTACCGATCAGGCCATCAGGGCAGTACAAAAAAGTGTTCATGCAAAAATCAATGGACATGAATCCATTGGATTTACCAGGGCTATCATCTACCTCGGCTTATTTGCGCACCATCGATTTCCGAGACTTTGAATTTGACTTTGAATTTCCTTTGACGATTACACCATTCACGGCCACCAAAAATAGTGTGATCTCACGATTGTTGGAACGTGGAGTTTTGCCGGGAGACGATGCAAGAGAATACCTTGATAATTCTCAGCTATTCATTGACTTCTTTGGGAACAACGCATTTATGATTCCCTATCAAATCCCTCAAAATAACCAAAGAAATGCTGGGGATAGCCGAGTCGTATTGGTTGTATGGGGTGGGCCAGATCATGGCTATGGATTCATGCAAATGAACGGCAGTGACTTGAAAGATGAATACCAGCAGTTCAACAGCACTTATAAAGCGCCAGATTTGGCGACAATTAATGAGAGGCTTCAAGCCCTTGAGCTACCGCAAATCGTCTCGCTCAATCAAGGTATCGAAATCGCCTATGAATTTGTGGCTGCACCCTGCGCATTCCACCCGAGGAGATTGCAAGCAAATACGATCGGCTACAACATCCTGCCGCTAGAAGGCTTCAGTACACGCATTGCCAGAACGTGGACGCAAGCAGAAGGTTGGGAGGAATACCCACGGTTGACGACGGATGAATTCAAGCCTTGGGCTAATTCCCCCAAAAGCAACCGCTTCAGGAAAGCAATCCGCTTGCAATTGCAAAAAGCCTACAGCGCAAACTTCCAGGTAAGATTCTTTTGACCTGTCACTTACAAGTTTTTTTGACATCACCCCACTGGTAAAAATCACCCTATGCCTCTTCTCACCGATCTTCAAAATACCCTTACAGCCCGCCTCACAGGGGGCAACTTGGCATTCAACGCAGCCGACTTGGGAACGGCCACCGCAGCCATTTTCACGACCCATGTGGGCGTGAGCAGTTTGGCATTTACAGAAGCCACGGTGAGTGCGACCACAGCACCGCTGATCGTAGCGGGCAAGCTGTCGCTTTGGGGCTTTGCGCAGACTGCCTTTCAGCTCGCCATCACCGAGGACGCCAATGGCCTCCAATTCACGCTGGCCACTGTGACGATTCCTGATGGATGGCTGCTCACGGCGGCGTTTCCAAGCCTGTTGGAAACCTACTTCAACAATTTGCCATTTGACAAGGCCGCCTTGGTGGCGAGCTCGACGGCCCAAGCACCCGCCCCTCCCGCCATGTCATTGCAGCCTGGCCTCAATTTCTATGGCGAGACGGCCGCCACCGACGCCTTGCCATCGCTGGGCCACCTCGGCACAGCAAGCACCCTCGCCCTCACGGGCATGATCGTGCGCCTCACCAATGGCGTGGAAGTCGATCTGCACGCCACGCGCGCCACATCGCTCACGATCACCCTGCCCAGCCAAACCCTGAGACTCCAGAGCCAGCCCACTGCCACCACGACCCCCGATGCCGTCGCACGCCTAGAGGGGGCGTTTGAAAATACGGGTGAAACCTTTGCAGTCACCATTGCCTTGCCCGCGCACCAGGAGCCATTGTGGGCACTCTATGCACGCCTGCTGCACCGCATGCAGGGGCAATCGCTGGTCTTTCAAGCCGCCGACCTCGACCCCGTCACGGCAGCGCATTTCGCCGCTACCGTCGGGAATCAAGTGAGCTTGCAGCAGGTCGCCATCACGCCACCCGCCGATGGCAAGATCAGGATCATCAGCGTCGCCGATGTATTCCAATTGACCAATACAGATGCGGTCGAAATCGTCGTCACAGAAAACGGCGACCGACTCGACTACAGCCTGCGTGTGATCGGGTTGCCTACCAGTTGGCGGCTCGTGGACAGCTATCCGCAAGTCCAAGACAGCTTTTGGGAGCAGATCGCCTGGCAGCCCTTGACCACCTTCATCGCCACTTCTTATGCCCACACATTTGTGGGCACCGTCACTGCCGACCTGCAACCCGGCCTCAACCTCGTCCTCGCCGCCACCAACGACGGTCCGCTCAGTCGCTTCGCCGATCTGGGTATCACGCTCAACAGCTTTCTGCTCGTCGGTTTGATCACGCCCGTCACAGGAGGCTATGACATTCGTATGCGCCAAACCTACACCACCGACATCCCCTTGAGCCTCGTCGGCTATCAAGCCACGACCTATCAACCGACCTCCTTTGTCGCCATCAGCACAGTGGCGATCGATAGCAGCATTGACAACACGGCCTATTTTGAAGGTCAAGCAGCCACGACGGCATTTTCCTACCCTGCCCATCTGATCTTGCCAACCAGCGAGGGCTCGCCCACATGGCGCATGCAATTGCAAGGCGGGGCACCCTCCACGGTCTCGATGCCCTCGGCACTCGCCTATGCAAGCGGTTTGGACTTGCCCATCGCTTTGCCCAATTCACTCAAACTCCTCGATGACTTGGAGGTTTCCCAGATCGACACGAGTTTTGACCCAGCCTCGCCCAAGCATGCAACTGCCCAGATCACCATCCGGTTGAAGCCCGATGCACAAGGGCAGCCCCGCAAATGGCAGATTATCAACTCACCCCCCATCAGCGTTGGGAATTTCGCCTTTGGCATCCGCACCTATTTTGCAGAATGGAACAATGGGCTGAGCAGCGCCTACCGACTCATCGTGTCGGGTGACATTGCCATCGGTGATGCCGTGAACCTGGCCTGCCAACTTTCCATCCAACTGGGTGGCGACTGGACACTGGAGGTGCTGCCCACCAATCTCGGTGCCAACCTGCCGAGCCTGAGCGATATTGCGGCATTTGTATGGCCTGGTGGCGGCCATGGCGCGGGCGACATCACGGGTGCCTTGCCTACAGGCATGCTCGATGCCAGCGGTAGTGCGCCCACGATCACCCTGAGCAAGCTCAAACTGGTGATGAATCCCATGGCCAATGACCACATTCTGAAGCGTTTTGAATTCTCATTGCTTCAAAATCGTGCTTGGTCTGCAATCCCTGGCGTGCTCACGTTCAGTGATTGGGCCGTCGATATGGCTGTCGATATGGTCAATGCCAATGCGATAAGTGGCTTGTTACAAGGCAAGGTGGCTGTCGGCTCCTTGGCCCAGTTTGATGCCACACTGCCCATCCCCGCTGGAGACCAAGGTTGGACAGTGGCCTTGACTCCCGGCACCACCATCGAGTTTCCCACCGTAGGCACCTTGGTCGATCTGTTCTTTGGCGCAGGTACTCAAAATGGCTTTCCTACAGGTTTCACCACGTTTGGCGGATTCATTTTCGATGAATTGGCCATCAACTTCAATCCCAGCCCTGCGGTTGTCAATTCCTTCCGCTTCCACATGTATGGCGCACGCGTCTGGACCATCTGGGCTGGCAAGCTCAGCGTGAGCGGCCTAGACGCCAGGCTAGATGTGCAACGCAAGCAGGGTGGCGGCTATGAAACCACGGGGTCCATCATGGGCATCGTGAAAGTCGGCAATATCCCCGTCGTGGTCGCCGCAGGCCGCTCCCTGGCCACCGCTCCTTGGACGCTGAAGCTCTTTTTGCAGGAGCCGATCCACTTGCCGGGGCTGTCGGCATTGTCTGCCTACATGCTGCCAGCCACCTTGGTATCCTATATCCCCACGTCATTCATGCCCTTTGGAGCAGGATTTGACGTCACAGCGCTCGACATTGGCTTTGACTTGAGCAGTCAGATGCTCAACCGCATCCAATTCACGGTCGTCAACTCAGAGCCGTGGCAGGCAATCCCCAATTTCCTGAGCCTGAGCGATGCCAAAGTACAGGCCGATATTGCCAACCCCACCAATGCAGGCACGCGCACCTATACTGCGCACATCCAGGCCCTGCTCACGGTAGGGAGCGGTGAAAATCCTGCGCGCCTTTTGTTTGCGGCCGACAAGGCCACGGCTGCCGGCAATTGGGTCTTGACGGGCACCTTGCAAAACGCCGTTTCGCTAGGCTTTGGCGACCTGCTTACTGCACTGAACCTCGGGAGTCGCTACAGCATCCCCAATCCCACTTGGTTACCGACGCTCACCCTCACCGCGCTCACCGCGACCGTCGTGCCACAAACCAAGACATTTGATTTTGCTGGCGAAGCAACAGTGGCTTGGACGATTCCTTTCCTCAACCTCCAATTTCCGGTTCATACCATTGGTGGGAAACTGCATGTCGTGCAGTCGAGCGACCCGATGGTGCAAAGTACATATCTGGCGCAGGTCTATGGCGCAATGACATTTGGCAGCATTGAGGCGCAGGTATATTGGCAGTTGGGGAATGCGGGCCAGAATGCAAACCCCATCTTCACCGCAGCTGTCACCAACACGGCAAGCCTGAGCCTGGCCACCGCAGCCGATGCTCTCCTCTCAGGCAATGCGACCAGCCCCGCTACAGATGGCACAAGCTGGGCACAATTGCAGCCGAGCGATAGCAGTCACCTTGGATTTGGCGCGGCCTACCTCTATTTCGACCAAAATGCTGGAACATTTTTCCTTTTTGGATCGATCACAGGTTTTGGGGATGCCATCCTGCTCTCCAAAACAATTGCCACAGACAAATCGGGCTATGTATTTGCCCTCTCGCTCACCGACAATTTCTTGTTTGCGAACCTTTGGAGCGGCTTGAGCATCATCGACAGCATCCTCACCTTGAAAAAGGCGAGCTTGATGATCACCACCTACCCCACGACAGCAGCAGCCATCAAAAGCGAAACCGATGCCATACTCGGTTTCCAAGGCAATCCATTTGGAAGCGCGATCAGCAGCCCAATCCCAGCTGCGGGACTTCCCACGAGGCCGCTTGCAAAAGGGACCCATATCGTGGCCGAAATCGACTTTGGCAGCAACCTCATGGGTACGCTGCTCAAACTGCGCAAGACCAGCGATCAACCAGCCATCACCCTGTATGCAGGCATTGCCAGCAACTCGGTTGATTCTGTGTTTCAAGCCACACTGGCACCGTTTTCGGTGCTCGACACCATTGCATTTAGGGGTGCTGATGGTGCCACGGGCATCGTCATGACCTATGTGCCGGCCCGCCTGCATGAATATACCCTGGCAGGGCAGATCGCCGTCACCGTGTTTGGAAACGAATACGCCTTCGACGGGCATCTCACGGTAAACGATCTATCTACACACTTCTTGGTCAGCACTGCCAATGTGCAGACCATCCCGACGCCCTTTGGCTTGCCGGGCCTCACTGTGGCAGAGCTGAGCCTGGACATGGTCTATACCTTTGCCACATCGACGGCGGTCGCCTCGGTCGATACCCTCGTGCAAGGCAAGATCAATCTGGGCGATCCCGAAGATCCTACGTTCAAATTGGCGGCGCTCATCGATGTCGTCGATGGCACGCCCATATTGTTTCAAGCATCGATCACGACCGAGTTGTCGATCGGGCGGCTCTTCAACAAGCTGGTGACGGGCAATATTTGGCCCACATCCTTCTTTGACATCACCTTCACGGGTGGCACGCTTTACAAATATGACGATGCCGCCGACCTGCGCCATAAATACCCGCTCCTGACGCCAGGCTACAACATCGAATCGACGGTGAGGTTTAGGATCATCGACGAATTCAATGTGAATTTTAAGGTACACATCGATCCTGTGCGCGGATTTAAGGGTTCTGCCACCCTCGACAATTCGATCGACCTATTTGGCTTGCTCACGATTGCCAGCCAGACATTGAGCGGCGACCGCTATGTCGGTAGCCCCGCCTTGGTGGTGGACACGACGGGTGCCCAGCCCCGCTTTGGCCTAGAGGCTGGCCTGGAATTTCTGAAACATCCTTTTGGAACGACCGATGTCTATTTTGGAAAACGGGATGGCAACGGGGAATTTCAAATTTCGGGAGGTCTGCGCACGACGCAAAGTGTCGGGCCATTCGGTCCCCTGTCACTGGGTTTCAGTTATTCCCAGACAGACGGCTTCAAGATCACAGGCTGGGGTGATGCATTTGCATTGGCTTCCACGGCTATGCAGTGGGCGCAAATGTTGCAGGACCTTTATACGGGGGTAGCAGGTGGCTGCCAAGCCTTGGTCGATTTTGTGACAACACAGCTCTTTACGACGCGTTTTCACCTCGTCCCCAATGCGGAGGTGATCAACGGTAAGCTCAACCTGATCCTTACCATCACCTATACCATCGAGATGGCGGGACTTTCCTCGCCCATTCTCACGATGGTGTTTCCTGACAAGCTCACGTTTGAGGTTCCCGATGGGTTGGCATTCAGCAACCTAGGTTCCTCTATCCTCACGATGCTGGAAGGTGCGGCGGGCAAGTTTGCACGGCAGCTCCTCAATGATCCTGCCGCGATGGCAACGTTTTTTGCCGCAGTCTTCGGCGTTGAATTGGCCAAGAAGTTCATATCGCAATTTCTCTGCAATGGCTGGGGTGGCGGTGGTGGAACTGGCGGCGGCGGTGAAGGTGGCGGCGGCGGTGAAGGTGGTGGCGGTGGTGAAGGCGGTGGCGGTGGTGGTGGTGGTGGCGGCGGCGGCGGCGGCGGCGGCGGAGGAGGTGGCGGAGGTGGCGGCGGTGGTGGTGGTGGCGG
>JANORP010000173.1:0-6496 GCA_031415375.1 Bacteroidota bacterium | reverse complement strand
GTCCATGCCGAGGCGGATGTAGGGGCGCGTCTGATTGGCGGCTTGCACAGTCATATTGCGCACCGCAGATGCATTGGGCAGGCCATCATAAGTGCGGTTGTCATTGAGCTGCAACACACCATTTTCTTGCAAGAGCGCTGCTGTGATTGTGATGCCGCCACTCACGGTCACGTCGGGGGCCACATCCTCGACCGCGCGGCGGTCGTAGGGTCCTGCGCCGATATTGCCACTGAAACCATAGTGATATTGCGTCGTGATGGTTGCAGGTGCAGGTGCCCCGACATTCCGAAAGGAGAAGCGACCTTGCTGGGGATCGACCATCAGATTTTTCTCAGCGGGCAGTGAGGCCGTGTCCCATGGGCCGAAGCCTAGCCCAGCGAGATGACCTGCAGCGATCGTTTCCTGTGCGACATCTACGTCGGCGACTTGCACCGTGAGCGTCTCGGGGAGCAAGGCATGCTTGCCGCAATCTGCAACCAAGGCGAGGCGCAATATGGCTTTGAACAAAACGTAATTGGGCGCATTCAGCAAAGTTGCTGCATTGGGCAGGTCGGCGAGGGTCGCTTTGAGCCGCGATTCCCCGGCGATGGGCCAGCCGATGAGTGTGCGCAAGTCGGCATCCTCGCCGACCGTGAGCCCCGCGAGGGAGCCGATGGCGTCGATATTGTCGGAAGTGAACTCAAAGTTGCTCTCACCCAGCAATCTACAGCGCAGGGCAGCTGGCAATTCCCATTCCCTAGCACTTTGCCAAGCTTCCCAATTGTACTCGGCGCTACCGCCCCGCTCATGACGATTGAAGAGCGGTATATTGCGGCCCGATGGATCAAAGCTGTAGTCCAATCCGCCGCCTCTCGCAAATGGGGTCACATCAACCATTTTGTAGGCCACGAGACGGTAGAGGTGAAAGGCCAACTTGGGGATGTTGTAAAGCCCAGTGAGGCCCCGGTGCTGCCTGAAATCGGCGAGATGGGCATATTCGTCAAATGGGCTGTCGGCGAGGTCGCCACCCTGGAGTTGGCGCAGGTCGGCCCAGCCGCCGGGCATGGTGCCCGTGATGCGTCCTTGCAAGGGACTCGGCACGGGATCCAAGCCATGTCGCGGGCGTGCCAGGCGCTTGAATTGCTCCACCACCTTGCCGTCCCAACCCGTGATGTCGCTGATGAGTTCCTCCAGCACGCGCAAGGTGCCCTTGCGGCGGCGGTAGTAGATGGTCTTGGCGACATCGACGCGGCGACCGCGACGGTTGGTCGCTGAAACCAGGCGGGTGCCGAGCAACTCGCCGATGTAGGGCACCGCCCAATCGTTGCAGAGCTCGACAAAGGCATCGTCCCAAAGATGGTCTTGGCTGCGGCGCAAGAGCGCCGATTGGCGGGCGAGGATCTCCACGAGTGACCTGAGGACATGGGGCTTTGCAGCCAGCCCGTCTTCTAGGCGATAGATCGGGGGGATCATCTGCCAGAGCTTCTCGGCATAGTAGGCCTCAAAGCCGTCTTCTACTGTAGCTGTCGTATTCATGGGGCCGCTCAATAGAGGTCTTGGTTAAAGGTGATGGAGGAGGGATAGGTCTCAAAATCCCAGTATTGGCCTGCCTTCTGCTCCCTTGCATATTGACCAAATGGCTTGATAGGGGCACCCGGTGCCGTTGCAAGGCAGATGTAACGCACATTGGCCAGGCCAGGCACAGCCAAGATGGCCGCCCAGAGTTGGCTCCTGAAGAGGTGCTGACCGATGCCGAGGTTTTCAGGCGTGAGAAAGCCCGTCTTGGGCGCAAAAAGGGCTGCTGCGATCGCTTCCTTGAGCGCCGTCGGTTCATAGCGCGGGTCTTGGGCCAGATCCACGGTGAGAATCTGCGTGTTGGGCTTGGCTTTTTCTACAGTGAACAGCGTGTTGGGATCTGAAATGCTTTGCAGCCTTGCCTGTATGGCTTCTTGGAGGCCATCGGCACCGATGTACCAGACATGTACGGTCGGGCAATGGGCAGTATCTGACCACCGCCAAGCGGCTTGCGCGACGCGCACGCCAGGCACGGCCTCTGCGACGGCTCGCATGTCTTGGATAGAGACTGCTCGGCCCATGATGAGGATGGAGGCGGGGGCATTGGTGCGCATGTGATCCTTGTCTTCGGCATCTGCCCCAGGGCTGGCTGCGACGGGATTCACAATCGATTGTAGGCCCGCCACGGGTTTGCCGATTTGATTGATGCCGCCAGCGGGTGGTGTCGCTGCGCCTGCACCAAAGCGGTAATGCGTCACGACATTGTTGTGGCCCGTCGGCAATCGACGGCCTCTGATCCCATCTCCAAAGGTCACAATGGAATCTTGGAGATCGGTCTGGCGCACAATGAAGACAGCATCGTCGGGGCCGGAAAGGTAAAAATTGGGAACCTCGGTCCAGCGCATGCCATCGACATGCACGATGAGCGTGCTGGCCACACCTTGGTCATTGCCCGCTGCGGGCGAGAGCACGTAGGTGAGCGGCTTTTTCTTGAGCTGAAAGGCTTGCTGCACCATGCTGGCATTGCCACTGCCCAAGATTTCGTTGAAAACCGACTCGCCACGGCTGGCCTGTACGATGTTGCCGAATGCCTTCACCGGGAAGTATAGCGGTTGCTGCCATGCCTGAACATCGGGGGCGCTGATGATGCCGTCCTCCTTGTCAAGTGCACCTTGGAGGGCGACGCCCACGTGGTTTTTGTCTTCGAGGATAAACCGCGTGGGATTCAAGTTGGCATGGGGTTGCTCGACTTTGGTTTTTAATGGAAGTTGCGTGGTGGGTGCAAGCGAAGTATTGCTCGGATATGTGACCTTGGCTGCATTTTGAGGGCCAAAATGTACACGCACGGCACCCATATCCACGAGGGTCATAAATGCGCCCGTGAGGCTGGCGTCTTTCACCCTGAAATGACTCACTTCGACCTTGATCCCTGGCATTTGAAACGTATTGCCGTTGATGACCACGCTGTCGCTGCCACTCGGTACCAAACTTGTCGTTTTTGCCCATTCGATGTACACGACAAACCGTTTTGTCGCGAGCTCTACGACCGCAGTGGTATGTGTCTGCAAATTGTCATAGACTTTGTCGAGGTAAAATTCGATGCTGCCATGCGCTAGATCCAAGTAGGGAGGGGTACCTCGCGTCCAAAGGCGTGCAGTTTCCTTAAATTTAAGTACACTGATGAGGTCAATATTGGTGCCTGCTATCAAGTTGGTGTTTGCTGCAAATGTGAGTTCCGTGTAAAGGACTCCGTCATCGCCCCGAAACTTGGACTTGCTCACCACGTGCGTAAGGGTATCGACACTCGCAAGCCCGATCGGCAAAATCTCCGAAAATTGTTGGTTTGGATCCTGTGGGAGATTGAGGTCGGTGTAGCGCACGAGTACCATGGTCTCATCAGGGATATCAAGGATCGGCAATACCGTGAGTTTGGACGGATGCGTGACGCGGAGGCTGCTGGAACGATTGCCCTTCAATTCCCACTGATTGGTAAATGGGTGAATGACCGCCGCCGCATCCACCTCAAAAACCTGTGGCGACTCTCCCTCAAATGCAATGGAGCGCAAGGCCAATCCCCTCGGCAATGTGACCGATTGCCGGCCATGGGCGAGGGCTGCGAGCTGCACCGTGCCCGCCGTGGCGGGTCGGGGCACATAGCCGAGCAGATCGACGAGCTTGCGCACCGAGGGACGCAACCTTGCGGTGCGCAGATAGCTTTCGTGGGCGATCACGCCATCATAGAATGCGAGGATGTCGCAGACATAGGCCCACATTTCGATGAGCATCACGCCCAGGTCTTGGTCCTTGGTGGCCGCCCAGTCTTGGAGCGGTTCATACTCAGTCGCGGCAAGGAGCATCGCCCGCCTAAACTCTGGAAAGGCTGCAATCTGCCGCGCGAGTTGGGTCTGCCCCGCATCGATGACCAGTGGTGCGGGATGCACGAGGTCGTCGCAGGGACAGTGTGTGGCTGAGGTGGAATTGTTGCAAGTGCTCATGCGCCGCCGTGGGTTAAGAGTTTACAAGTGCCATGCTCTGGATGCAGAAGGTCGTTGCTCACGCGAATGATCACGTCCTTGCCCGGATAATAGGCGTTGAATAAAAACGATTGCCAGTCAAACCAGCCCCTTCTGCGAAAGCGAATGGCTTCGACGGCCTTCACGCCCGGCACCAATTGGATCTGGGCCTCTAGTGAAGGGCGCAGCAAGGGACTGCCAAATGTGAATCGGTCGGGACTGAAATAACCCTGCATTGGTCGCGCTCCTTTGCGGCCAAAGAGTGCCAACTGCACTTGCGCCTTGACTTCGGTAGGGAATGCGTCGTCTGCGATGCACAAGTCGATCTCCAAGTCCAGGTTGGCATAGCGTGGTGGCACGCAATACACCTCCTTGCCCGCCTGCCTGAAGCGGTTCATTTGCCGATCGAGGTCCAGCATTTCCAATTCGGTCACGCTTTCCTTGCCGAGCGGGTCTGGCGTCACAAAACCCGTGAGCCAGCTGCCCGTCCACCTGAAACTGGCGCCAGCCTGTTGCACCCAGGGAAGGCGCTCGGTTGCCTCTGCATAGTCCTCGGGCCGCACGGCACGGTAGGTGACTGCCTTGAATGCCTCGGGGGCCAGTTGTTTTACTGCAGCGATGCTCTCCTCATCCTGGCCATTGCTCACGCCAAAGGGGTTGGTGATGCGCTCGACAAAGCCCAAGGAGTTGTTGCTGGGCTGCTCGATATTGGTGATCGTGAGTGCTTTTACATTCGCCACGCTGCCATTGCCCAGACGGTAGTCGATCTGGAAAATGGTGCCCTCGGCAGGAATCAGGCCAAATTCGCTATCGCCAAATCGAATGGTCTTGCCCTCGCCGGTGGCATAGTCTTGGTGGATGAGCATGCCTGTGGGCGTGTGGTAACCCACGACCCTGTGCCAGAGGCCGTCGTCGAGGGTGTAGTCGTGGTCGGTAGGCTGCGACGAGGGGCTGCCGATGAGGGATTTTCGCCAATTCCAATCGCTGCTTGGGGTGCTCGTCCAGGCGAGACCCACAAATTGAACGGGTTTGAGCGAGATGGCGGGCAGGGATACCAAGGGATCGCTGCCTTCCCAGACCAATTGTCGCTTGTCAGAGTCCGGCAAACTGTAGAGATAGATGGGGACATCGCCAGGGCCATTGCGCTCGATGGCCCGCGTGACCGTCCCATAGAAGGGTTCGCTCAATGCCAGCGGATCGGGATTTTCACCGATGATGAAACGCTCCGAGACGGAGACACCTGCGATGATCGGCACGATATTTCCATGGACCTCTAGGATTTCCAAGTCCATTTCATGGGGCGTAGAATAGGCTGCTCCCCAAGTGAGGCGGGTGATGGCCGTTCCCAAAACGGGGTCGTCGTCATCGACCGCATTCTCTAGATGTACCAGATGCACTTTTGCGGGGCGACTTGGGCCTGCGCTCGTTTGGAGCACGATCCACGCGACATCCGCTCCGCCGCCAGGCCGCAAAGTTGCTTGATGATGCCCCAAGACATAGAGTTCGGTGGCACCTGCTGCGAGGCATACATCGTCCTCGTCCCAGCTATGGGGCAGCAATGCATTGTGGTTGCGGTGTACACTGTAGGTTTTACCATCGAGGATGGCACGCAGGCTATCACCGACCTCAAACATGACTTGGGCTGCCGAGTCGCTCATGGCCCAGACATCGGTCCCCGCCGGGATGTCGCCCGTGGCATTGCCATTGGCTGAGACGGTGACGTCGATCCAGGTGCTTGCGCCGAGGCCATCGTGCATCTGGTAATCGAGTACGCGGGCATGGCGGCGCACCGAGCGGCGCTGGGTCGCGGTTTCCATGTGTGCCTCGCGGGCTACATGGTCTTGGTAAAAGGCCATCTCATCGCCCATGGCGCTCATCACCTCCATGAGCATGATACCGCCATCGGCTTCCAAGCGGTCGTTCCATTTCGGATAACGCTGGGCTGCAAAATCGATGAGCGCGCCACGCAAGCTGTCAAAGTCGCGCGCTTGGTAATCGATGGGAAAATCGATCCAATCCTCGGGCGCACATTCCTGAGCGGGCTGCTTGCAGTCCAGGTCACTCGGGCAATTGACCTTGAAGCTGAATGGCAGGTGGTTGAAATAGCGATCGACTCGAAAGTCTTGGATCCCGATTTTGTAGTTGCTGAAGTCGCCAGGATTGGTCGTCTGTACCCGCAGCACATGGTCGGCGCCGACCACGACCCAACTCATGCCTACGATTCCCACGGCTTGCGTGGGCACTTCCATCTCGGTGCTGCTGATCACGACCTGATCTACCGTGAGGTTGCTCAGCGGCGTGGTCAAGGTCAACGGATCCCTGAGGAAATACACATCGAGTAGCGTCTGGGAGCTATCGACATACACAAAGTCGATTCCCGTGACGACGCTTTGTGCGAGCAATGCTGTTTTACGATCTGGTGCTGCCATCACAAACTCATTTCGACGTTCAAATACCTTCTTTCTTGCAGGGCCTTGATCATGAAAACC
>JANORP010000172.1:0-4102 GCA_031415375.1 Bacteroidota bacterium | reverse complement strand
GCCACATCCCAGATTTGTCCACACCGATCAGCAGCGCATCATACTTGTCGCGGTCCAGGGCCTTGATGATATTCATCGCCGAGATCAGGGAGATTTCATGTTCAGCAGACTTGCCGCCAAACATGATGGCGACCATTTTCTTCTCGTTCATCCCCAAAACTATGACCTTATGCGATGCAAAAACCACAGCTTGTGGACAGCCTAGCCCCTGAGATGTGCAGGAAAATGAACGAGCCGCCCCCATTGCATGCAAATGCGCGCACACAGCCCCATCACGACACCTTATTTTGCAGAATACAAATAGTTGAGTCGCATCAGAGGTGCTCCCTCCACATGCACATCCACGATCACCTGCCCCAGGCCCGCATAGCGCAATTCCTTAAGGTCAAAGCCCTTTTTGCCCGACTTGATCGCCTCGCAGCCATCCCCGTGCCCATTGTGCGACAAGTACAAATGCGTCATCGGCGGCACCGTCTCAGCCCAATCCCCCGACCAATACAAGTCGATATCATGTTCCTGACAGCCACCGCTGTAGGTATATTTCAAATACAAGCAATCGCCCGTCAATGTATGGCTGATGGCGGCGAACGGTTCCTTGTGCATTGCCGTCCCACGGCTCAGCGCCGCACAAGCATCGGTGGCCACGACGACATCACCGACAGGCATCGTCACAGGTTCGACAGCCGCCTGTTTGTGCTTGCACCCCAGCACGAGCACCATCAATAAGCAAAAAGCGTAAAAAGCGACTTTCGATTTCATGCGGATATAGATGAGGCTGCTAAAATAGAGAATGCGGGGCGAATGGCCACAAGGAATTTGCCTTGGGTGAACGGCTCAGGTCTTCGGCGAAGCTCAATCTGGCAAGCAACGCAAATTGTCTGTTGGTTGGCTCGCCTCAAAGGCTTGCTTGTGGGCCGATGAAACAGGTGCCGAATTTACCGTACACCCTAAGCCAAACGCATTAAAATCGATGATAGCCGATGGCAAGGATGGCATCTGAAAATGGTAATTTGGTTAGGAATTTCGTCCACAATGGCCATCGAGACTACCCCTTCGTCGGGCAAGCTTTGCTATTTGCTCACTGCTAATTTCTAATCAGAAACTCCTCCTAAAAACCAGAACCGCGCTTGCAAACTATGCATCGCGCGGTTCCTGATCGGGCTTCTAATTAAAATTTCTTGCTATCGCTGCTTCGCCGAGGCGCGGGGAGGGCAGCTGTAAACCTCGGTGTAGAGGTTGGTGTCTCTGTGCTTTCGGGCGTGCAACTGTGCGGTTGAACGCCCTTGGTGATGCGAAGGTTGCTGTTTTTTGGGACTTCACCTTATCACGTAACAACTTTAACAAGTTTCAATACATCGCACACAGCTAGCCCGCTTTTCCCCATGTTTTTCCACATCGCATCCAACTTTTTACCCTGAGACAGGTTACAAATACATGCGATTCCAAATCCTCACCCGTGTCCAAGGCAGCCATCGCGATGTCTTCCTCAAGTTTGACCACAGTCTCCTCACCCAGCTCACCCCGCCAGGCATCCGCATGGAATTGCTGCACGCGCAAGAACCCTCGGAGCCGGGTGCCTACATCCAGCTTCGGGTCACCATCTTGGGGATCATCCGCCAAAACTGGGAAAATGCCTTCTCGCACTACGCGCTCGGGGAGCTAGAATGCCACTTTGTCGATGAGGGCCGCGTGATGCCCTTTCCAATCCGATATTGGCGCCACGACCACCGCGTGCTTGCCGATGGTGCTCACCATGCCATCATCAACGACGACGTCACCTTCAAGACAGGTTTCTTTCTCTTGGACTGGATCATGTACCCGATTCTGTGGATGCAATTTCGATTCCGCCAGCCGATCTACCGACGGGTCTTCGGAAAGGGCTGATACAAAAAATGCGGTGCCTGGGCACCGCATTTTTTATTGACAGAGACCGCAAGCGATCCTTATTTCTTCAAGAAGTTCCAGACCAGCAAGCCGATCAGTACACCGACCAGCAGCAAAAATCCGAAGAAGACATAGACATTGCGGCCAGTGAAACCCTGGTCATATTGGATCGACTCTTCTTCAGTCACGACTTTGTCGCCCTTTTCGATGGGTTGGAAGCCGAGCATGTCGGCCACATATTCTTTGTAAGCGGCACCCATTGCAGAGTCGCCACTGGCAATTGCGTGGTTGCGCATGCCTTCCATGAGTTCCAAACCATAGTCGAGTGAAACTTGGCCTTTTTTGAAAGGCGTGCCAGTCGGCAAGTTGCGGTGCCAGAGCAGCATCGAGTCCACCGGCGTACCGCTTGGTGGGACCGTCGCTGCGGGAGGCCAGCCAGCCGCCATGTGCTGCGACATGATCGAGCCGGTATGCTCGGCCACCGGACCTTGAAGGCGATAGCCCCAGCCCAGCTTCTGTACCAGCGATGAGCCAGGCTCATTTTCATTCCAGACATTGGTATTGATCCACGACTCGGCGATCGGCTTCTCGCCAGCACGCACGACGGCAGGGGTCAATCCAGGATCGTTGCCCCATTGCAGACCGATGGGCACGAGTTTATCCTTCACACTGTTCCCTTTTTTCTGCCCAGAAAAGACATAGACACCAAACACCCAACCGTTGATCGCGTCTTTGGAGGCTGTGCGCACACCAAAATCGACTTCCAGCAGGTTCAGCTTTTGCAGCTTCTTGGGGCTGATCGGTTGATCTGCGCCTTTCTCTACAAATGCCTCCCATTGGTAAGGATTCAGCAAAAAGGGTGCAGACGATGTGTCGGCGGTGGTGAATACCATTTTGAACCAGACGGCACCCACAGGGAACTTGGCCTTGCTCGGATCAGGCTTGTTGGGGTCACACCAAACTTGGCCGAGGGTGTAGGCAGCGAGATCGTTATAAAACACGATCGAGTAGTTGCGCTCCTTCTTTTGTTGGATAGGGTGCAGATCCCCCGAAAACGAGGTGCGGTCCATGCGCAGACCATGTACAAACTCGCGACCAGCATAGCCGTAGTCCATCCAAGGGGCATGGTACCAAGTGCGCACAGGGTTCTTTTGAGCCACCCATTTGGCACTGTCCATGCCTTCCCAGCAATAGTCCAGCACCTGCTTCATAAATCCACCTGCGCCTGCGCGAAAGTCGGTTTTTTCCCATGGGAATCCCGCAGCCGGCTTGCTAGGCAAGGTGGTCGGGTAGGCTTGACTTAGTGCGAAGGTATCGACGCCGGATCCCTCCATTTCTGTAGAATCTGAAATATTGAAGCTCCTAAATGCATAGGGGCCGCAATTTTGCGCTTCCAAACTCCATCCGACTATCAACGCAGCCAGCAACAAAAGAGATTTTCTCATGTCTGAAACTATTTTTACCGCTTTGCAAGGCCACAGGGCCTTGTACTTCAATGGTCTTCTTAATCCTGATTAAAACAACTGTCAAAATTACTAATCCAAGGATCGGAAGCAAATTTATGAGGTCAAGTTTTGAATCTGTAGGCAAAAAACCTTGCCAATTACACAGATCATCCGCCCAACCGACATTCTCCGCCTCCCCTCCTTCCCGATCACGATGCCCCTTCCCAATTTCCACCATCCGCTAGCCTGCCATCCATCGACACCACGCATCAGCTTGACGCTCAAAACTCCACCCGATACTGCACCACCGGAAAAAAACCGATTTGATAGTTCGTGCGCAGTGCACGGGAGGGAATGTCATAAACGATATTCAGCGGATTTTGGGTATTGAAAATATTGGAAATGTCAAATGCCAGCTCTTGGCTCACCTTTTCACTGTTGAGCCGCACCTTGAACCGGATGTCGGTGCGGAAATAGTCCTTGAGCCGCAAGGAAAAGGCCCTGTCGGTCTCATACACCGCAAACAAGGAGCTTTGTGAAGCCACCTCGTCGATCGGCGTGTACCATTTGCCGCCCGCCGTCGTCACCCGCCCGTCTAGCCCTAGCAAAATGCGCTTGCGCTTGCCGATGCGGTATTCGTAGCCGCCCAGCAGCGTGAGCGTATGTTTGTTGTTGAAGGCCGTGTTGCGCAGCACCCCGTCGCTGCCAGCATATTGGGACTGAAACAAGGTCGCCGTGAGCAGGAAATAATAGCCTTTGCTGAAAAATTTCTC
>JANORP010000171.1:0-16558 GCA_031415375.1 Bacteroidota bacterium | reverse complement strand
CGTTGCCGCCCACGTCGATGACCATATAATAGAGTCGATCGGCTGGACCCAAAGCAATCTCTGGCACTACACCATCTTGTGTGTGTAAAATCGCGCTCGGAAACGTTTTCCAGTGATAGCCGTCGTAACGAATGATGCCACTTGTGCAACTCAGCCACAGATAGCCCGCCTGATCTTGCACGATATCATAGATGCTGCGGTTGGGTAGGCCATCCTTGATGCCGACCGTTTGGGCATTGTAAATATAGGACTGCTGAGCCTCAAGGCTATTGCTTGTTAGGCATAGCCAAAATGTGGCGATCAGGTAATGAAATCGTGCATGTAAATGCATACAAAGTAAAGGCGGTGACTTTTCTATTCATTCTCCAGAATGAACTGGCATGCAATATGCGAACAAATTAGAAAATATTTAAACTTGATGCAATTGATGGTAGATAGTGCTGAATATGGCCCGGTTACCTAACCTCAGTTCTTGATTGGACGATCTTGAAAATCTAGCCAATTCTACGGGAATGGCCCAAAAATGTGTGGTTGGTGCATATAGGACAATGTCGCGACTTTGCCCTACATGCGCATGTTTGAAAAAACCTGTCATTCCCGCAGAATTTGCTGGCATCAAATGATTTACATGCAAAGTTGAAGTGAATGAACGTCAAAAACGATGTTTTGGAGATGCCCTACATCGCGCACGCTACAAAACAAAGCGCCAGCCCTTGAAAAGGCTGGCGCTTGTAAATATCAATCAGCAAAACTAAAATCAGTTCCGAATGATCTTTTCCGTGCAAAGGCGCTGGCCATTGCTTTCCAAAACGGCAAAGTACAAGCCTGCGGGCAAGGCCGTCTCCAAGCTCACGATGCCCATGCTTTGTGCAAGCTCGATGCGCTGCAGTTCCCTGCCATCGATGCCCATGATGCGGATGGTACCCGTGGTGGCATCTAGCAGGTCATAGCGCAGGTAGCTCTTGCCTTGCGACGGGTTGGGGTAGCCGAGCAAACTGGGCAGCAATGCCTCGCCAGGGGTCGTGGCGACAAAGGTCTGGTCCTCGATGCGCAAGCGGTCGATGCCCGCCTCGATGATCTGGTCAAAGAGTATGTCGCCGCAAGAAATCGAGATTTGCATGGTGTTCGTGAATGGGAGAAACGATGCAATCTGTACGGTATCGGTGACCCAGACAGGCTGCTGCAAATCGCGCTTGTACCAGACACGCTTGGTTTCAATACCGTTGTTGATGGTGATTTTGAGGCTGTCTTTGAAGCCAGTGCCGCCATTGCCTGTCACAGTGAGAAACCAATAGTCAAAGATCAACCAAGGGTTGGTATAGCCGCTCAGGTCCATCATGGGCGAGGTCATGATGGTGCGCCCATTGTCCACGTCATCGTCAAAGGGGTCGCCGCCAGCATTGCCGGTCACGTAGCACTCGTCGCTGAAGTCGCCCACGACATCCTCTTCTGGATTGGCAAAAATCGTGTAGAATGGTGTGCCGATCGGCTCGCCACGCTCCCACATGCCATCGGTGGCGTTGCCAGTCACCGTCCAGTCGAAATCAAAGGCGAAATCGTCGTAATAGCCCTTGTTGAGGCTGATGATGAGGTTGTTGTTGGTGGCGCTCACGTTGGCGGGGATCGAGCTGGTGACATTTCCCCAATGGCCGGCGATGAGGTCGTAGTTGCTGGCCATGAAATTGTTGTCGATCACCATGCCGTTGGCATCGGCCACGTAGGAAACCTTGACTTGGTTGGTGATTTCATAGAAGATCACGCCCGCATTGGGGATCGGTTGGCCGGTGCTGGCGTCGAGCACCTGCACCTGCATGTTCACGCGTGCATTGGGTGTGAGGGCGATGTTTTGGATCTCAAGCACACCATTGGCGAGGGTGACTGTGATGATCGAGTCGCGGTAGCCATATTTGGAATACCGCACGTTGTAAATGCCTGCATCGGCGACGCCTGTGGCATAGTCACCGTTGGCATCGGCGAGATCTTGGCCTGCCGAGGAGAGGATGGTCACATTGGCACCAGGGATAGGATTGCCATTGGTGACGTCGGTCACTTCGCCTTCGAGGTAGCAGGCGCGCACGTAGGTGGGATCAAGGATCCAGACGCCTTGGCTCATGTCGCAAGCGACGATGGTGCCGCTGGGCAGGTAACACTCCAAGCCCCAGATACCATCAAATCCTCCTCCAGAATCGGGGTGGGTGTCGTAATAACCGACCTCGATCATATTGTGTGGCCTGGCTGCATCCACAATGTTCACGCCATCTTTGTAATAGGCCATGACGAGAAAGTCGTTGAGCACCTTGACGTTGTGGGGAATGGCCTGCCCATTGCTAAGGCTGGAACGGTAGCGGCCGACTTCAAAGATGTTGTTGGGGTTGCTCACGTCGTAGGCTGTGACAAAGGCAGCATTGACTTCGTCTGTTGTGAAGCAGATGTTGCCAGCATCATTGAGCCAGCTGTTGTGGGTGAATGCGCTGGGGGTGAGCACAGAGCCGAGGGTCACTGGTGCGGTGGGGTTGCGCATATCGACCATGGTCATGTAACCATTGTAGATGTCGCCCATGTAACATGTGTCACCGCGCACGTAGGCATCGTGCACGTATGTGGCCGTGTATTCCCCGATTTTGATGGGGTTCCATGGATCTGCGAGGGAAAAGACGCTCGCGCCACCGTTGTCAATGTTGGCACCATAGACGTAGAGGCGGTCGCCCGAGACCATCACGGTATGCTGCGAAGACATGCCCGCGATCAATGTGTCTTTATAGACACATGTGCCTGGCAGTCCCGACAAGTCGATGATGCGCAGGCCATCGCCTGCCTCGCTGCCGATGTAGGCAAAGTTCTGATAAACATCGACTTCATGCCATTCGCTTGGAGTGATCGCGGGGATTTCTTGCGCCACGACGGGGGTGCTGGGATTGGCAAGGTTCAGGATGGTGGTCCCGAAGTCGTGCCCTATGATCGCATATTCGACCCCAGCGCTGACATAGCCAGTCACGTCTGAAGTATAGGAACTATAAGGGATATTGGCCAGAAAACTAATGTTTTTTGGGGCTGTCTGTGCCCAGACGGCGCTTGTGAACAAAAAGAGCGATAGGATCCAAGTAAATGTCTTCTTCATAAGAGAGCGAATTCTAGTGTACTGTTTCAATAGCCAACAATAGACGTTTTGAACGTGACAAAGGTTGCATAAGTTCCAGAAAATCGTTTGTCGGCTGGCGGGGGAATATCGTGCTTTTCCTGAAAAGGATGTCGAAACGGCGTATTGGATGCTTTTGGTGCGCGGAGAACCCCTCAATAGCTGTGAAATAATTCAGCCGATTAGAATTATTAACATTTACGAAGGCTGTGCGATGCGACACCGCACCGCGTGGTGGATGACAATGATGTTGGCAAATGCCTGTATTATTTTCCTCGGCAACAAAGTCAGCATCACAGTATGCCACCGCAGCCAATCTCGGGATCGATCGTGCCTCGGCTCCCGCGATCGGCACAAGCGTTTGCCGCTTGAAACGAGAGGATTTGCCCACTATCGACTTGCATTGTATATTTGATACAATGATCCAATTTATCAGCATGAGGCGTATTTTTTCCCGAAACTTGGCCGTTTTGCTATTGTTATTCCTATCGAGCAGCGCAGATTGTCTCGCCCAGAAGGATGGCGCTACCATGGCACAACCGAATGCCATCGCTGCCAGCAACCTTTCCAACGATGACAATCGCCAAACCCTACCTGTTGGAATCATCGAGGTGATCGATGATCCCCAGGCGCTGGAACTCATCCGCACGCAATACCGACCAACAGGCTCGGAACTGAATGGCATGGACGACGATGCGCTCACCAAAGCCTTGCTCACGGGCAAACCGGGCGCACTCGACGTCCTTAAATTACGCTTGCGTAGCACCGACCTCGATTCACAAGATCGCGCATTGCGGGTCTTGATTTGCTACGACGGTGACCTGCACCTCCCTCCCGACGAGGAAGTGCGCAAACGCGCCAATGAGCTGCTATTTCAGCCTTATACCCAAATTGCTGCCATCGTCACCTTGGACATCACCGACCCTGGAAATGTCGCAAACACACTCAGAAACCTGATTCAAAGCGACCAATTGTTGGAGTATAACCAGACAGTGGCCATTGGGTACCTCGGGGAGACCAAGGCAAGCCTTGCCACAATCCAATTGCTGGGAGAGCTGCTAAAAGGAAACACGGCCCACCCTGAGAAAGAGTTTGGAGGCCTCCTCTGCCTTGTCGGTGCCTTGCTGGACCAATATGCCAGCGCAGATACAGCCCAACGCAGCATGATCGTGGACTACCTCGTGCCCCCATCACCAGCACGCGTTGCCGACACGGAGAACGATGGATGGATGCTCGACTATTTCATAGAGGCACCGATCCCGAAGCTCCTGCCGTTTTTCAAGTCAAGGCTCAGCAATCCCGATTTCCTCGTGCGTTGCCTGCTGGGCATCGCCAAGCTCGAAGGGAAGGCAGCCCGACCCTTGATTCAGAAATATGTAGCGTCATCGCTTGCAGGCATTACAATTGGTGCCATTCAGTACGCTTGGAAAGGGGATCCCCAAGCGGCATTTCCTATCCTCAAAATGACCTACAACAACATCGATTCCGATCCCCTAGGGGCGATGCTGCTCGACGATGCTTGGGAAATCGGCGGGGCAGAACTGACCGAAAAATTGATTCTTTCCATCGCCGATACCTCTGAACGCGCAAGCATGCAAGACGCCTATCATCGGCTGTATGGGCCGCTCGATGCCAGCAATCCGTTCCAATCCAAGGCCAATGAACTCGCTCAATTGGGGCTGCTCGCCAAGCCTTTTTCTTCCGAATCCATTGAGGCAATCCGGAAGGATTACCGCAAGGCTGGAAATCCAGCCTATGAATACAACCTCGCGGACCATGTCGCAGTCATCGCACAGTTTGACCTTGATCCAGGCATGTCTCCTAGCCCTTATCCGCATTTGATCTTGAACACTTTCGTGCCTGCAACGCAAGGCAAACTCGACGGTTTGGAATGCTACCGCGCCTTGAACGAATCCGATGAGGAGAATATGACCCAAGACGTATGGGTCATATTCCGAGGCAAAGGATACCATTTCGTCCCAGCATATTATGGATACCCATACGATGTGGAGGCCTTGGAATCGGTGATGGAAAAAGTCCTGGAAGATGCTGGCATGGAAGAGCGGTTTCTGCGGTTTTACAATGGAGATGGGAGCGCAGGTTACCTCTTTGCAAAACCAGAAGTCGCGGAAAGGGCTCTTGAAATCTTGGAATTGTAACCCCTCGCTCGATGAGGGTGGGCCTGTGGCCGCAGGCCGATCAAACGACTGGCTTCTCAACAGCTAAAATAGCAATTCAGGCGTGTATAGTTGCCGAGACAATCTCGCCGAAGGTGAGGCTGCGAGCGAGGAATCGGCAGAGCCAATGGAGAGATCGTCACCTCATGGAATGTGATTTTCATAGTACACGTCTGCGCGTGGGTCCTCGCCACGATTGGTTACTGAAAGGCACTGTACACCGCACCTTTCAGCAACCAACACGTCGTGTTTTGCCATCATGGCTGCGCACCATGCCGATCGACCGCATGCGGCACAAATTGGCCTATTCCACGACCAAGCGTATCGTTGCCAGTCGCCCTGCCTGTCTGAATTCCACCAAATAGACGCCAGCCGCCATGCCGGTGACATCGACTTCTGCGGGTGCATTGTCTTTTAACACGCCCTCGGTGATCAATTGCCCGAAGGCATTAAAAAGTCGATAGTCAGCGCCGCCCTGTGCTTGCAAGAATACCGTCCCATTGCTCGGATTGGGATAGACGCGCAAGGATTCCATAAAACCATCGCGGATGATTTCCACCTCTGCCGAATAATGAAGCAGGCCATCTTGGTCGGCCTCTTTCACGCGGTATCGCTCCACAACAGCGGGCTGCATGTCGGGCCACATATAGGCAGAGCGGATGTCGGCGATGCGCGAAGAAATCGCCATCCAGCCCGCACCCGTCAATTTCTCCACCACAAAATAGGCGTGGTCGGGCAGCAAGTTCACCTCCCAATGCACCTCGTTTTGGCGTGGCACTGCCTCGCCTGTGACCGAGAGCCACTCCACGGGCAAGATGACATTGGTATTGCTAAAGGCGGTGTCGCAGATGCATAACCCTACCGTGGTATTGGGAACAACCAGGGCATAGATGAGGTTGGTGGTGGCGCAGCTGCCGTTGGGGATGAAGAAATTGCCCGCAAAGCTATGCGTCGCATTGCTGCCGATGCCAGCGGTCGTGGTGTAATTCCCGATAGGATTGTCACCCACCGACCAAGCGCCTGAGTTGTCGTTGTCGCAATAGAAGGTCACCAAGACAGGTATGCCCGGTGCGATCGCAGGCCCCGTGTTTTGCACGCTCGCGGTGTAGATGTAATCGTAACCCGCGACGATGGGCTGGATCGTCGCATTGAACACCGAGAAATTGAGGTTGGGGCGCACAATGTTGAAGTTGAGCGAATAGGACCCCGTCTGGGTCGATGCCAGGCAATTGGTCGAGGTGCGTGCACAAAACAGCGTCTGGTTGGTCACCGTCTGCACGGTGGCAATGTCGGGCCCACAAGCGACTGCGTTGCCGACGGTGACTTGAAAGGTAAAGCGCATGGTGTCACCCACTGGCAAACCCGCAGGGATGGCCCAGCCGAGCCGTAGGCCCCCAAGTCCCGATTGGATCTGAGGATTGGTATTGCTCGGCGCATTCGCTTGGGCGACAAAAGCCCCCGCATACGTATAACCAGGGCTGAGATTGTAAAATACGCTGTCGCCGAGGAGGGTGCCCGTCGCGCCTGCGTTCACCATTTCCAGTGTGAGGCGCTTCACCATGGGGCAAGCCGATACATCGACCGCCACCGCAGACACCTGGGTGGTATAGGGCTGCACGGCCCCGGTGATCAAGATGGGGGCAGAGAGCATGACCAAAGGCGTGAGGGGATCGCCACAGCCGCGACTGCCTTGCAGACGCAGCCTGATGCGGTCGCCTGAGATCATATTGCAGTCGGTATTGAGGTAAAAGCGCAGGTTGAAGATGTTGGAATCTGGACGCGTCGTGCCCGGCAGGTCATTGGCGGCGATGATGGCATTGATGGCATTGACATCCCAGCGCAGAAGGTTGCCGAGCACCACAGGATTGGGGATCGCCACATAACCCGCTGTCGTGGGATATTGCATTTGGGCCGAGCCTAGGCTGTAGGTGAGGCCACCCGAAAGCGGGAGGCCTACCTCGACGACGATGTCTTTGACATCGGCAATCTGGGAGGAAGCCACTTGGATATCGACCAGCAAGCTATCGCAAATGCCGTGTGGCCCTGGCTCGGTCGTGAAGGTCGCCTGCAAGACCGAGGGTTGTGGTTGCACGTAGAGCCAAGCATCGACAGGTGTGCAAGGATAAGCGCCGAGATTGGCGGGGAAGGCGTTGCAATCCCAGCCTGCAACGATGCGCATCGAGTCGGGATTACAATTGTTGTAGTCGGCAGTAATGCGAAAGTTGCGTGTGGTAGCTTGTGCCAGCGTGCCGACTTGATAGATGCCACCCACGGGCGTCATCAATGCATTGGGGAGAATCGAGCGCATGGAGCTGGGCACGATCTGCCCAGATGGGCTCACCAATGCAAACCAAGCATTGTTGGCGGGGGCGAGGTTGGAGTTGTTTTCCAGGGAAAAATCCCAGCTCACGACAGATGAGATGCCGGCGGCTGTCGGCAAGGTAGGGTGTATCGTGAGGTTAGGCCCTTCGTAGGAAATCGAATCCAAGGTCTGGGAAAATGGCGTGACGCTGCCCGCACCCGTGAGGTTGGCGATCGGTGCAAAATTCCACAAATACCGCAGGGGCTGCATCAAATCTTGCTGCACGCGGCAGGAGGGCCGCAAGACGACATTGACCGTGCCGACATAGCCGTCGTCGCCGAGCACGAGTGTGCCGCCATTGTTCACAAACTGTGCGGCAAGGTTGAAAAATATCGTGTCCCCATTGATATTCGTCGGGGTAATCGGCAAGAGGGTACTGACAGAGGCTTGGGTACCTGATGTGCGGTAATGTCGCACGCTTGCCGAGACAAAATTGTAGCCCGTGGGCACAATATACCGCGCCAGTTGCGGCGTGCCCCAATACCTGAATTCATATTGGAAAATATTGCCGCCAGCATAGTTAGCACAGCAATTGCCGATGCTCAAATAATAATTTTCTGAAACGGTGACATTGTTGCAGCCCACTGCACCAACTTCGTCTGGGCCATAGGAGGTGTAATAATACCCGACGAGAATAAATCCGCCAGAATAATTGTCACAAGAAGCGACCAAGGCCCCGACAGCAGGTTGCAGGGCAAAAGTATTGGTGATCGTCTGTGCCTCGACCACGCTCCCGATATTGTTGGAGACGACGTAATCCACGGTCACATCCACGCTGTCATTGACCTCATAGACAAAACCCGGGGGCAGGCAAGTGGCCAATCCGGTGACATTGAGGCTGTAGGTGAATGTGCGGGTGCTGCCAATGGTGGTAAATGTCGGGGCGGGCAATGTGCAATTGTATGTGAGGCCGGTGCTGGCATCGACGATGCGCACGGTGTATAGCACAGGCGTGAGGCTGGTGCCACGCGTGATGGCCGATCGTGCAAAACCTCTGGTCCAAAAGGGGTTGGCAGCGGTGGTATCGACGACGCCTCTGAAGCGGGTATGCAGGGTGTCGCGCAGCATGAGGTGGCGGGTGCGCACCTTGCTCATGTCGATCACGCCCACGGCGTCAGGCAATCCATTGTTGTCGTTGTCGGGTAGGCCATAGTTTTTGCGCTCGCTGTCAAAGCCCAAGAACAGCATGCCTCCATTTACACAAGTTGCTGGGCAGATGCCGCAATGCGAATTCACCACAAAGCTGTGGCAGCCGATCGTGAGTTTGCAGCCACAGGTGAGGTCGGCGATTTCGTGGAGGCGGTATTGGATGGTCTTGGGGCCACCGCTGCATGGCCCTGCACTGCAATCGTTGGTGAGCTTGAATTTGAGCAGCGCCTTTTCCAAGCTAAAGAGCGCAGGTGGCGCAAGATTGAAGAATCCACGCACGGTATCCCCCGAGGTGATCACACTCGTGGGATTCCAAACATTGCCAAAGATGTCTTCAAAATAGATGCAGCCGGGTGCGGTAGGCGCTCTGAGGCCTGGCGGCACGATGAGATCGACCCAAGCGTAGCCGCCTGGCGAATGGTTGAAAAACCTGAAGTCGGAATGCTCGATCTCATATTGCGCGGTGTCACCGAGCGGAATGTCAAACAGGCCACTGTTGGTAAAGGAAAGGACGCGCCCGATGTTGAAACTGGTCACCAGATTGGCGGGCAAAATGTAATTGCTGGTGAAACATTGGTCATTGTAATCGACTTGGTAGTGGCTGCGCGACATCACCGAGGGCGATGATGCACACCAAGTCTTGCAGCAAGAATATTGCTCGACGATCAAGGTATCGCGTTCGCCGGGCATCAAAAAGGGAATCAAGACCTTGATGCGTCTGAATGGATTGGGGCCGAGGCAGCCGAGATTTGCCCCAGCGGCTTGCACCTCGACAGCAAAGGGCGATATGCCATTTGTGCCGCTGAGGGTACTTTTCAAGATGATATTGCTGGAATCGAGGCGGGAAATATAGCCATTGGAGGGGCCAGTGGGCTCCCCCTGCCAGAGATCGACGATCACATTGCGTGCAGGGCCTGCGCCTGTATTTCTGAGCACGATTTTGATGAGCGAGGGCGTGGTGCCGCCATAGCATCGGTTTTCAATGAAGAAGTCTGTCGTGACCACATTGGGGACGAGTGCAGGCACGATCACGTTGGCGGTGCTGGTCTGCACCTCGCAGAGCGTGCCGCCACAGCCCCACTGTGCTGTGATGGCCGTCGAGAGGTCGATGCAATCATTCACCAAAACCTGAAAACAGAAGCTCATGGTCTCATTTTGCTCAAAGAGCGTGTCGAGGTCACCCACTGCCTGTATTTGCGCTGGTCCAAATTGAATGGTCATCAGGTTGCCGCTCACGGTTGGGGTGAGCGCCATGCCATTGGCGGTGAGTGTGAAGCCTGACTGGATGAGCGACACTGCCGAGCTTTGCAGCACCACAGTGAGCCGCGATACCGCACCATAGCCGCCATTGATCAAGGTCACGCAGCGCTGGAAACTGGACCCGATGGGTCCTGTGAAGCTGAGGGGAGTCACCGATTGGATGCTGATCGCTGGGCGCAAGATGTTGTAGGGATTGGAGCTGCCGATACTTGTACCTTGGTTGTGGAAGACATAGAGTCCATTGGTCACTGCGGCGCTATCGACGGCACCGCAACGCGCTTGGATGAAGATGAGGAAGGTATCTGCTTGCAAAGGGGGCAGATTGGCCGCAGAGAATACGACCGAGTCCAAAACGCTGATATTGGCCTCGGCAAAGCTGAGCCCGACGAGGCTGCTCGGCACATATTGCACACCGGTGGGCAATGTGACTGCGACGCGCACCGATTTGAGGGTGTCGATGCTCTGGTTTTGGTAGATCACCCCCAAGACTGCAGGGGCACCACAGGTCGTGATGTTGGATGTAAACGTAGTGAAGGATACGTTTTGGGCGAGGAGACTTCCATAACAAATGGAAATGATTCCCAGCAAGATGTTGATCGAGCGTGACATGCGGGCGAATTGGCTAAAGACACTATTCCGTTGATAGGGCAAATGGCCCAAAACACTTCAAATCTGCTATTTTGTGATGAGAATTCTAGATTTTTCGCGGAAAAGGAGTATTTTATTTTCCCACACGGCTCCCGAGATTGTGGATTGTATCGTTTGTGATATGGCTTGTGAATGTAGTGCTATGGGTGATGAATACCATTTTTGCTTGATATACAGTGTCATCTGTGACCAAAGGTCGCCCCATGGTTGTCACGTCGTGGTCGCCACACGATCGGGCCATTGCGCAATAGCATTGATTTACTTGCGGCCGACGAGTAGGACTGGCGCTGCCTTTATCGTTCTTCGGGCCATAGGCATGGTTTTGGGGTTGGCCGACGAACTAGCTGCCTTCCTGGGATTTTCAATCGAATCTTGAAGCGATCTTATTTGCCATTGTTGATCGCAAAGCTCACCTCTTCCAAACTCCCTTCCTCATAGGCTACATCGGTCAAAAAGAGCCCGTCTGCAAGCTCGGTCATGCCAGCGAGTGTGCGGTCCTTGCTCTGGATGATGTGGCGCAGGCGCTCCTCGTCTAGATCGCCCTTGCCGATCATGAGCATGGTGCCGATGATGGTGCGCACCATGCTGCGCAAGAAACGGTTGGCGCGAATGTGATAGACGAGCATGTCACCTTCCCACTCAAAATAACTTTCCTTGAGGTTGCAGATATAGGTCTTGTTGTTGCTATTGGTCTTGCAAAAGCTTTCAAAACTGTCGAATTCCAACAATACCTTAGCAGCGGATTGCATGGCTGGCACATCGACGGTTTCCTTGATCCAGCGAGAGAAACCGTGCTTGATGGGGTCTTTGCGAAAGATGATTTGGTAGCGATAGGCGCGCTCACGGCCGCTGAAGCGGGCATGGAAGTCGCTGCGCAGGGCTTTGTGCACTTTGGTAATGCTGATGTCGCGGGGCAACAAGGCATTGCTTGAGAAAAAGAAGTGCTGCGGCAGGTCGCCTTCAAAATCGAAGTGGGCAGGCATTTTGAGGGCATGCACGCCAGAGTCTGTGCGACCGGCGCCATAGGTGATGATGGGGGTGCGCAAGATGCGGCTCAAGACCGCATCGACCTCCCCTTGCACGGTGATGCAATTGGGTTGGGTTTGCCAGCCTGAGTAGGCCGTACCCTTGTAGCTGATGTCGATCACGTAGCGTGGCATAATCAGCAGCGCTCAATGATCATAGCGGCTCCCTGACCCACACCGATGCACATACTAGCGAGGCCGTAGCGCACGCCGCGTCTGCGCATCTCGTGCACGAGTGTGGTCACGATGCGGGCACCCGAGCACCCGAGCGGATGCCCCAAGGCGATCGCACCGCCATTGACATTGACGATTTGTGGATCGATGCCCAAGTCTAGGATGCAAGGAATGCTCTGTGCAGCAAAGGCTTCGTTGAGTTCGACGAGGCCGATGTCATTGATGTGGAGGCCTGCTCGCTGTAGCGCTTTGTTGCTGGCTGGCACGGGGCCGATGCCCATGGTGCGCGGATCGACGCCCGCGACGGCATTGGAGACAATGCGGGCGATGGGGGTGAGGTTGTATTTTTTGAGGGCATCTTCGTCGCAGAGCAGGAGGGCAGCCGCGCCATCGTTGATGCCCGAACTGTTGCCAGCGGTGACCGAGCCGCCTTCCCGAAATGCAGGTTTTAATTTGGCGAGGCCCTCCAGGGTGGTCTCGGCGCGTGGGTGCTCATCGACCGCAAACGCAATGGGATCGCCTTTGCGTTGGGGCAGTAGCACGGGCACGATTTCGTCGGCAAATCGGCCTGCCGCATGGGCCGCCTTGTATTTCATCTGACTCTCGTAGGCAAATTGGTCTTGGGCCTCGCGGGAGATGTTGTAATCGGCGGCAAGGTTCTCGGCAGTCTCACCCATTGTATAGGGATGGTACAATTTGCTAAGGGCGGGATTGGTGAATCGCCAGCCAAATGTGGTATCGACCATCTCTGGGAGGCGGCCAAAGGCGGTGTCGCTCTTGGCTTGGACAAAAGGTGCGCGGGTCATGCTTTCTTCACCACCAGCGATATAGACACTGCCTTCACCGAGGCGTATGCCCCGGCCTGCGTCGATGAGCGCCTGCAATCCACTGGCGCAGAGCCGATTTACGGTCACGCCTGCGACACTCGTGGGCAGGCCAGCGAGCAAGGCGCCCATGCGGGCGACGTTGCGGTTGTCTTCACCCGCTTGGTTGGCTGCCCCCGCGATCACTTCCTCGATGGCAGCGAGGTCCAGGCTAGGATTGCGCGCAATCAGCGCCTTGATCACGATGGCCAGCATGTCATCTGGTCTAATGGTGCTCAAGCTGCCAGCGTAGCGGCCGATAGGGGTGCGAACTGCGTCAACGATGTAGGCGGTTTTCATGCCGCGAAGTTAAGGATAGGGATTGAGAAACGTAAGTTTTGGGAAAGGGAATGACAATTTGGAGATCGCGTTTTGGCTGATGCATAGGTTGAGGCAGCACTGCATTTCACCAAAGGCCACTGCGGAGTGGGGCTAGCTCCGGAAGGGATCCTCTCCAAGTGTGCGCTGGATTTGGGTGGGAGGGAGATTAGCAGGTAGCAGGTAGCAGTGAGCAGGTAGCAGTTGCGATGTGGATTAGATTGTGCCGCCGTCTTTGGCTAAGGGAGCATGCAAGCATTGGAATCACTTATGCTTTGGGGCTGAGCGACGAGCGGCTGCTGAGTCTGTCGTACATCTCCCGGCGAAACTTTTTCTTCCCATTTCCCTGAAAAGTGCTAGATTAGGTGCACTGCAAGGCTGGCTTGCTGCTGATCACTCTCAACCAATTCACCCGATGGCCGACTACGCGGACCGAATGCCTACTCCACAGCGGAATCCTGCTGGCCGTGACACCACTGGGGGTGATGGGCCGGAGTCGCTCCATGTGGCGGACGGTTCGCAGCGGGTGGCGCGGCAGGACTCGCGCAACAGCTTTGCGCTGGACTGGGTGCGGCCTGGGCCAATGACGTTGCGGGAGCGGCTGGCGTTGGCAGGGAAGGGGGGAGCGCCGAAGGCGAAGGAAAGAACAGCAGCTGGCGATGAGAAATTGGCGACGGGCGCGGAAAAGGGAGTAGGTGGCAAGGAGCAACTGGCAGTTAGCGATGAGAAATTAGCGATTGGCGCGGAAAAGGGAGCGGAGACGGTTGCGACGGGCAAGGTCTCGGCACCCGAGGCTGTACCTGTGGTTGACGCGCCTGCGGTGTCTTCGGTTGCGGAAAACGAATTGCCTGCCGAGGTGCCTATCGATGCCTTGCAAGCTGATGCGGTTGCAGCGGTGGTGTCCGCTGACGGGGGTTCTGCCGTGCCGCCGCCTGCGGCTCAGCTTGGGGCTGCGCCTGCGGAGCCGCTTGCACAGGTTGATGCGGAGCGGGAACTGGATGCTACGAGCGACTTGGGGACCGATGGCGGCATGAACGCCTTGGGTGGTGGCGAAATGGGTGGCGATGGCGTGACGGGTGCCGATGCTGGCAGTGGGGCGGGCGGGAATCAATTGGGCCAAGGGGAATCAGGCGACAACAAAATAGGCGACAAAAAGGTCGCTGGCGGTAAGAAGGAGGCAGCCGCCAAGGGTTTGGCGGGGTCGCCCGCCAAGCTCTCGGGACCACCGACCGGTGGCTTGGACGGGAAAGGCGGTGCGGCGCAGTTGGCCCCGACGCCGCTGGATGGCAGCTCGGAGGGGGCGCTGCTGCGCTCGGTGACGGGCTACCGGGGAATGGACATGGTGCGGGCGCTGGAGGCGAGCGGCAAGCGGTTCGTGCAGGTGCAGGGCACGGCACGTGGGGCGGCCAAGGCGGGCCTGCCAGCGATGTCGCCACCTACGGGTCTGCCCGGCAGGCTGGGCAAGGCACCCGCCTGGGCGCAGGCCAAGGCCAGCCCCGGCAAGCGGCCCACGCCCAAGGTACCCGGGATGGGCGCGCCCTGGAAGTTGCCCACGGCGCACAAGGTGCCCGAGACCAAGGGCTTCTGGCAGCGCTACGCCGACATGGGCAAGTGGTCCAAGCCGGCCACGCCCGAGAAGAAGGAGCAGACCCAGGCGATCGACCGCCTGCATGCGCTGGTACACAGCAACGAGACCCCGGCGGTCGATACCACGCTGGACGTGAACCCCAAGGTGCCCCTCACGGGTGCCGCCGACCCGGCCGTGGCGCATGAGAATGCGGGGGTCGCAAGGCAGCAGACCGCAGTGGAACTGCAACGCCAACAGGCCGAGACCAGGGCCGACTTCGGGGAAGGGCAGATCCTCCCCGAGGCGGGAACCGGGCTGCTGCGGCCTGCCGGGGAACGGTCCAAGGGTGCGGAATACAGCTATGGCAACGCCCCGCTGCCCGGGATACAGGCCGCGCATGCGGGGATCCTGGACATGGACGCCGAGGCGATGCTGCGCGCCGAGGCAGACAAGTGCTCGGCCGATAGCCTTGCCGCCGATGCGACCTACGAGCAGGAAAAGGGCGAGGCCGTCGCCAAGGGGCAGGCCTCGATCGCCGAGGAGGAATCGGCGACCGCAGGGCGGCAGCTCGAGGCCAAGGGCAGCAATGCCAAGGAGGTCGCAGGGCTGCGCAACGCGTGGCAGGAGGCCAACGAGGGCGTGCTCGCCGAGCTGGATGCAAGGACCGAGGCCGAGCGGGCGGCGATGGAGGCCGACATCGACGGGCAGTGCCGCGACACCGAGGGCGCTGTGGGCGCGGAGGTGGATGCGGCACAGCAGCAAGCCGCCGCGCAAAGGAAGAAGGCCGAGGAGAAGGTGGCGCAGAAACGCGCGGAGGCCAAGAAGAAGGAAGGCGAGAAGAGCTGGTTTGACATGGCCGTCGATGCGGTCAAGGGCTTCTTTGCGGAGCTGACCGCATTTGTGACGCAGGTCTTCGAGGACTTGCGGGGCTGGGTGAAGCAAAAGTTTGAGCAGGTCAAGCAATGGGTGGTGGCCAAGATCGAGCAGGCGCGGCAGGCCATCGTAGGGGCGATCAAGTGGTTTGGGGAGAAGCTGAAAGGCTTCGTGGATTTCGCATTCCAGGCATTCCCGCAGCTGCGCGACAAGTTCAAGGCTCGGATCGACCAAGCGATGGACGCGACGGTCGATTTCGTGAACAAGCAGGCCGAGCGGCTCAAGGTGTTTGCACAGAAGGCGCTGGACCTCATGGCCGCGGGCGTCGATATGGCTCTGCAGGCGATGGAGATGGCGACGGTGGGGCTGCTCAAGGCCCTGGAGACCGTCGCGGTGCTGGCCATACAGATGGCGGAGTACTTCTACAACATGCTGCTCGATGCGATCCTGAAGGTCGGGACGCTGGTGGCCTTCGTGGGGCTGGTGGCCTCGGGCTTCCTACTGGGCTTCATGTGGGATTTCCTGGGCGAAAGCACCAAGGAATACTTGATCGACCTGCTCTTCGACGTGGGCATCTGGGTGTTTGAGAATGCGCCCGACGACATGGGGCTGGGGGTTGTCTGGCCGATGTTCGTGCACGGCATGCTGGGCTTCCTGTACGAGGCCGACGAGACGCCCATGGTGCAGAAGAAGCAGATCATGCAGAAGGTCTCCGACATCCTGACAGGCAAGGACAATGCCTTCATGTGGAACTTCGTGGTGAATGTGTTTGTGGGGATCTGGGAGGCCTTCTCGGGGATCTTCATCGGCATCTGGGAATTACTCAAGTTCCTGACTGGCGGCCTCTGGGAGATGATGGGGGAGATGATGACGTGGTTGCAGACGGCCTTGCCGCATATTGCCGAGACGATCGCCCTCATGGTGGGCGACGTGGAGCAGTTTGTGGCGGACTTCAGGAAGGAGGGGCCGGAGAAGCTGATCGTCAACGAGACCGATCGCCCGCTCA
>JANORP010000170.1:0-8868 GCA_031415375.1 Bacteroidota bacterium | reverse complement strand
GGTGTATCGTGAGGCGCTAGATTTCTCCGCTACGTCTTGGTGCATTTGCTTCGGCTCCTTCAGAGCCTTGCAAATCCCCCAAGACTTCGGTCGAAATGACATGGCTTTTTTTGCTACTGTCAAAGTTCCGGATACTCATAATGATTTATCATCTAATGGCTCATATTATAGAATTGCGATTTTATTTATATTCCAATTTTCTCTCAATTCAAAAATTGGAGAGTTTCTCTTCAATGATACCCACCAGTACATGCAAAATAGGCGCGAGGACACATGGAGAACATGGTGCTATTTCGAAATCCAATATCATTGGTTTTCATATCTTGAAGGAGAACGATTTATTGGAGGAACATCTGTCAAATGTTACACCAGCAATATTTGAGATTTGCAACAATATTGTAGAATCAGGATTTCAGGTCGCATCTCAGTTGTCTGTCATTATCACAATTGATCCGAGATCAGAAGAATCCATTCCATCATGTCATTTTCCTGGAGAGTGGCTTCTTAACCTAGGTAAAATTGGATCAGAAATCGATGTAGATATTTATTCGGAGTAATTGGCCAAATTCACTGCACTTCAAAAACCTATAAATTCTTGAAAAGGAACCCCACCAAATGCCAGCCATTTAATTAGCTAAAGCCACATGCCCAGTGACATAGCTGGAAACGATGCCATTACTGCTGATTGAAAAGAGTTTGTTCAGCCTTGGTTCTCAATCCTGTTGGTTTCAATCAATGCATTTCTGGCAACTGATTTGACGATTGTGCGATGCTTAATTCTTTGACAGCCGCCAAATAATGCCGAATTCACCCTTCACCCGCTGCTATCCCGCAATCGTAAAACCATCTCACCCTCCGTGACTTCCCTTGGCCCATCAGTCGATCCAATCGAGCGTTTTCTGCTTCAAAGGAAATGGACGCAATGGACAAACTCATTTTGTCCCAGAGCTCGATCATCGCATCGCCCAACTCGCAAGCGACTGCGATCCACGCATGGCCGCTGTGCACTGGCCTTTTCAGATTGCGCCCTGGGGCGCAAAGCCTGGCTTCAAGGCTAGCCAAAACAGCGCTGGAAACAAATGCATTGGGATCGTTGCGCCTGGGAAGAGTTCTGGGAAGGCGACGTCAAGTGGCAAGGTTGTGGTGAACGGCCCTAGGAAGGAGACAAAGCTCAAGATGAGGAAGCTGACGTTGAAGGGCAGATCGACCTTGCGACCCCATTTGCGGTACAATATATGGTAGCCTAAGCCGGCAAGCACGCAGCCAAAGATCGAGGCACCTAGCAAGGCGGGCAAAGCGAGGACTTTGCTGAAATCTGTAAGCATCGCCTCACAATAGGCATAGGTGTAAACCGCAGCGGCAATACCTGCGAACACGCCCGCAAGTAGGCTGTGTACAAATGTCTTTTTCATGCGCCTTTGGACTTATTTCGTGACGGGGACTGAAATATCGATCTTCAGCAGCTCCGGAACATTGGCGGACATGCCCTGCGTGGTGCCGATTTTAAAATCCATGCGGTTCACATCAAAACTACTTGTAAAGGTATTGTTTTCAAAGGTGAAGGGCATGGTGAATTCCTTCTTAATGCCATGCATTTCCAGCACGCCGACGGCTTCAAAACCGATTGCGGCAGCTTCGATTTTACTACTCTTGAATTTGATATGGGGATGCTTGGCTGCATCAAACCACTTGTCGCTCTTGGCGTGTTTGTTTTGCAGACCAATCCCAGTATTGATCGAATTGGCATCGACGACGACGTCAAATTTGGAGCTGCCAAGATCGGTTGGATCAAATAGAATGTCTCCCTTCAAGGAGGTGAACACCCCTGAGGGATTCTTGCTGGTAAATTTGATGGTATAGCCATCCGCGATTTTCCAGTGTGAGGCATTGTAAGTCGCGAAAGCCGAGAGCAGCAGCGTGGCTGCGATGAGGAATGGTTGGGCAAACTTTTTCACAAATTGTATTCTGGGTTAATGATGGCACAAATCTATGGACGTGAACCGCCTTCGCACGTAATGTAGATCAATAATCACTCACCAGGAGCCCTTTTTTTGAGTACCACTTCCCTGATCTTGCTAAGGGGGAGAATTTCAACAAGTTCCAACCGCGACGCGACTTGTCTTTTCGGCCCCTGACTGCGTTGCGCGATGTATTTGTCGATAAAAATCGTTATTATCACAGTCAAAATAGAGGATTTGCAAAGGAGAAGCTCTCTTCATTGGATATTGCTATGCGTGGCTTGTGTCCCTGCGCTATGGGCGGGTGATGGCCTCATGGCACAAGCACAACATTTCAAATGGTTTTTTGGATATGGTGCGAGCCTCGATTTCTCCACAGGTGTGCCACAGCCCATGGTGGGCAGCGCGATGAATACCGACGAAGGCTGCTCCAGTATTGCAGACGCCAATGGCGATTTGCTTTTTTACACCGATGGCGTCACGGTCTTCAACCGCAACCATCAACTGATGCTCAATGGCACGGGCCTTCACGGCCACGTTTCCTCGACACAGAGCTCATTGATCGTGCCAGCGCCCGGCGAGGACTCTTTGTATTACATTTTCACGACGCCAGCCCAGCTCCTCGGCCCCTACAAGGGACTGAGCTATTCGATGGTGAACATGCGCGCGCAGGCAGGATTGGGCGAAGTGATCGTCAAAAACGTACCGCTCTGTGACTCGGTCACGGAGAAGCTTACCGCCACGCGGGCCAGCAATGGCACCGATGTCTGGGTGGTCGCGCACCAATGGAATTCGGATGCATTTTGTGCTTTTAGGGTGACTTGCGGAGATACAGGTGCGATGGTCGTAATGCCTGCCGTCATCTCCCGTGCGGGTAGCGTGCAAGGTTATGACGGGGCCATCAATCCCACAGGAACGGCACTGGGCTGCATGAAAATCTCGCCCGATGGCAGGCGCCTAGCGCTGGTTTGGTCGCGCTACCGCAACGATTTTTCGGCCGACTCAGATGGCAGCGTTGAATGGCTGGCCTTTGACCCCAATACGGGAATCGTCTCCTCCCCTGCCCGCCTCGACATCCCCGATCTGCGCACCTACGGCTGCGCATTCTCGCCCTCATCACGCTACCTGTATGTGACGACCTACGGTTCGCCAATAGGCATCGCCTACAGCGACATCCGCCAATACGATCTCCTTGCCCCTGACGTAGAGGCGAGCGGAGTGGTGATCACCACGGGCAATCCTGAATTTGGGACGCTGCAATTGGGACCTGACGGTCAATTGTTTGTGGCTCGGTTATCGTTTTCGCCCTACATATCTGTGATTCAAGATCCTGATTTTGCGGGCCTCAATTGCAATTTTTTCACCATTGGCGCCAATCTCGGCGCAGGGATGAGCACTTGGGGGCTTCCCAACCATTGGGACCATGTGCGTGTGCCCGATGTTTTTGGGTTTCAGGATACGAGCGTCTGTGTTTGGGAATCGGTGACGGTATCCGCAAACATTTTAGGGGCCGTCGGCTGGCATTGGAGCGATGGCAGCACAGGCAGCAATGCGACATTTGCCAATGAGGGCTCGCACAGTGTGGAGGTCTATTTGCGCTGCGACACGCTGCGCGATACCTTTGAGTTGCGGCATCAATATTGCGATCCGCCATTTTTGCCTGGGCGCAATGCAGAGATCTGTGCCGGGGATGGCTTGCACCTAGATGCGCGTCAGGCGCAGACCATAGGCTATCTTTGGCGATATGGTGAGACGACACCCGCTATCTTTACAGCCGATACAGGCTGGATTTGGGTGGATCTCTATTTCCCGAGCGACACGGTGCGCGACAGCATCTACCTGAGTCACCGCGCATGTGATTGCATGGTTTTGGAGAATGCCTTCAGCCCCAATGGCGATGGCGCAAACGATGATTTCCAACCGCAAGTCTTGTGTGAATTGGAGTCGGCGAAATTTGCGATCTATGACCGTTGGGGACATTTGGTTTACAACACTGAATTACCCTTGATCGGTTGGAATGGGCAAATCGCGGGCAATCCTGCACCAGAGACGGTCTATTATTATGTCTTGGAATGGAAACAATTTGCTGCGCCATTGCAACGTGCGGTCGGCAGTTTACTTTTGATCCGATGACTGCATCCCTGCGACATTTCATTCTCTATGGGATTTTCCTTTGTGCGGGGCTGGCAGCCGTGGCACAAGTGGCACAGGTCAAGGTACAGGCACCATTTGCGAAGCGCGACATAGAAATTCCGAATGAGGGGGAGGCAAGGCTCATCGCACCTGCTGGAGAAGGCTGGGTTTGGAGCAATGGCTGGAAAACGCCCGTGATTTTTGTGCGGGAAGCTGGCTGGTATTGGGTGGATGTCATGCAAGGCGACACCTTGGTGCGCGATAGCATCCATTGCAATGTGAAGCCAGCCTGCTTCTTGATTTCCCCCGTCTTCTATCCCAACCGTGAAATATCCAATGGTTGTTACGATTTCCAGATTGCCTGCGAAATGGAGTCCTTTCGGATCAAAATACTTAACCGATGGGGAAGTCTCATGTATGAATCGCGTGATCCCAAAGCCTGCTGGGATGCCAAATTCAAAGGCGAGGACCTACCCGAGGGAATGTACACTTGTATCGTGGAATGGATCGCGGTCGGGGAGCCGCTCCGCAAAAAATCAAGCTTCATCACCATCTTGCGGTGAAATTTTCACCCAGTTGCAAACGCGATTCATCTCAGCGATCAAGTCGATCGCAGTATGCGCAGCCTCACAACCACATCATTCGACCAAACGAAATTTTTCACTGAACACGCAAGCAAAGCTGTAGCCCGCCGATTGCCAAAACCACACACTCGTGAAGAAAAAACCGATCCCGAAAGCCAACAGTCCAGAAAACGAAAGCACCAAGCCACACAAGACAATTCCCCAAGCTTTCCAATAAGCAGCACCGCCCTCGATCACGCGCCGCATGGCCCGCATCGGATCAAAAATTTCGCGTGGATCAAGTATCTTGCAATAGTGGCTCATATAGCCGGGCACGGCGATCGTCGCAGGTATCCATAGGCAGATCGAAGCGATATGCAAGGCCATGCTATCGTACCGCCAAGCCAAATACCCACAAATCACCGAGGGTGCATGGTACTCGACCATGCCGAGGAATGTGAGGAAACCATGCTTGAACAAGGCGGGATAATTGGTCCAAGACGGCCAAGCCGGGCGGCCATTTTGCATATTGTGTACCATCATGATGCGGTGGCCCATGTTCAAAATCCAGCCGACAGGCGGCAAGAAAAGCAGCCACAAGGCTCCGATGATCACCTCGCGGCGTGACTCCTTGGATTGCACAGGAAAGCGAAATGAGCTGGCAAATGAGCGCGGGGATTGGAGGTTGGTGGGGAGGTCATTTGCCATGAAGCATATTTGATCAGTAGCTGGAAAAAGGTCGCCTAGTGAGCGATGAATTGTGCCAATCGTTGAAGCAAAACATTGACATCAATCAAAGATAGCGGTTTTGGTACGCAAAATTTGAACACAGCAGCCAACTTTCGAGCTGATCTTAGGCCGAAAAATTTAAGCAAAATGAAATTTCAATCTTCATCCTCATTGGCATCTTCCAGCAACCCGAGTCTTTCCAACTCTTACCTCAATTGAAAACTGGAAATGAAGGAAATAAATGGGTTTGCGAATCCTTCAAATCTCTCAAATAGGCTACGATTTCATCTCCACCTCCGCCCGCGAAGGCGATGTCTTCCCAGCGCATTGCGACGCCACTTTTGTGGGCTTGGGACCAGGCATAATCGTGGGTGATGCGTGTACGCTGATCAAAGGTCAATCCCTTGCAGGTATCGATGGTATAGTCTAGACACTCACGGTCGGTGCGCGAGAGATATTTTAGGTCAGGAGCTTGAAGCCCGATCAATTTATTTTTCCCTTCAACCTTGAGCAAGTCCGTCACTGGAATACCAAAATAGGATGTGTGGGCACCCTGTTGCCGCAAGGCCTCCAATAGACAGTCCAATTCGGAAGGAACTGGACCATAGCTCATCCGGATATTGGTATTTCCAGAGATTGGTTGTCCAAACTCGACGATCGACCGCTTGTCTGCGATGTAAAATGTCTTGTGTACGAGCTGCCAATCGGCTACACCGACCTTGTCCAAGATGTACAAGACGGCGGCGAGTATGGTTTCAGGATTGTATTTGAATATTGATTCCATCACTTCAATTCCACATCCCAAAGCTACAAAATGTTCATTAAATTAGCAATATTTTCCTAAAATATCCAGCATTGCTATTGTCCTCGCCATCACCAAAAGGGAGTTCGCATCTGTGTCGCAGCTCCATCAATGCAAAATTTCACCTTGACACCTCAAGGCGCATCGATCCAATTGCCATCCCCCACGATCAAATCGATCAATCGATCGACGGCTTCGGCGGTTTTGACGCCTTTGTGCACGACCGTTTGGCCTCGGTAGAGGGCGATTTTATCGACGCCAACACCGACGTAGCCGTAGTCTGCGTCGGCCATTTCGCCGGGGCCGTTCACGATGCAGCCCATGATGCCGATCTTGATGCCCTTGAGATGCTCGGTGCGTTTGCGGATGCGGGCAGTGGTCTCTTGCAGGTCAAAGAGGGTGCGGCCACAACTTGGGCAAGAGATGTATTCGGTTTTGGTGATGCGAAGGCGGCTCGCTTGAAATATGCCAAACGTGGTGCGGTTGGTGATCAGGTTGCCTGGACTCACCATCATGCCATCGGCCAAGCCATCGACAAACTGCGCCCCCGAAATGCCTGCAAGAAACAATTGCTGCTTGGCCTCTGTCGTGAGACGATAGGCCTCGGGCAAATGGTCGTCGTTGTAAAAGGCAAATTCCGTGGGCAGGCTCGTGGTCAGCACGACCGGGGCGCTCACGCCCATGCCCCCGAGGGCGCAGGCAGCGTAGCGCCACGCATGACCCGCGCCACTGCCCTCGGCAGGCACGACCAGCGCGGCATGGCGCAGGTCGAGTCCCTGCAAGGCCTGCAAATCCTGAACATCGACTTGCACGAAGTTCAAGGTTTCATGGGTGATGGCAGCCGCCGCAAAGGCAGCAGGCGTCGCCCACATCGGGAATACACTCACCTTGTCGCGCAACAGCTGCCACAATTCGGCATCGGCAATGCGCTTGATGGCACCGGGCAGGCTGATCGCAGGCATCTCACTGCCAGTATAGATAAAGTCGGCGGCCATCTCGGCGAGGTTGTATTTGTCGCTGGCCTCCACATAAGTGTAGCCACAATCGGCCAATGCAGCGTAATCAGGCGCTTTGGTGCTGTAGTCGGCGACCACGCGCGGCACATTGTGATTGCCCATGTTCACGACGGTATGGGTATCACGACGGGCAAAGGCCAGCGGATCATACATGAGCTCAGGCACCAAGCCTTCGGGAATATCAAACTTCTTGGCATCAGCACTTGCATACATATCCACAAGAAATTTGGCGACAGGCGACTCGTACTCGGGCTCCTCCGTGAGCGAGACGCGCACGGTGTCACCGATGCCATCCATGAGCAGGGCGGCGATGCCTTGGGCCGATTTTACACGGCCATCTTCGCCCTCGCCGGCCTCGGTCACGCCGAGGTGCATCGGGTAGAGCTTGCCGTTTTCGATCATTTTGGCGCAGAGCAAGCGATAGGCTTGCACCATCACCTGCGGATTGCTGGCCTTCATGGACAGCACCACCTGATCGTAATTATAAAGTTCGCAGATGCGCAAAAACTCCATCGCACTCTCGACCATGCCGAGCGGCGTGTCGCCATAGCGGCTCAGGATGCGGTCGCTGAGGCTCCCATGGTTGGTGCCGATGCGCATCGCCGTGCCATATTCCTTGCAGATCTTCACGAGGGGTGCAAACCGGTCGTGGATGCGCTGCAATTCGTTTTGGTAGCTCTGATCGGTATAGTCGATCTGTGCAAACTTCTTCTTGTCGGCGTAGTTGCCGGGATTCACGCGCACCTTCTCGACGATGCGTGCTGCGACTTCGGCGGCATTGGGGGTGAAGTGAATGTCGGCGATCAAGGGCACATTGCAGCCGAGGGCACGTAAGCGATCTTTGATCACGCGCAGGTTCTCGGCTTCCTTGATGCTCGGGGCTGTAATGCGCACATATTCAGCGCCGCTCGCGGCCATGCGCAAGCTTTGCTGCACCGTACCTTCCGTGTCCATGGTATCGGTCGTGGTCATGGATTGGATGCGAATTGGATTGTTGCCACCGAGGGCGATGTCTCCAATTTTGACTTCTATTGTTTTGAGGCGAAGCCTTTCGTAGGGATTGTTGCAATATTTCATAGTGAACGTTTAGAGTTCAGAGTTGGGAGTTCAGAGTTTAGAGTTGGGAGTTCAGAGTTCAGAGTTGGGAGTTCAGAGTTGGGAGTTCAGAGTTGGGAGTTCAGAGTTTAGAGTTGGGAGTTCAGAGTTTAGAGTTGGGAGTTCAGAGTTTAGAGTTGGGAGTAGATTCATTTCTTTAGTCGTTGCTGATTTTCTTTTGTGGTCTTGATGATTTTTACCAGCAAACCAATGATTTCATTACAATCCTGATTGATGCTAAGGTGCATTTCTTCGGTAAGGTATTCGGTGCGGTGCAACAAAACGATCCAATATTCTGCTTCATTTGCTTCCTTCAAGGCAATTGAAAGTTTGTGAATAAAATCGGCTTTACTTTCCCCTCTTTGGGCTTCCCGAACATTTGCTCCAATCGATGTGCCGCAACGCATCAACTGCCGAGACATCACAAACTCTTTCTTCTTTTTCAGGTACTTATGCAAATTCACAACGCGAATTGCGAAATCAAGCGTTTTGTCGTGCAGCGGCCCTCTATCAGTACCCATTGATATTCAAATCGTTTATAACCATTGCGAAAGTTCCAAGAACCCAAGAAC
>JANORP010000169.1:0-9029 GCA_031415375.1 Bacteroidota bacterium | reverse complement strand
ATGCGACGAGGGCGCAGTCCATTCCCCATCGCGATCCATTCCTTCTGGAATCGGAGACTGTGGCTGGTGCAATGGCAAATGTGGTCGAAATTGAATCTGTTGCTGGTCCAGCACGTTGCCGTGATGGTCTTCAAGGATTATAGTAATCGACATCGCTGCATGCTTATTAGGCGCATGAATCTCATAGTAGCCGTTTCCTGTCAATTGCAAAGTCGGCTGATGTGCTGGCCAATGGTCTTTGCCCTCACATTTGACGATATATCCTTCGTCCCATGCAAGGACCTCTACCTGCACTGGCAGCTCAGGACGGTAGGTTTCACCGATCGTAGGACATGCCTGGAATAGCTTGATTCTCGGTCGCTCCTGAGTGGCAGCCCGTTTCTTAAATGGATTGTAACTTGGTAAGTCTCCATGAATCACCAAGGCACCTTGCTCTAGGGGCTGCCGACCCACCGAAGAAGCTGCACCAAAAGAGCCAAGCCACTGCTCGGCAGTGTGAACGGCTTGACCATTGAGCACCAAGCTGAACTTGGCATCGGGCATAAATTGCGGTGACTCGGAAAATCCGCTCCCCGGTCTGCCCAATAGGCGGGCTGGCCATGCCCAAAAATGATTGCGCCGTGGTCGGTGTATTTTGATGGAGCCAGCATCCAAATTGATTTCTTCAAACAACCATGTCGCATCTGGCACAACAAAATGGCCTGTTTCAGCATTTTTGAGGATGCCGATCTTGGATTGAGGAGCAATGTCCAAATAGAACCTCGCCCCCATGCCAGTGAGTTCGCCCAGTGGATTCTTCCATTCGATACAAACCCGCTGGGGTTTGCCATCATCAAGTCTGATGAACAATATGGGGGTCGTGACTGGCTTTACCTTGGGAATGACTGTGATAGATCGGCCATTCCAGCCTTCAAACTCAGCTGCCAAGAGCTCTTGGATGTGCGCTTTGACACCTGAGGGATTGCGCAGGATCAGTCTTGCCAAAATGGGGATTTCATGCTCTATATGCGGCAATTGCATCAACAGCTCCATCAGCCGTTCCTTGGGCACTGGCAGTCCGGGTGTAAGGTGCAGTTTGCTCCAAAGCGAGGGCAGACGATCACGCTCGTCTTGATCAAGCAGTGAATGAAACCTGATCGCACCTACAAATTGGTATTGCGAGATTTTACCGAGAAGTAGTTCTCCGAATGAAGATCCGAAAGCATCTTTGACCCACCCGGCTAGGCTGGGCAATGCAGGCATCATGGACTTGAAGGCCAGGTCCTCCAATCGTTGTTCTGGATATCCATTTTGAGGAAAGTTGGACTGAATAAACCTTGTAAGCCGAACATAGTAAGAGCGGTGATGCTCGTTCTCTGACCAGGCGAGTACAAGCAGGGCTAAGCCTACAAAAACAGGTGGAAAGGCCAGATCATCTAGCTCCTTTCCTTCAACCGTGCCCGCGCCGCGATTCCAGATTTCGCAAAGGTGCTGTGCCATCGTCAAAGGATGCAACGATCCAAAAAAGGGCAGGCCGGGGATACTGGACACGCGCGCTCCTGCTGCGGTGAGGAAAGCTTCCCACCCTCCCAGCCCATGCCTGCGACCGATTTCCTCGATGCGCCGTCGGTCCAGGTACAGCGTCACAAATTTTCCAGCATTACCGGCATGAAAGAAATAAGCCCCTAGGGCATCATTCCAAGCGAGGTATTGGCTCATGGCTCGTAGTTGGTGAGGATGAGCTCGGTGGCCATGATCGCTGGGCGCTTGGCACTCACATTGCGCTGCAACTCAGTCGTGAAGTAGTGCCAAATTCGTTTGGGATAGAGCTTGTGCACAAGATCCACCCCGGCGATGGAGATCATGACTTTGGCTCCCTTGTTGTGAAGCTGTGTTGCAAACCAAGCAAGTTTGCGCTGCTCGTCTTCAGAAAACCGCTCGATGGTGTAGCTTGTGAATTTGGCGGTGCGACTCAATATGGGATATGGTGGATCGAGGTACACAAAATCACCTTCCTCAACGCGATGCAGGATACTGTCATAGCCATGTGTTTGGATGCCGGCCTTGGTGTGCTTGAGCAATTGGCTCAGCTCGGAGAGTCGCTCTAGGCTTGGAATCGAGGGCTTGGCTTTGCCAAAGGGCACATTGTAATGACCTTTGAGATTGACCCGAAACATGCCGTTGAAGTTGGCATGAATCAGGAAAATGAATCGGGCAGCTTGATCTGACCCTTTGCTATCGCCAATCTCATTGAAGAGCAGGCGCTGCTCATAGTAGTAGGCCCGCTCGCGCAGCTCGATTTGGATTTGATGCTTGGTAAGGAGCACATGGATCTCTTCGTGCTTCTCCCTGACCATGTTGTAGGCGTTAATGAGGTGCGGATTCAGGTCTGAGAGCTGTGCATTCTTGAAGCCGTTGGCGAGAAACATAGATCCGCCACCGAGAAAGGGTTCATAGTAAGTGCCCTTGAAGTCCTTGGGGATGCGCTCCAAAAGCGATGGCAATAGGCGCTGTTTGCCGCCGACCCATCTTAGAAAGGGCCTGAGGACGGCTTTTTTTTCGGTGGAGTTCAAGGGGCGCGTGGTAAATGGGATGACTGATGGGAAAAGCATGGCTGAGTGACACCCTTGCGGGGTGCGGTTAAGTGGTGATAGAGACCTGGAGATTGGGCTTGTCTAGTACTTTAGCTGATCGGGTTCATCTGGGCAGATGGGGGCAAGAGCTTGCGACGCCATCGACCTAGAAGTTTGATCTTGTAGGTGCGATGTATCTTTTGGAGATCGAGGTTGAGGGGTTTCCGCCTAAAGGCAAAGGAAAGAATTCGTAGCAGTAGCGTCCCCGCTGAAACCGGCCCACCCACCCACAACAAAATCCACTTCCATTCATCCCATTCTGCACGGCTCGCGAGGGCTCCGTCGTGCCAGGCAAACAGTCCTCCGCAGCATAAAACAATGACGCTCAGTGTGCAGATTGCGACAATCGTGACCATTATGCGAGCCTTGTGATCTGCCATTGCAGCAAGATTGGCCTCGATAGCGGCACTTTGCTTGGCGGCTGCATTGGCTTCCAATTCAGCGATCTCAGCAGAAGATAGCATGGCCTGGGCGATGGCTTGATCTTGTATAAACACTGCCAGCATGCACCGCAAAAAGTCATCGTGGTAGGGAAACGCGCGTTTGCGCGTATGGTGCAGGTACGCGCTCATGGGCACAGCTTCCCAACTGGGCGGCTGGGCCAGCAGGCTGGCTGCAAGCGTGTATTCAACAACATCGGTAGGTTCAAAACGACCTCCATCGATGCCTGAGACTACGGCCAGCATATTTGCGAGGCCAGCTTCGGCAGGGTTCATGCGTAGCGGATTCAAGATCCAATCACGCCACCACTTTTCCCAAATTACTGTCGATCCCTCACGAAGTCCAATTGCGATGCCTAGAAGCGCCATTCCATTGTAATGCAAATCCTCGGGCACCACGATGGAACACAACCAATTCATGCCTTCCTCAAATCTAGAATCTGGACCAGCGATCCGTGCGAAACCATTTGCAGCCACGAGTTTATAGCTGCGCGAATGCCGCAGAGCTTCCCTTTCTTCCTGAATCTTGGCCAATGGATAATTGCCAGGGAACAAATGGTGCAAAAAATAGCCTTGCAAGACCTTGTTGTCGCCCACAGCCTCTGGGATCTGGGCGGCAAATTGTGTGATGACGATCATAGGTACCAGGGGATCATGTCTAGTTTTTCGGGAATGCGTACATTGGGGTCGGCTAGTCTCAGAATGTGGGCCTTGCCAGCGACCAATTTCCCATATTCCAATGTTGCAGGGAGCGTTGCGCGATGTACAGACCGCCAAGACATCCCCGCGAAATAAAACACTTGCTGCGCCATGTATTGAAGGCCCCAGTCGTCTGAGCAAGGCAAAAGCTCTACGAGCAACGGCCGCGGTGGAGTACTTTTTCTTCTTGGGTCGCTACATTGCAAGAGGTACTTGTCGGCACTGACTTTGCACATCGTACCCATGTCAGGCATGAATCGTTTGCCCAGATCAATGCCTTTTTGAGAATTATTGGGGCTAGTATTCCATAGCTGATGTGGATGATCATAAGTGAGCAGCAAAAAGGCGATTTGGAGGTTGTAAGTTGGGCCAAACTCCCGTTGCAAGGCATCCTTGAGGTTTTTGATTTGCTCCTCAGAAAGTCGCTCATCCAAATGAAACAAGATTTTGAGGTCATCTTGGCCTTGCCAGCCATCTTTGCGACTGAGCCAAGTGAGCTGCTGGGAGATGAAATCCGCCAAGCCTCCTACCCAAGCCTCGGCAGAGGAATTCCATTTGGATTGACCAAGCTTGTAGTCGCCATGGCTGCTAAAGACCGTTGCGTAGCCGAGCACGCCATCGGCCCAGTCCTGGCTACCGATGCCGATCACAAGCTCATGCTCCATTCCCTTGGGCAAGGGGAGCAACCAGGGCTCTCCTCCAGCCTTGGCATACAACTGTAGCGCCAAGTCCAGCAGCAGTTGCGCCCTTTCAACGCCGTTGCGCTGCAATTCTGCTGGTACGAGGTGGTGCGGCGGCAAGCCAGACTGGATCAGCATTGCTTCAACCTTGCCCGCAGTCTCGCTCGCTTCATAGATCGCAACATCATAAGGCTCTCCTTTGGCCTTGGCCTCTGCAAGCGCTTTTTCGATTTGGCCCTTGAGCGTTTCGTCTCCATCACTCGCAAAATGTAGCATTTTGAATTCTGCGTGTTTGAAGCCAAAAGTTTCATGCCAGGGCGTACCCCAAATTTCTGCCTCGGCCTGGATGACGGGCATACCGTTTTTGAGGTCGTGGATCAATGCGCTGAGATAGCCTTGATCTCCTGTATAGCCGATCACCAGCACACGCAAGGTCTTGTCACGAAATTTGGCACGGCTATAGGGGCCATATTGTTGCAATCCTTGCTGCGCCGAGGTATGGGATTGTGTACCATCGGGCCTAAAACTGAGGTTGGGCAGCGTAAGTGGAGCAACCAAGACGGCCTCTTGGCGGTTGATCTTGATTTCTGTATCTGGCAGGTATTGGTCGCTGAGCAAGGCAAAAACCTCTTGTGTTTGGATGTAGGCATCGTATTGATCGGTTGCGGTAGTCGCAGCCAGCGTGAGTATGTATTGTTTTCGGCTGCTGTCAAGCATGATCTCAAGCACATAGTGATTGCCCGCTTCATGCTGAAATTGCAGTGTCAAACCATTTCGTTCCACACTGCCATGCTCCTCCAAAATCGAGGAGATTTGCCCTAGCATGTAGGGCACTACATGGGCGGGGAAATCTATCGGGTCACGCCAAAGTGTTTTTTGCCCTGCTTGTACTTGCCTTGGTGCGATCGCGAGCCAGCTTCCATAGAATGAAAAAGCTGTTCCTGCAGGGACACTCGTCGCCGGTTCGCCGTCATTGCCCAAGTCATAACACAATATACCCTTGCTACCGAAGTGAATCGATAACTGATTACAAAAGAGACTCATATTCTTTCTGGTATTGTTAAAAAGTTCTTTCCAAAATTTTTGTGGAGCAATGCAGCGCTCCGCCCTCTGTCGATAACTGTCCTAAATCCATGTCCACCCATTGGCACTTCAACCCCCAAGCTGCCAAGGGTTGCTCAGCATTCAAATGCGCGGTATGCCGATCCTGTGCATAGGCATCTTTGCGGGCATTTCTGCCAAAATCTGGCAAAAATGCCCCACCTAGATTGCGCCCAGCCTCGACCCACCCGTTGCACATGGTGTCGATGGATAGTCGGCCAGATTGCACCGCTGCAAGTATTGGCAGCCTAGCAATCTGTACATTTGGAATTGCTTCGGTCAAGCCGCTCTTGACTTCTTCAAGGGCCAGTTTCAGCTGCTTGATAGCTTCTGTGCCTTGGTTTCCTAGCCCGATTTGCTCCCAACAGTCCACTTCGCCCAAGAACAAGCGCAAATGCCCTGCCTCAGATATCCCCCCCGGCATTACAAACAAATCCAGGTGAAACAATGGTTGCCAACTGCATCGAGCCACCGCAGTGCAATCAAGGCCGAGTTCCATCTGATGCTTGGTGCCGACCCATACAATCTTTTTTGCATGGAAGCATACTTTCAGTTTGCCTTCTAGTACCGTCCAGGCCTCACGGTCGGGCTTGAGCCATGAGCTTTGTTGCGGGATGCCGTTTTGATAGGCAAGGTCCTTGCCGAGCAGCAGGGTGTCGCCGAGCTGGAGTATGTTGCCGCCTTCGAGGTGGAGGTCGGTGTGCTGCACCGGGCAGTCGAGTGCCCGCGAGAGTGCCCGCACGGTTTCACGCCCTATTTCGTCTGTGTTTGCGGGCAGCAAGAGCGTGACCCCAGCGTGCTGTTGCAAGCATACAAATGGATCCTGTATCCATCGCATATGGCCTTTGAGCGGTTGCTCTGTGTACAAAGGCACTGGCACGATGGCACGGCCATCGATTTTGAAGGGGGCAATTGTCCCATTTGTGGATCGATGCACCCAAAAAATCTGACAATCTGGGTGCAATTGACCTGGTAGGTTACCCAACTGCTGCCTGAGTAGCGAATGGGCTCGCGTAGCATCCACGTCGCCCGGAGTTGCTACGGCAATCTTGATTGCCTTTCCTTCAAAATCTGATAACAGTGCCATCGCTCAGTATCGGTTTGTGTTGCTTATGCTGCTTCGATCGTGCAGCAAGCTTCATCTGGTGCCGTGCAGGGCGACCCAGAACATGGGCATTGCACCGTGAGCTCCGGTTCCGTGAACTGTAGCACAATCGGGCAGCTGTCTAGGTGATAGGTGAAGGTGCTCCTGACCTTGACTGTGCGCAGGTCTGAAATAGCGATGCCTTCGCTGTCTTGGAATACAAAAGTGTCTGCCTCAGCACTTTTGATTTTTTGCAGATAGCCTCCAGGCATGGTCGTGGAAGTGATGACGTAATCTCCTGATTCGGTTTTCAAGCGGTGGGCGGTCGCCAAATCGAAGGTGTTGACAAGTGCTGCAGGGGTCTTGGTGAAGACCTTGAGCACACTGAAGTCTGCATTGAACTCTAAACGGTGGTTCTCAATAGAATAATTGGACATAATGAAACTGTATTAAGTTGAACATGTCCCAAAGTTGAGGCGCCGCTAAGGCGCTTCCCACCAGAAAAATTGGTCAAAATGCAAGTGCTCGTGGCGGAATGGATGGCTATTGTGTGGAATCTAGCTAGGTTTGTGCGGATATGGATCGTTGTGATCGTGCAATTTTCAATTGTTGTCGAAGGTTGTATTAGCTGTCGAATTTGCAAGGATGAAACCGAAAGAAGATCTGTTTGAGTTGATCCAAAGCATGACACATGCGGAAAGAAGACACTTTAAGCTGAATGCTCGGCGGTATTCGCCATCGGGCCACGAGAAGAAATATGTGCTGCTTTTTGATGCGGTGTGGGGCCAACGGGTCTATGACGAGTCGGCATTGCGGACATTGCTGCTCGATGAGATCGGAGAAAAAAGCTTTGGCTCTTGGAAGCGCCATCTGTTGCATTATGTGGAAACTGCGATCCGGGAGTTTCATGCTGGCAAAAATAGCAGTGAGGTGGTCTATGAAAAGCTGAGGGATGCTGACTTGATGTACCGCCGAGGATTGTGGGCCAGGGCCCAAAAGAAAATCATCGAGAGCAAAGAGGCTGCTGAACGGATGGGCGACCTCTTGGCCTTGCTCAAGATCAATGAGACCCAACGGCGGCTGGTGATCGAGTTTGAAGACAAACGTGTTGCGGAAAAGATGGCCAATTTGCTGGCTGAGGAAAAGAAAATCATGTCCATGCTTTGCATGGAACAGGCTTATGCTGAGATCTTTGAGGAGGTATGCCTGCTGATCAGGTTGAAATTTGACCCGCGCGACCCTGAGGTTACACAACGTGTCCCAGCCTTGCTGACCGATCCTCGCTTGCAGCCGCCGGAGGCCTTCCCCAATTTTCGCGCGCAACGGTATTACCATCAGACTAGGGCCTTTGTGTTTCATCTGGCCAATCTCCCAGCGCTAGAGTTGCAGGAATATGTGGATCTCCTGCAACTTTGGGAAGACCAGCCTTATTTCAGGGCGGCATTCCCCAAGATGTACAAACTCTCCCTCACCAATTACCTCCACGCCGTCAACAAGGCTGGAGAATGGGAGGCTTTGCGTGAGGTGTTGGATGCCATGACCGGTTTGCCAGCAGACAACCGTGACGAGGCGGCTGAGGATTTCCAGACCCTGGAGTTTTACCGCCTCATGTACTATCTCAATAGCCGCCAACTGCAATGTGCCTTGGACTTGCTGCCACGCATCGAGGATGGCCTCAAGGAGTTTGGCGCGAAGGTGAATCCCGCCCGTTGGCTCAGTTTCAAGGTCAACATGGCCATGACGTATTTTGTCTGCGACGATCGGCGGCGGGCTTATGGGGAAATCGACGCGCTACTCTCCCACCCCAAGTCTGAGCATCGCAGCGATGCGCAGACGCTCGCACGCTTGCTCGAACCCTTGCTTGTCTTCGATTTGGGGGATGCTCCACTTGCCTACCAAAAGCTGCATGCGCTGCGGGAATGGCTGAGAACGCATGGGCGCTTGTATGAGTTTGAGCGCATCGTGCTCTCCAAGCTGGAACAATTGTTCAATTCCGCCGAGACCGAACAGGTTGCTACCTTCAAGGATATGGCGCATGTGTTGTCGGTGTTTCAGGCGACGCATGCGAGTGTGCAAGGACTGGAATTGTTGCTGCTCTGGGCACAAGCACGGGCAGCGGGCCTGCCTTTGCGCAGTGTGTATGAGGCGGCGCGGCCGACCGAGGCATCGGCATCGGGGATTTAGGGGCGGGATGAGGATTTTTGAAGCGAAAGTCCCATCCATGTTGATAAGCGGATGCGCTTACTCGACGTTCGATGCCAAATTTGTCAATCGACTATTTGCCAAAATATGGGACATCTTATTCAATCTGAGCCCAAGCAGTACAAGGGACCTTCTAAAATATAAATATTGGATCGCTGCAATCGCATGGCAATCGCTCGTTGAATCAGTGGCCCCAATGATGGAGCATGCA
>JANORP010000168.1:0-7152 GCA_031415375.1 Bacteroidota bacterium | reverse complement strand
CTGCCTCGCCTTTTGGATGCGCCATGGTGGGAACCTTCGCATTTTCAGCCAATTTGGGTCGGTAAACGAAGGTTTATTGCTTATGACGGAAAGATTTCTTTTCTTGTCAAGAAAAGAAATCTTCGTTTATCTGGGTGTTAGCGGTCATTGAGAGGACAGTGCCGACAAAATCAAAGTCAGACAATTTAACTCAAAGTAAATTTAAAAATTATGCAAGGACAACATCACTACAAAGCGACAGTTCAGTGGACTGGAAATAAAGGAACAGGAACTGACAATTATCGAAATTACGAAAGAAGCCATCAAATTATCATAGAAAACAAATCGAATATTTCAGGCTCTTCCGACCCCGCATTTCGTGGAGACGAGACAAAACATAACCCGGAAGACCTTTTGGTTTCTTCTTTGTCCGCTTGTCATTTGCTTACCTATTTACATTTATGTGCAGTAGCTGGCGTAATTGTTACTGACTACATCGACCATGCAACAGGAATAATGGTTGACACTTCAAATGGCGGTGGACGATTCACCGAAGTAACACTAAACCCAATTGTTACAGTAAGTGAACAGCACATGGTTGACAAAGCCAACGAATTGCACAAAAAGGCTAGTGAACTCTGTTTTATTGCAAATTCTGTGAATTTTCCAGTTAGACATAATCCTACATCGAAAATATGATTGCAAAGAAACCAACGAAAAAAACAACGACCGCTAACAGCGTGCAGCCAAAAGTAGGGGCAACCAATGAACCAATAGTTTATGGCTTCTATTTAAATTTTTCGTGGCACACAATTGGTCGCTCCAAAAAAATCACCTTCGGCTATACGCACAACGTTAGTGGCAAGTCTACGAGATCGGATAACAAAATAATTGAGACAAAAGATGAAAATTGCCTATATCCTTTTTGACGGAATAACTTGGTTGGACTTTATTGGAATCTACGACCCGATTAGCAGACTAAAATCAATGAATTATTTACCTGATTTGACTTGGGATATTTGCTCTTTTACAAATTCCATAGAAGACAATTTTGGTCTTGAAATCAAATCAAACAAAACACAAAATCCTCTTGCTGACTATGACGCAATAATTATCCCAGGCGGACTTGGTACAAGGGAATTGCAATTTGACAAAAATTTTATAAATTGGATAAAGACTTCTCAAAATGTAAAATATAAAATTTCAATTTGTACAGGAAGTTTGATTTTAGGTGCAGCAGGGTTTCTTGCAGACAGAAAAGCAACGACTAACTTTCAAGAATATGAAACTTTAAAAAAATACTGCAAAGAAGTTTTAGAGGTCAGAATTGTAGAAGATGAAAATGTAATAACAGCAGGTGCAGTAAGTTCTTCAATTGACCTCGGACTATATTTGTGTGAAAAATGGGCAGGGCAATATGCGAGAAATGAAATTAGGAAACGAATGGATTATAACGGATAAAAAAAGCCCTGCCACTAACACGGGCTTGGCAAAAGTGGCGGTTCTGTGCTCCGCAAACACATTTATGGTTAATCAAACATTGGTTTTCCACATCAACACTTGTGGTGAAAATCGCCACCTTCGCCAAGCCACAAACCGTCACCACCATCCCCAATCAGCAACAAAAAGCCATGCATCCATCCGGCAACGAAAGCGATCACGCCCCCAATTGCTCAACCCCATCCCCCGAAAGCCAAAAACAATCCCCCATCCCCCGCCGTTACTCCTAAATGTCCCAAAAAATCCTCCTAGCCGGTGCAACCGGCAATCTCGGCGGCAAGATCGCCCAGGCGCTCGTGGCGCGCGGTGCCCATGTGCGCGTCCTAGTTCGCCCAAGCAGCGACGCCACCAAAATCGTTGCCTTGCAGCAGCTTGGCGTCGAAGTGATACAGCTTGAGATGAGCAACGCCGCAGCGCTCCAGCAAGCCTGCGCAGGCATCGATTGCGTGGTCTAGGCCCTCTCGGGTCTGCGCCCCGTGATCATCGAAACGCAAAAGCTGCTGCTCGATGCTGCTATTGCCGCCAAGGTGCCGCGCTTTATCCCATCCGATTTCTCGCTGGACTTTACGAAGACGCAGGGTGGGCGCAACCGCAACCTTGACCTGCGCCGCGAATTTCACCTGTATCTGGATCAGCAGCCGATCCAAGCGACCACGATTTTCAATGGCGCATTTGCCGACATGCTCACGGGCGAGATGCCGCTGATCCTGTTCAAACGCAAGCGCATCCTCTACTGGGGCAGCGCGGACCAACAAATGGATATGACCACGGTCGCCGACACGGCAGCCTACACGGCCGCTGCCGCGCTCGACCCGACCACGCCGCGCTACCTGCGCATCGCGGGCATACAGGTCACTGCGCGCACACTCGTGGGCATCATGCGCGAGGTCACGGGCCACGAGCACCGCCTTTTCAGGCCCGGCGGCGCGGGCCTGCTGAGCGCGATCATCGGCATCGCGCGCACACTCGCACCCGGCAAAAATGAGCTCTATCCAGCCTGGCAGGGCATGCAATACATGCGCGACATGGTCGAGGGCCACGCCCAGATGACCCGCACCGACAATGCCCGCTATCCCGACCTGCGCTGGACGAGCGTGGCAGAAATTGTGGGGCCGTTTTTGGCTAGGGGAGGAGGGAAGTAGGCCAAGTTCTCCCGGGACGAGGCCCAACAATTTGCGATTTCCCCTCCAAAATGTTATCCTTGTAGCGCCGAGGTTGTCCTGCGCCACCACTGCCTTTGCTTGGGTGCGCACGCTGCATTGGCCACCGCACCACCCTCAAAAAAACACGATGAGCACTGTCAGAGGCACCATCCAAAAATGCGATCAAAAGACCGCCTACGATCCCGATGGCAACGAATACAAGCAAACTTGGATCACGGTCAACGGAATTGAATACCTGGCCAAGCTTCCCAAAAACCTCTATTTGGAGGTGGGGATGGAGGTCATGCTGGCCTTGAAGCAAGGGTCGCCCGCCGAGGCTTCAGATGGTTATTGCCTGAAAATGGGCTACCATTGGGGTGAAAATTGGAAGGCGCTGAAAGGCGAAATCGATCCCTCTGATCGCTACGAATTCATGGAAGGCCGGGTCACCGAAAAGCGCAAATCGACCGACGGTGCCTTTGACCTCACCCGCTCCATCGTCAACCAAACACGCATTTCCTTTACGATTTTGATGGGCGAGCAGAAGTTTCATGCTAGCCAGGCTGAGGGCGAATGGCTCCAAATCGGCATGGACATCGCGCTGGTGCTTGAGGAAAACAAGCCCGTTTTGATCATGGACAAAAAATCGGGGAAATTGAGTGAAAACACCAAGCCCTATTATATTTTGTTGCTGCTCATGATCGCAGCCTTGATCGGCACGAAACTCTATTTATTGCAGATCGGGTCAGCCATTTTGCCGACATCTGCCGTGGTGGTTTTGGCGATCTTCTTGCTGGCATTTGCGGCCCTCAATATCGCTGTGTTGATCAAAAGCAATCGGGCCAAACGGTTCTTGCTGCGCAAGACAGCCCGTTGAAAACCATCGATTGGGCTTGTGGCGGGCCAGTATTGCAAACTCCTTGAGGCTGGCCTCCCGCGGTAGCCCGCCGCGCTCCTCGCACCTACTTGCCGGATGCCACGATGCGTTGCAGCGGCCTCAGCCACATATCGACCATCACGCGCAACCACACGACGAGGCAAGGCAGGGCCTTCAGGTGGTAGGGATAGGCATACGTCTTGCGGATCCATTTGGGCGTGATGTCTGAAAACACGAGTGACACGGCAGCGAAGGCCAGTAAAAATAAGATGATATCGCCCCACTCACGTTCGTCGCTGAAAAACCAGAGCGCCATCCCAAACATCGCGATCACATAGGAGGGCGACTCGGCTTTGTGGTTGAAAATCACCATCCAGATCAGCAGCATCGCAAGCGTAGATTGCCTGAACCAAAGTGCTTGCCATTTTTTGTACTGGAGGATGGTGGCCCCCATCAGGAGCAAGCTGATCCCTAGGAACAGCGATTTCGACGGCTCGATGCCAGAGAAGGCACCCACCATGCCGTAAAACGACATTCCGGCATATTTGGAATGGTCACCGATGATCTGTGTGTACCAATCGCCATAGATGCCCCACAATTCAGTAGGCCCTACGACCACGAGTGGTAGCAGGGCAAGCGCGACGATCCACCCTAGGCTGAAAAGCCCCAGTTTTAGCTTTTGCGGATAAAACAGGTAGAGCAACATGGCCCCAAAGCCAAACAGCTTGATGAAGCCCGTCAGTACGATAAATAGGGTCGCGGGCAAGTATTTGCGCCGTTCCAAAAATGCCAGCGCCAAGATGAGCAGCGCAGCCACCAAGATATTCGTCTGCTGTGCTTGCATGCACAGCAGACTTTCAAAGCTGGTGAAGAGGAAAAACAAAAACTGTTGTGGCGGTGCCATCCCAGGCAAGGCGCGTAGCGCCCAGAAGCCGATCCCTACCGAAACCATGGACCAGAGCCAGAGGCTCGTCAAGCTCGGCATATAGGCAAAGATCCCAAAGAACAGCGCAAAGGCAGGGCTGTATTTGTAGGTAAAACAGTGGTCTTCGTGGTGGTCGATGTACAGGTTCTTGCCATCGATCAGATGCTTGAAGGAAAATTGAAAGAGACGGATCGTCTCATTTTGTCGGCAGGCGGATCCCTCGTAGTGAATTGAATTGTAGTGCGTTTGCACGCTGGCAAAGGTCGCGAGTCCCATCAACACGATCAATATCGTGTATTTGTAGCGGGCAACGGCCAACGCAGCCTTCGCAATCGGATCTAAAAAACGTGGTTTCAATGGGAGCTATTCAATTGCACCAGCGCAATTTACAGGGTAAACCCAGTAAAAACCTACAAAAAGCCCATCAAAAATTCCCTTAGATTTGGACGAGGGTTGGAATGCGGACGGCGGCAAGTTTATGCAAGGAGTTTTTTTGATGGAAAAAGAATTTGTACTCAAATCGTCCTATACACCTGCTGGCGATCAGCCGGAGGCCATTCGCCAATTGGTGGAAGGGCTGGATGCAGGCGATCAGCACCAGGTACTGCTCGGCGTCACGGGCTCAGGCAAGACATTCACGATCGCCAATGTGATTCAAGACACACAGCGGCCCACGCTCATCATGAGCCACAACAAGACGCTGGCGGCACAGCTGTATGGGGAATTCAAGACCTTTTTTCCAGATAGCCTCGTAGAGTATTTCATCAGCTATTACGACTACTATCAGCCCGAGGCCTTCATTCCCTCGACCAATACCTATATTGAGAAGGACCTGAGCATCAACCAGGAGATCGAGAAGTTGCGCTTGCGTGCGACCTCGGCGCTGCTGTCTGGGCGACGCGACGTGATCATCGTCTCCTCGGTCTCGGCGATCTACGGCATGGGCCGTCCCGAGGACTTCAAGGCCGTGATCTGGACCTTCAAGGAAGGCGATAAAATCTCGCTCAACGCCTTTCTCAACAAGCTGGTCGATCTCTTCTACAGCCGCACCACGGCAGAGTTCAAGCGCGGCAACTTCCGCGTGAAGGGTGATACCGTCGATATCTTCCCCGCGTATGACGACTATGGGTTGCGGGTGATGTTTTTTGGGGATGAGGTGGAGAAGATCCAGATCTTCGAGCCCGAGACAGGCCGCAAGCAAGAGTCGTTGCATGCCTACACCATTTTTCCAGCCAACCTCTTCGTGACGCCCAAGGATGCCTTGGTCACGGCCATCAAGGAGATTCAAAAGGAATTGATGGACCGCGTGAACTATTTCAAAAGTGTAGGCATGTTCCTGGAGGCGCAGCGCCTGCTGGAGCGCACAGAGTTTGACTTGGAAATGATGCGTGAACTGGGCTACTGCTCCGGCATCGAGAACTATTCACGTTACCTGAGCTTCCGCGCAGCCAACAGTCGGCCCTATTGCCTGCTCGACTATTTTCCAGAGGACTACCTGCTCGTGCTGGATGAGAGCCACGTGACCGTGCCGCAGATACGCGGTATGTCGGGTGGCGACAAGACCCGCAAGATGACCCTCGTCGAGCACGGATTCAGATTGCCGAGCGCGATGGACAACCGCCCGCAGAAATTTGAGGAGTTTGACAGCATGATCAACCAAGTGATCTATGTGAGCGCCACGCCCAGCGAATATGAACTCAAGATCTCAGGCGGGGTGGTGGTAGAGCAGATCGTGCGCCCCACGGGTCTGCTCGATCCAGTGGTCGAGGTGCGGCCGCTCATCAACCAAGTCGATGACCTGCTGGAAGAAATCGACGAGCGCGTGAAGCGCAATGAGCGTGTACTCGTGACCACACTCACCAAGCGCATGGCCGAGGAAATGGCCCGCTACCTCGCCGATCTCAAAATCAAGAGCCGCTATATCCACAGCGAGGTCGAGTCGCTAGAGCGTGTGGAGATTTTGCGTGAGCTGCGTGCTGGTAAATTTGATGTGCTGGTGGGCGTGAACCTGTTGCGCGAAGGACTGGACTTGCCCGAAGTCACGCTGGTCGCCATCTTGGATGCCGACAAGGAAGGCTTTTTGCGCTCGGCGCAAGCGCTCATACAGACGGCAGGTCGTGCAGCCCGCAACGTGGATGGGCGCGTGATCCTCTATGCCGACAAGATCACCGATGCCATGAAGCAACTCATGGACGAGACCGACCGCCGCCGCCGCATCCAGATGGCCTACAACGAGCAGCACGGCATCACGCCGACGACCATCAAGCGCGACAACATCGACGTCTTTCAAAATGCCTTGGGCCGCAAGCTCAGCGGCGATTTGGAACCCGCCTCTCCGATGTCGTATTCCGCCGCAGAAGAGGAGGCCGAATACATGACCACGCCCCTCATGGAGGAGCGCGTGCGCGACCTGCGCAAGCTCATGGAGGCGGCCTCCAAGGAACTTAACTTTGTCGAGGCAGCGCGCATTAGGGATGAACTATTTCATTACCAAGCCCTGCTGAAGGAGAAAAAGACGGGATTTTAGGGAGTACAGCCGTTCGTCGGGCACGGCCCTATAACAGCGGGTGCAATCCGTTGGTCGGGCCTCCCTCCAAAGACGGACACGGCCCTATAACAGTAGCTCCAATCCGTTCGTCAGGGGTACCACACAAAAAAATTGGGAGGCCGCCAAAACAGATAAAAATAAAAATTAAAGTCGAAGAGCAACAAAAGACAAAAAAAAACAA
>JANORP010000167.1:0-14748 GCA_031415375.1 Bacteroidota bacterium | reverse complement strand
CTGTGCGCGCGCGCGCATAGAGCACGGGTTCGGATTTCAGGTTCAGCGCATCTTTCCATTCGAGTGGAAATGACATGCTTTCCGGCCCACCGGAGTCAATATGTGTGGGCATTTCCTTGCCATTCACCTTGATCGTGGTCTCGACGATATGTGTGAGATTGACCGGGAATACAGATGGCGCGTCTGAGCTGAGCACGCCCTGTTGCAGGATCAATAGCCCGTTGGCGTAGTCGATCGTGACGAGATAGCCTTGAAAGAGGCGCAAGCCCACGATGCCTACAACACCGGGTGGCAAAAAAAGATCTGCCTCTACCATGGCTACGCCAGGCAGGTCATGGGCAGTGAATCCTTTCATCGATAACGATGGCAATACAATGTTTCTAGCCCGCGCTGGATTGGGATCATTGGGGCGGCCGACTTCCGTGTATCCCTCGCCTTTCAGTTCCAGTTGGGAAGCCATCGCTTCGCTGAGGGTGAAGCCTTCTGTTCCTGTGTCAAAGACAAACTTTTGTGCTGCCTGACCATTGAGCTCCGCGCACACGATGGTCAGGTTGCGGTCCATCGTAAAGGGGATTTGAATCTTCTTGCCTTTGCTTGGCACTGCATAGCTATGCGCAGAGGCGCTGATTGTGAGAAATATACAAGAGAAGAATGAAAGAATTGAGATTTTCATGTTGTGGAGTAAATATTACGGATTTCGGCAGTAGGAAACTCGCCGAGCCTAAATTACGCAATCGATGAGAAGGCGCTAATGCGATTGCCCTTGTTATGGATTTTTAACAAGCCCGATATCTTTTCAAATGAGCGTGTAACAATCTGGGGGAGACCAACAAAAATCGCTGAGTCCGAGGCCTCTGCCTGTCCCGCAGCAAGGCGGGGGCCGAAGGACGATCGACCATTTGCCTCCGGCCTAAAACGCTCAAAATCGGCGATTTCAGTTGATTCCGCCGGAGGCAAACGGTCTAAGCCCTGCGGCTGGATGCCGCGGGCTCCCCCAATTTATTACACACTCTTTTCAAATGAACGCAAACCGATGAGGTCTCGATCAAAATCGGATGCAGCTACCTCCAATCACCTGTAATTGCGCCCCGATCATTTTCCACACGCGCAAGTAGCGGTATTCCCCATCCATCGACTGCCCGTAATAGCGGCCAACCAAGGTGACCGTTACGGTGACAATCGCTGTGTCGCCAATGATTTGCGTGGAAAAATCGGTTGCAACCGCCTGGTCGATGCGCACATTGCCGCTGCGGTAAGCTTCCAGGTCCATCGTTTTGGTGATGGTTTGGCCGCTGGGGATGTTGAATAGCAAGTTCTCATGCAGGAGCGCGTCGAGGGCCGCAAGGTCGTTGCCTTTGAAGGCGGCCAACAATTGGGACTCGATGCGTTGGATGTCGGCAATTTCGATGATGGAGGTAGGTGGCATGGCGATAAGTCGTCTTGGGATCTGGAAGGAGCGATGTGGTACTGAAGAATTAGCGGCCAAAGCAAATTGAGCAATCAACAACAAATAAACAAGGCGGCTGCGATGCACGCCCTACAAAAAGGTCCCAAACGGTTGCCCGATTGAGACCTTTTCAGGGAGGGTGCAATTCCTCAGATCGCTGCTGCGCCAGCCTCGGCCACCGCATGGTCGTTTTCGACAGAGCTACCACTCACGCCGATCGCGCCGATGACCTCACCCGCTGCATTCTTGAGTGGCACGCCACCTGGGAATGTGATCAAGCCGCCGTTGGAGTGTTCGATGTTGTACAAGGAGCCACCTGGCTGTGACAGGCTACCGATGATCCCTGTGTTCATGTCAAAGTAGCGGGCCGTCTTGGCCTTTTTCAATGAGATGTCAGCCGAGCCCAGCCATGCGCCGTCCATCCGCACAAATGCCAAGATATTTGCGCCAGCATCCACGACCGAGATGTTCATTTTTGTATCCAAAGCGATCGCCTTCGCCTTTGCAGCTGCAATAATTTGCTCTGCTTGATTCAATGTCAAACTCATATTCTTCAGTTTTTTTAGTACAATCTAATCCTGCAAAATTATCGCTACACCGTTCTGGGCGGTTACCAAATAGGTTCAATTACTTATGAAAAAAGGTCAATTTGGGTGACGTCGCCAAATGTCACCTGAATTGTTGTGTATCCCCCGCGACCAGGGTCATGCATGGGCGACTTCCTTGGGTGTGGCGTTGAACTTGTGTTTGAATGCCGCACTGAAGTTGGAAAGGTTGTTGTAGCCGAAATCGAGGTAGATCTCAGTTGGGGTTTTGCTACCCTCCTTGAGCAATTCGTAGGCCCTGCTGAGGCGTTTGTGTTGCAGCCATTTGCCGGGGGTTTCCTTGAATTCCTGAAGAAAATGGCGCTTGAAGGTCGAGAGGCTCATGTTGCAGAGAAATGCGATTTCTTCTAAGCTCAGGTTGGAGTAGGCATTGGCGTGTACGATTTTCTGAAAGGAGGTTTGGTGGTCATTGGCGATGAGTGATTGCGCATAGTCCGCGAAGGACGTCCCGTATTTGGAGACCAAATACAGCATGATCTCCTCAAATTTCACGGCGGCGAGTGTCTGTATCAAAGCCGATTTTGTAGCTAGCATCGCGGTAAGCGATTGCACAAACGAGCGGATGAACTCGTCGTTTTCGATGATAAAATAGGGGGCCGTTTCCTCGGTGCTCGGCCGCGAAGTCGGGAAGTGGAGGGGATGCTTGTGGATGAGGGCGGCGATATGCGCATCTGAGAAAAAAAATAATTTGCAGAAATAGATCTCATCGTTGTCGAGCAATTCGGTCCATAGGCAATTGCCGCTCTTGGTGAGCAGCGATTGCTGATCGTTGACTCCGACCACGGCGTCTGAAAAATGCACCTGCTTTTTTCCCGTCTGCAAAAAACTGAGCATGTGCATGTGCAACTTCACTTTGCTCTTGACGACATCGCTGGTCATCCTGAAATCGTATATCAAAAGAGCGTTTGCCGACACAGCAGGGGAGAGGAAGATTTCGGGAATATTCAGTGTGGGCATCTTGATTGCGCAAATCGATTTCGTGATGGCCCGTCTCGCGGGTCTAGTAGTTGAAGGTACAAGTTTCGCAAAAGGGGAGCAACCTTACAAATGGTCGCCGTGGTGGGATTGTTTTCTAGGGGCACATTGTTAGCGGGTGTGCAGGCAAAAAGATCACCTCAGTCCCTCTGGCAATCTATGTCTATTTTCGTTTGCCAGAGACAAATGCCTGTCCCGCAGAAGGCGGGGGTCGATTGTCCTTCGGCCCCCGAAGGTCGGGGCGCAGCAGAGGCCTCGGACTCTTTGGAGCCTATTTTCGTTTGCCAGAGGCAAATGGTCGGTCGGCGTTCGGCCAGAGGCCTCCGCCTCGCTTGAACCCGGGGCCTTGGACTCGTTGGCGGCCTTGGACGCGAACACCTGACAAGCGCTTTTGTCATTTGATCAAAAAGCCTGCAACAGCTAGGAGATGGTCATTTGATAGGGTGCGTCCATCGTGCAGGCAAGTGGTGGCGATACAGCGAGTGGCTCATGAATCAAACTCTCTTGCGGGCTATTTCCCACTCTGCGAGGCCCATGCGCAACCAGTCGTGTGGTGTGCCATCAAGGTCGAAGGTCTCCTGATAGCGCAATCCCACCTTTTCCAAGACGCGTCGAGAGGCCAGATTCCCCGCATCTGCCATCGCAAAGACTTCAGTAGCTGCGCGTTGCGCAAAGGCATAATCGACCAATGCAGCTGCAGCCTCTGTCGCAAATCCATTGCCCCATACTTGGCGGATGAAGCGGTAACCGAGGTCGTAGTAATCCACATGGCCATTGCAGGGCGTTTGCATCCACTTGAGGCCCGCCCAGCCAATGAACTGATCGCTTGCCTTGTCCACCACTGCCCAGCGACCGATGCCGTGATCGGTGTATTGCTGGCGGATGAAGGCGATGACCTCGTGTAGCTGTGCATGATCGGTGACGGGTTGCTGACCCAGGTAGCGGTGTACCTCAGGATCTGCGTCGAGCAGGAAAAGTCCCTCGACGTCTGTCACGACGATTTCCCTGAGGATGAGGCGGGATGTTTCGAGATGGATTTTCATGGAATCGTTCGATGGGAGATTGGAGGGCAATTCTGGGATTGACAACGGATGCACGCCTGCCGACGAGGCTGGCGAAGCGGCTGCAGGGATCAAGGGGTCTTGGGCGGCACCATCGGGGCCCTCACGACCTTGGGGGCTGCCCGCTTGCCATTGTTGTACAAATACAAAATGACCTTTTTGATTTCATCATCAGAGAGGGCTGTTGCTGGCAAATTGCCTCTATGTGCGGGCGGTTTCACACGTATGATATAGGACTCGAGCTGTGCCGCCACAAATCGCGGCTCATAGATTTTGCCGTCGATTTCCTTGTTGTGGCACTTTGCACAGTTCTCTTCATAGACCAATCTCCCGATCTTGAATTGTGAGATGTAATCCTTGCGGTCCTTGACGACATAGTCTCTCGGCACGAGATATTCGCCCTCTTTGGGGTATGCACAGGCTGCGAAACTGAGGGTGAGCATGATATACAATATCCTATTCATAGTCGTGGCTTAATATTCGCCGCCCACTTTGCGGGCATTGAGGGCGCGGGCGCTGGAGGTTGGCAGGGCCTTGGGTGGATTTTCAAATGGAATTTCTTCTGTGAGGGAATGCATGAATGCGAGCAATTGCTGCTTTTCGGTGGGGGAGAGGTGCAAAGAATCGGCCGACAAGGTCTGGTTGGGCACCGCCAAATGGTGGCCCAAGCCTCCGCCATGGTCATAAAATTCAAGTACCTGTTCCAGGGTCTTGAAGCCCCCGTTGTGCATATAGGGTGCGGTATGCGCTACGTTTCTGAGGGTAGGCGTGCGGAATGCATGCATGGTTTCGGGTGCAGGATGCACATCAAACCGGCCTTTGTCGGGGCTCAGCGAGCGGTAATTGGTATCTGTCGGGCTGCCGATCACTTCAAATTCATTGCCAATATAGGGCGGCTTGATGCCGCTAAATGTCGGGGCGAAGTGGCAGGTGCCGCATTGCGCCTTGCCCATAAAGAGGTTGTAGCCCTTGACGGCTGCTGCCGGCAGGGCCTTGCCTTTGTCGATCGCAGCATCCAATGGCGCCCTGTAGCGGCTAAACTTGCTGTAATACAGCGTGATGGCCGAGACCACATGCGCAAAAGTGACTTCGTCATATTGCGGTGTGCATTTCAGCAATGCCTTCAAGGATTGCTTATAGTCACCGCAACTGAGCACTTTGGCAAGGATGGCTGCCTCCACGCCACCGAGCTCTATTGGGTTTGTGATCACGGTATGCGCTTGGGTTTGCAAGTCGAGCAGCTTGCCATCGAGCATGAGCAAGTGATTGGACATTACATTGAGCAGGCTAGGGGTATTTCTGAGCAGGCGATGCTGTGCGTCATATTGCAGGGCTGTCTGCACGAGGGTATCGGTAAAAAACTGCGTCGGCTGATGGCAGGACACGCAGCTGCGACGATTGTTACCCGAGAGAATGGGGTCGTAGAAGAGCAATTTGCCCAAGCTATCGATGGATTGCAAGACGGCTTGATCCTTCACACGGGAATAGACACCTTTGGGATTTTGGGCAAAAAAAAGCTCCTTGTCAAAAATCGATCGGGAGTGGCCGGCGAGGGAATAGTCGGCATTGCTGGCCGAAACGACTCGGTAGTCTTGGATCATTTGTTGGTTGAGCGCAAACAAGGGATTGACATAATCCCTCAAAAACCCAAAGTGATCAAATGCCTCCACATCCAATAGCTGTGAAGCCACAAAGGCAATCGCCTCCTGGTACAATTGCGCATAAGCATCAGTGAGCGGATATTGCGGAAAAGACTGGTTGTAGGATTGGTAAATGTCGGTGACATCGACCAGCATATCGCGCAACTCAGGGATGATGCGGGTAGGTTGCGGGCACTCGAAACCGGTGGTGTAGATCGTGGCAAGGTTGAGCAAAAAGAGCCTGTTGCAGAGGAAAAAACTGTGGTGCTCGCCGAGATGAACGGTGATCGAGTCGGCCTTGTAGGTCGCGAGCGCATTGGTCGATTTGCGAATGAGCGTAAGCAAGGAATCCTGCTGGGCTGGCCCCTCCTCCAAATAAAGCTCGGCAAGTGTCAAGCCCGCACCTTCTCGGCGATAGGGTTTTTCCCATTTTTCAAAGACTTCAGTTTCCCATTCGACAAGGAGTGGGCCGTTGATTTGTTTATAGGCATTGGGTTCAAAATAACGTAGCCAAAAGTCAAGGGCCTTCATCTTACGCCTGCAACGGGCGATCTCTCCGACGAGGAGGACTTTGGAATCTGGCTTGGAGAGATCGATGGATGCGATGGTGGCCATCAATTGCGTTTGGGCGGTCTCGAACTGCTGCAGGCGATCTGCATAACGTGCAGCAAGGCTTTGGCTGGGCTGCCGAGGTACTGCCATGGTGAGCAGCACGCCCATCGCGAGGCATGACAGCAACCATTTTATGCCCATGTGATGCATCGATCGATTTGTTTGAAGAGGCTTGGTTTTGTGCCCATGGTCAATGGGTATGCAATATGCTCTGCATGAACCGCCTGGGCGGTGCTTGTGGAGTCTATTGCATACATGTCTTGATCTTGCATCGATTGGGTCTTGGCGTCAAAACTCCAAGCTACCGAATGTCGGCATTCCCACCCAAAATCGCAAGATCAAACCGCCCGAACGGGGCGAAAATACGCGTCAGCAGGGTGTACGACAAATTTAGCAGCAGTTCGTTTGCCCACCTTCCATGGCTGGGCATCTCCCCAAAACGGTGCTGCCTTGCCTCGACGCGTCGGGTAGGACCGACGAACAGGCGATTTTCAGTGCTTGCTAAATGTCGCTTTGCTCAACACGTTTGTCGTACACCCATTCAGCATGGTACAACTGCCGAGGCGAATCTGGAAAAATAAGTGCAAGCCAACCCACAAAAAAAGGTCTCGTTGACACCTGTCAACGAGACCTTTTTTGAATTCGACCAATCGACTTATTTGCTGACGTTGGCGCAAGCCATTTCGTCGGGCCTGTTTGCGCCCCAGTCTGGTACGGTGGCATAAGTGCCGCCGCCTTTGTAGGTGTAGTTGGCGTAAACCGATGCCATGTAGCATTTGCCATCGGCACCTTTGAAGGCGACAGCAAACTCCTTGTATTGGTAGAGGGGCAAACCGTAGTCATTTTTGTGCACACGGTAGTCTGCCGAGACGGTCACAGCACGCACCGTGCTGGCAACCTTGATGTCAGACGAGGCAATGTATTCGCCATACTCAGCGCCTTTGACATAGGCCAAAGCACCAGCCTCAAGCGTCGCGTCTTTGCCGACAGCCTTGGGCATGAACACTTTGGCGATTGCTGCTGCATGCTCTGTGGCGAGATATTTCTCATAGCCGCCGCCTGTCAAATAGGTTTCGGCATCCGCCTTGATTTTGGAGGTGGTGGCTTTGCCTTCCGTGAGGGCTGCCTTGGCTGTCGCATCGAGGCGCAGGCTATTGTCTGTTTCGATGCGCTCTAGTCCTGCAAGGTATTCTTCACAGCGCGCAATTACCGTTTTGGGGTTGGCGGCTTTTTTCTCCGTATTGTAGGCTACCACGGCTTTTTCGAGATTTTCCTTGGCGGCCCATACCGCATATTTGTTGCCGTTTGCAAGGCAAGTGACCATGTTGGCAAAGCGCTTTTGGGTTTCAGCATCTGAATACCCCACCATTTGGCTCACGTAGTCCTCGTATTGCTTTTTGGCTGCCTCAAATTCTGCAAGGGTTTTGGTCTCTGAGCGGTAGTTGCGGCAATAGCACTGGGTGTGGCCGCCATAAGATTCAGTCCTAAAGCTGATGGGGTCTGGGCTGGTCATCTCTGGATTTGCGCTGAATTCCTTTTCAAACAGGCTTTCCAACTTGCTCGCCTCTGCATAGGCAGTATTTTGCTTGTCGGCGCGTGCCTTGAGGGGCAGGTATTTTTCATCATACTTGCTGCGATCGACTTTGGGCTCAAGCTTCAAAATGCTGCCCAACGAGCGCTCATTTTCAAAGACGAGTTTCGTCAAGGCTTCGTAGTCGATCGTGGTTTTTTTGAATTCAGCTTCCATTGTTGCCAGGTTGGCGACAACACTTTTGCGGTGATATTCTGCACTTTCATCGTCGGTGCAATTGGAAAAGAGGCCACTAGGGTCTTTCTTGCCAATGCCAACGTCGGATGCACTCGTGGATTTGGAACCCCCAGACGATACAGTTGGCATCGTCAACTTGGGCTTCGTGAGCTTAGGAAGTTGGGCGATGGCATTGAGGCCGAGCAAGGTTGTGCATGCCACTATGGCAAATCTGATGGAGAATTTTTTTAACGTGTTATTCATTGAATTAAGGAAATTATGTGTGGACAATCAGTATCTCTGAAATCAAAAGCGGTCGATCCTCGATTTTCGAATCGAAATCATTCAGTGAGCAATTGATTTTCTTAGTTGTAAATTTCAAGGTTGGGCTATGTAATTTGTTTTCAAGTTTCAAAGTTAGTCAACTACAGTGAGTCAGTCAAGGAATTTGGATAGAAATGTTGGTTTTGTGGATGAACTGTGGCTTCGAGGCGATCGATTGCCTGAGAGTAAGCTGCTGCAAACCATCGTCCTAGAATTTCCCAACGTCAGCCTGGGGTGATGGTGGCTGTGTCGTCGCAAGCAACAACAAATTGTGAGGCGCGGATTCAGCTGATTTGAACAATTAGGTGTCAATATTTTATTTATGTCAATTTGGTCGATGTCGTGCGTCTGTAGAAACGGGATTGAATGGACTCCGCTTGGACCGCAGTTGCAGTCCAATGCGGAGCCTATTCGATCATCTCTTGAGCTTACCTTGATTCGGCGACGCGTGTCAAAACACCTGGCAGCTGAATGTGGGGATTCTCATCCAAAATCGCCGCAATGGCCAGCCTGAGCTTGGCCACGCTACACGTCAGTGGGTTCAGAACCGGGCAGAAATGACGGCCTGGGTCACGATAGCCTTTTTATCGCCCTTGCCTGAAAACGGCACGAGCAAATACACGATATCTGACTTGCTGACAGTCGTCGGGAGTTTGTCGCCTGGCGCGACGACGCTGATCATCTTGTCTTTCATAAATTGGTTGTACAAGGGCTCGATCATGTCGCGGCCATCATATTCTTCTTGGATTCCTGAAACCCAATCCGCCTTTTTCAGCTCTGCTTCTGTCACATCCTCGTAGCAGGCGCTGGTCACATTGACGAGCAGGAGGGAGGTCTTACCATCCAATACGATCCAAGCCTCGTCATAGTCGTCGTTTTCTTTGGTGCTCGGTTTTACGATGCGCTGGTAGAATGACCCCTTGTCATCTTTGTGCTTTGTGTACTTGGCTTCATCTGATGCAAAAGCTTTGTCTGGAAATGTGAACAAAGTTTCCTTTTTACCATTGTAGGCAGAGAAGAGGTAAGTCCCCTCGTCGAGTTCGATTTTGGCGAACGATTGAGGGGCGACCTCTTCACGGCTCACAAGACCATCTTTGGTATCGTCGGCGACGATATAGGTGAGTGCCTCATTGGTAGGGTTATAGAGATTTACCGTCCGAGATGTGGGCAATTGTGCTGTGGGTGGTGTGGTGGGGCTTGTCTCAGAAGCCGCTGGTTCTATAGGTGAAGCCTTGCCCTTGGTCACGAAAAAATAGATGCTCAATCCACCCAAAAGGAGGCCCCAAACAAAGACGGGAATATAGAAAAAATCGTGTTTAGAACGCTTGGTATTGCCTTGGGCATCTTGCGTAGCACCACTTCGGGCACCCAAGCCTATGAGTGTGAGCAATATCCCTGAGATCATCGATGCCCATGCGAGCATGGTGGTGTTTCCCAGCGTTTTGTCTGGATCTCCAGAAATCCAGCTGTAGAGAAACCCAGTTACTAAAAATAGAATCGGGACGATGATTCCCATTCCTCTCCAAATCAATGGCATAAGTTTAATTGTTTAAGTGTTTATAAATGAGCATGATCCGATTTTCATCGTCGCTTGCTGGGGTAAAAGTTTTGCAATATAGTTTTTTTCGCGAATTTATAAAGTCTCAACTGTGTCAGGTGTACTACAAATTTAGCAGCTCGTCATTGGCCCTCTCTTCGACAGCGAGCAGGGCCCCAAAACGATGCTGCCTTGCCTCGACACGTCGTGGAGGGCCGACGACTGGATATCTTCCTTCCTGATCAATCGGAAAAGTTGCGGATTCAAGGACAACGTATCGTTCATCGGCTCACAAACAAGCCTTTGAGGCCGTGTGCGCCGAGGCATGAGGGCAAACGAAAGGGCGATTTCCAGTGCTTGTTGAATTTGTCAACACCACCCGCCTCATGGTTGAAATGTGCGTCTTTTTTCTTGGTTCCACGCCTGGGTCTGCGCCTCATAAAGCACACAAGGTTGCAGGTGTGTGGCAGCGAAGAGGAGCGGATGGGCAAATTGCAGCACCTTGCACATCCCGATTTGAACCATGACGCGCACCGATTTCAGGTTGATCTCCGGTGCGATGGCGATGATTTTTGACAATCCCAATGTTTGAAATCCATATTCTAGACAGCGCTTTGCACCTTCGGCCGCATAGCCTTGTCCCCAAGCAGCCCGCTTCAGCCGCCATCCAATGTCGGTGCAGGGTAGGAAATCGGCTTCAAAATTGGGCACCGAGAGCCCGATGAAGCCAATAAATTCGCTGTGATCGAGCCGATCCACTGCGAAGTAACAATGGCCAAGTTCCGTCCATTGCGCCTGCATCTTCGTTACAAATGCGGCCGTCTGCTGTGCATCGGGCATGCTGGGAAAAAATTCCATGACCCCAGGGTCGGTATTGAGCGCACACATGGGCGCGAGGTCTTCTTCCCGCCAATTTCTGAAACCTAGACGTTGAGATTCAAAGAGATATGTAGTCGGAGGGATCATCCCTCAAAATAAGCGCTTTTGACGGAAATTGTCTAGCTCGGATCGCCTAGATAATCGCATTTTTCATTTGCAGGGCTAACAATCTGTGGGAGCCCGCAGCCTCTGCCTGTTCCGCAGCAAGGCGGGGGCTGCAGGGCTATCGACCATTTGCCTCTGGCACAAACTACTCAATATCAACGATTCTGAGCTGCAAACGCTAGCGGCAAACGGTCGATCACACAACGGCCTTAGGCTTTGGGTTCCCCCTCAAATGTTATATATTCTTTTCATTTCCCGCTTCCCGTTGCCAAAAATCGCTCCTTGATGTTGTGTATTGTTTGAGGGAAGGAAGCGCGCCTTGTTGGGGTGATGTGCGCAGTACTTTTTCTACTATTTGGTTGGCTAGGTATTGTGTTCGTGAGCCAGAGGCTCACGGTTGTGTCAGCGTTGGAGCCGGAGGCTCCCGCTTCGATTGTCGTTGGAGCTGGAGGCTCCCGCTTCGATTGTCGTTGGAGCTGGAGGCTCCTGCTTCGATTGTCGTTGGAGCGGGAGGCTTCGGCTTCGATTGGCGTTGGAGGCTTCGGCTTCGTGTGGTTGTTGCAAGCCATTTTGAAGACGGCAATCCGCTAGCCCCGTTGCGGCGTTGTTGCCGCCAAAAACGGCACGACGATATCTGCTACGCTTGTCCAGCGCAGCTCGGGATAGCGCGCGTTGTCGGGATTGGTCATTTGGGCGTGGCCCTCGACCATGTCGCGCATGTATTGCATACCTTGCCAGGCGGGATAAAGCTCCGTTTTGCCGGGCGCGAGGGTGCGGGCGATCTTGATGATGGCGCTGAGCAGGCCCACGCCGCCGGGCCTGAATAGCCGGTGCTCGTGGCTTGTGACGGTATGCATGATGCCCGCTAGCGAGCGTGGCGTGACCTGTATGCCCGCGATGCGCAGGTAGCGCGGCGTGCTCGGGTCGAGCGCGGCTGCGGCCGTGTAGGCTGCTGTGTCGGCGATGGTGGTCATGTCCATCTGTTGGTCGGCGCTGCCCCAATATAGGATGCGTTTGCGCTTGAAGAGGATGAGCGGCATCTCGCCAGTGAGCATGTCTGCAAATGCGCCATTGAAAATCGTAGTGGCTTGGATCGGCTGCTTGTCGAGGTAGGTGTGGAATTCGCGACGCAAGTCGAGGTTGCGGTTGCGGCCGGGCTGCGTTTTGGTGAAGTCGAGCGAGAAATCGGAAGGAATGAAGCGCGGAACCTTGGCGGCAACTGCGGCATCGAGCAGCAGTTTTTGGGCGTCGATGATCACCTCGCGCAGGCCCGAGAGGGCCGAGACGACGCAATCGATGCCTTCGCAGGCTTTTTGGAGCGCCGCTGCGTTGCTCATTTCGAGCTGGATCACCTCCACGCCGAGTTGCTGCAAGGCAGCGACTTTGGTCGGGTCGCTGCTCGGGCGCACGATGGCACGCACGTGGGCACCACGGGCGATGAGTGCCTTGGCGATTTGGCCGCCGAGGTTGCCGGTGGAGCCTGCTAGGAGGATTTTCTGGATCATGAGGCCATAACGGTGGGTGTGGGAAATTGTTTGGTTGGATTGTGTCCAAAGGCTTTGGGCTTGGCGAAGGTGGGGATTTTTGCCACAAATGTTGATGCGGAGAACCGAACTTTCGGCTACCACATTGCTGTCTGAAGAGCCTGAAGCCCCGCCTATTGCAAATTTGTTGTTTAGGCTGTGTTTCTTCCAGTCCTATTGTCCATCATTCGCTTATCATGGTGTCCTTAAAATTTTCTCCATCTTTTTTCCATTCGCTAATTCGTCCACCAATTTGTCCAGATACCTTACTTGTTTTGTTAGAGGATTATCAATTTCTTCTATTCTATAACCACAGATTAATCCTTTAATCGATTCAGCATTTGGGTTCAATATTGCTTTCTTGAAAAATGTTTCAAAAGTGGCTTTCTCGTCAATAAGTTCTTGCATGGTTTTGTTGTCAAAACCTGTCAGCCACTCAATGACTTGATGCAACTCTTCTTTTGTTCTCCCTTTTTTTTCTACTTTGGATACGTAGTGGGGATAGACAGAAGCAAAAGTCATTTTTACGAACTTTTCATTGTGTTTAGGTGTTATTTCCATTTTGAAGTCGTTAAATTATTTGCCAGATAGGTATTTTTTAGTGTTTCGGAATTATTGCCACCAACACCCAGCTTTATGCTACCGGTTGCGTAAAGCACTCCCCATCCACCTGATTGACCAAGCTTTTCATTCATGTCGGTAACAATATAGGCAAAAAAGGCTCCCAAATCAAGACATGAGTAAAACACAGACAATTCCAGTGGTTTTGCGTATGTCAAAGGTCATTCGACGGCGAGGCTGGCTTCGGATTGCGGGAGAGAACCACCATTAGCTGAAATGATTGGTCTGTGTCGTCCGCTACGTTTGCTGGTAAACAATGTCTGAACGAAGTCCTTTTCCCGAAAAAAATTAAGCAACCCTTCGGTTGCGGGCGATGGGCGTGTATCCCTCCGTCGTCTTGCCGCTCGCATGTCCGAGCGGATTTCGGATGTAACGGATGTTCGTACTTGACGCGAGCAGGTGGAGCATCAAGCTATGGCGCAGCTTGTGTGGTGTGACATTTCGAAAGATTCCATCGCGTATATCCGCCTCCGTGACGACACGTTGGGTGCTGCGCACGCTGTACGGCGTACCTTGGCGCTTCCCCTCAAAGATTCAATTCTGATTTTAGTTTTGTCAATTCGCCCAATAATTTTGTTTCTTTTACCACAAGTTCCATATTCAATTTTTGTGCAATATTTACGATCGCAAAATTAAACGTTTCGATTTCTGTTTTCCGCCTATTTTTGATGTCTTGAAAAGTGGATATTAGTTGTCCATCTGAAGACTTGCTGATAAATAGTAGGCTTTCGACAACTTCTTCTTCGTTCAACGAGATGCCTATTTCTGCGGCAACGGCAATGCATTCGGAAATCACTCTTCTTGCAACGGACAAGACATTTTTATCACGATGAAATATTCCGTTGTCAATTTCCAGCAGTGGACATACGGAATTGAAAACACTGTTTATGATGGTCTTTTTCCATATTATCGGTTGGATATCTATTTCGCGTCTGAATTGAAAATGTGGACTGCTTAGTTGGTCAATGATTAGATTTAGGTTGTCGCCATTACCTTCTATTGTTCCAATCGGAGAAACGGTGACTGGCCTAAATCGGAGCATGTTTTCGGCAATGGTATGGCTCGTGGCAAAAAGGACGCATCGATGTATTTCAGGAAAATCATTGTCAATGAAAGGCTGCTCAACTCCCAGTCCATTTTGTAAAATGACAATTGGGGAGCTATTAACCTTGCCTTTAAGTACCTGGGCTAAATTGGTATTGCCGTAAGATTTGTTGGCCAAAACGATGACTCCGTTTAACTCTGAAAAGTTGCTGAGTGTACTTACTTCAATTTCTGCTTCTAGTTTTGTTTTGTCAGGTAATTCAATTTGAATTGTTTCAGTATAGCTTGATTTGTCATCAACACTTCCTCGAAGGATAGTTACATGTTTGTTTTCAAGTTTCAGAAATACAGCCAGTGCTTTTCCAATTGCTCCAGCTCCCACAATGTATATGTTTTTCTCCTGATTTTTCATTGCCTTAGATTTTGTAAATTGCCACCCATAGTTTTATATTAGCGTTCTTCTGGGTTTTTAAACGCGATATTTCGATTTATGAGTATCCGGAACTTTGACAGTAGCAAAAAAAGCCATGTCATTTCGACCGAAGTCTTGGGGGATTTGCAAGGCTCTGAAGGAGCCGAAGCAAATGCACCAAGACGTAGCGGAGAAATCTAGCGCCTCACGATACAC
>JANORP010000166.1:0-32001 GCA_031415375.1 Bacteroidota bacterium | reverse complement strand
GCGGTACCACGGGTGTCGATGGTGCACCATCATGGATTGCAGGCACACATGGTAAAGGTGGCTCCCAAAGCGCGGGCGGCCTGGGTGGATTTTACACAGGCAATGGCCAAGGTGCCCCCAATGGATCACTCGGTGTCGGCGGCGACGGCGCACCTGTGACCACATACTGTACCGGCGGGGCAGGTGGCGGCGGCTACTATGGCGGCGGCGCAGGTTACGTCTCCGCTGGCGGTGGTGGATCTAGCTTTGTGAGCTATGCTGGCAATACAGCCACCTCCACCACTGGTGGATTCAGGGCCGGTAACGGCGTGATCGTACTCTCTTACAGTGCCGGCGGCGCTGCCAATACGACTTTGGTGACAGGCCCAGCTAGCGGAGCGAGCTTCCCTCTTGGCGCGACAAATGTCACCTATCAAGTGACCGACGGCTTGGGTGGTTCATCGTCTTGCACATTTGTTGTGACAGTGGTTGATGCTCAAGTGCCCACTATCAACTGCCCCAGCAACGTGATCGCAAATAATACAGTAGGCAGCTGCGGTGCAACCGTAAACTATGCTGCTCCCGTCGGCACCGACAATTGCAGCTCGGCAACGACAACCCGCACCAGTGGCTTGGCCAGCGGCTCTACTTTCCCCATCGGCAATAGCACGGTAGCCTTCCAAGTCACAGACCTTGCAGGATTGACAGCCACTTGCACATTTACCGTGACCGTCGCCGACGTCGAGTTGCCCATCATCAATTGCCCACCATCGGTCACCGTGACCAATACTGTCGGCGCTTGCAATGGCGTCGCGACCTTCAACGAACCGACCGGGCTAGACAATTGCCCTGGTGCCGCCACCACGCGCACTGCTGGCAATGCAACTGGATCTACTTTTCCTATAGGCGCGACCACTCAGACCTACTATGTCGTGGACAATGCAGGTAACAGCGCCAGCTGCTCCTTTAACGTGACGGTCACCGATACTGAAAGTCCGACGATCACCTGCCCGACTGGCTTTGTCGTCGCAGCAACGGGCGTGGGTTGCACTGCCGCAGTGAACTACAACGCACCTGTGGGCACCGACAATTGCGGCAACCCGCAGACTTCCCAGACTGCCGGATTGGGTAGCGGCACTGTGTTTCCCCAAGGCGTCACGACCGAGACCTATGTCGTCACCGATGCTGGCGGCAACACGGCCTCCTGCTCGTTTACCGTCACCGTCAACGGTACAGTCACTGGCACACAAAGCCTCACGATCTGCCCTGGCGGCAGCGTGACCGTCGGTAACAACGTGTACAGCGCCGCTGGCATCTATACCGATATCCTCATCGCCTCCAATGGTTGCGACTCCATCTTGACCACATTGCTCAGCGCGACGACGGTGAATACATCGACCTCGGTCAATGGCGTCACGATCACAGCCGCTGCCTCGGGCGCGACCTATCAATGGCTGGACTGCGACAACAGCAATGCTGCGATTGTGGGGCAGACAGCACAATCTTTTACACCGACGCAGTCTGGCAACTACGCCGTGGCCGTGGGTCAAAGCGGTTGTTCAGACACATCAGCCTGCTCCAACGTGACGATCGTAGGTATGGAAGCGGTCTTTGGAAATGCTTTCACGCTTTATCCAAATCCGAGCAATGGCCTTGCCAAATTGGATTTTGGGAAGCCGCTGACCGATCTGGAGATCAGGGTCACTGACTTGAGCGGCAAACTGCTGTACAAGCTGGATGCAGTGAACGGTCGCTCGGCTGCGATCGACTTGCGCGACCTGAGCCATGGCGTCTATTTGGTCGAGGTGCGGCAGCAGGCGCTACGTCGGGTGCTGCGCATGGTGATCCAATAGACAATTTGCTTGCAGCGCCGCCGATCTTGCACCCGCAGGATCGGCGGCGCTTTTTTTTGAGCATGTCTTTGGAAATGCGATCGCCGCGGGCAATGGCTGAGATGGGTATCCAATCCGTCATGCCTCATCGGATTTTGCACGATTCCTTGCTTTTGACACCAAATGAGGCTAGCTTAGACTTCCAACCTTCAAAAATGGTATTCCATGTTTTCATTCTTTAGACGCAAACCCAAGCCGCAACCTGCGCCAGTACCAGTATCTGTTCCCGACTGGGCAAACTTTCTGAGCCCCGAAAACTATCATTCGTTTTTGACGGCGGTAAATGCCTATTTCAAATCCCTGGGCAATCCTTACACGATCGACGACGGCGTGGTGCACACCAAATGGATGGATAACGGAATGGGAATCCAAAACATGGGATTGCTCAACGTGGCTCAAATGTGCGGTCGCAGTTTGCCCGCAGAGCATGGCGACATCGTGCGCAATCACTTTGAAATGATGCGCAAATCCGAGAACTTCATGGAGGTGTTTGTCAACCAGATCAACGATTTTGAGTTCGTGCGGAGCTTTATCGGTACCAGGCTGTACCATCCAGATCACCTCTCTGGACAGCTCAAGGACAAGGTGATCCACAAGTCGGTCGCCGACGGCATCATCGCGATGCTGGTATTTGACCTGCCGCAGACGATCATGAGTGTCCAGACCGATCAGCTTGCCGTTTGGGGCATGACTGCCGAGGAATTGTTTGAAATCGGCATCCACAACATTCGCGAGAATTACAATTTTGAGGTCGTGGACCTCGATGCAGGCGTTCCATTGAAGGCGGTCGTACAAGATCATTTTTTCGGGGGCAACATCTTGTTTGAGTTGGAGCGTGCGCCAGCCTTGCTAGGTACTCATGGCACCTTGGTGGCTGTGCCTCACAGACATACCACGATGCTATTTCCCATCGAAGATGAAAGCATGCTCCTAGCCCTGCAGGCTTTGATCCCGATGACCAATGGCATGTTCAATGAAGGTCCTGGCTCGATCAGCCAAGACATCTATTGGTACCATCAGGGCCTCTTCGAATGCATCCCCTATGAAATCTCTGCCGATGGCGTTGTGACGATCTCACCGCCAGATAGCTACAGTGCCTTGCTCAATTACATTTGCAAGGACTAGGACTGAATCCAGCCTATTTCATTGCAAGACGAGGCGTTGTATGCTCGCACGATGCTCCTGATCCAGAATCTTGATCCAATAAATGCCTGGCGCCTGGTCGCCTAGGTCGAGCTGCAATTGGCTGTCGAACGGCATTGTGGTGATGTGGCGGCCGAGCATGTCGGTGACCTCCAGGCTGCCCCTGCGGCCTGTCGCACGTACCTCAAATAGCCCTGCGGTGGGATTGGGAAAAATTGTTGCAAGCCCACCTGCTTGGGCGATCTCTATGGTTTGCACCTCTGAAAAGGTATAATTGGCATCGAGATCGACTTTGCGCAAGCGATAATGATTGGCACCAGGCATGGGCTCAGGGTGCAGGAATCGATATGGTGCAAGTGTGTTGCTGTTGCCGATTGCAGGGACAAAACCTAGGACGTCCCACAATTGCCCATCGAGGCTATGCTGAACTTCAAAACCATTGAAACCGCCTTCATGCTGTGCCTCCCAATCTAGCTGCACATCCTGCAATTCTGGCTGATATTGAGCCACAAAGCTGGCCATGCTCACATCAAATGGGCTTGCCGGCACAATGCAATTCAGCAACGAAATCCGCGACCCAGAGCCTACCCCATTGTGCGTAATGGTATAGCTCGTGGCTCCCGAGGAATTGTTGATCGTGATCAAAGTTCCGGTCGCCGGAGCTACATTGTCGATCAACTGATTGGCAGCGACCGTGGAAAAATTGGCCACGCAATAGTCGCTCAGTGTCGTCGCCCCGGAGTTACCCACAAAGGTAAAAACCTCGCCTTGATTGGTTCCGTTGATCACTACGCTAAACTTGGAGATCGGTGCGGAGAAATTGACTGTAATGATATGTGGGACAGCATTGGGCCACCATGCAGTGGCTGCGCAGGCAAATGTCTGCCCACTGCAAGTATAGCTCGTATTCCCGAGGGTAGGCACACCTGGCGCAGAAACGCTGACCGTAATCCCCGATGTGCTCACAAAAGGAACACCGCCTGGCCCGATGTTGCCGACTGAGGTAAAATTGGCCAAGGTGCACTGTGCATGGATCAAGACTGGCAACAAGGCCACTAAGAGGAAGATGAAGGTAAATGCTCTTTTCATAAAATGACGATTGATTGCTCAAGATAAGAGATTACCACGCAAGAAACAAAGCCATTTTGCAGAAAAATAAATAAAGACATCCCAAAGTGGATTGGCACAGGACATCGATAGGACCACGATTGAAGCACGACCCAATAATCGCAATACCATTCCGCAGGTCTGAAAATTTGAAAATCCAGCACAAAACGATGTAAGATTACCCCAATAATGAGCGCCTAAGCATGTCGAAAGCTTATAAATTATGTTTTATATTATTAAAATCAGCTTGTAAGTGATTTTTAAAATACAAAATATAATAATAACTTTGGAGGAGGGATGATGTTGGGAGGAAGTAGTACAATAACTTATATTTTGTATTACATTTGTCAGCTTTTAACCTATATGAAAGATATAAAATATAAAACCATATCGACCCAATCAGCACGCCTATTGAGCCACTTCTCATCGATAGATCAGCGCTACTTTGGGATCGGGGAGGCCATCCACGCACTGCCGAGTACCAAAGCAGGCACCGTGCGGCAGCTATTGAGCGACATGACACATCGTGGGCTGCTCATGCGTGTAAAAGAAGGCAGCTATCACCTCGTGCCCTATGAACTCGATGCTGCCAGCTACACACCCAATTGGCACCAACTCGCAGCCACGCTCACCAGTGGTTGCCAGCACTATATTGGCTATTACTCTGCGCTGCAAATTCACAACCTGATCGTGCAACCATCACTCAAAGAGCAAATCGTCGTGGATCGGCAACTCACTTCGCGGCCTACCCAAATCAAGTCGGTGCCCTTCCAATACATCTACCACAACCACAAACACTTCTTTGGCTATAAAAAAATCTGGATTGATGACCACACCCAGGTACTTTGCTCTGACCTTGAAAAAACCATCGTGGACTGCCTCTTCTTACCAAGCTATGCAGGCGGGATCCCCGAGATTGCCCGTGCGATTCACATGGCAAGAGCCCGATTGAACTATGAGCGCCTCCTTGATTACGTCACGCGATTTGGATCGCAAGCCGTGCTCAAGCGGCTAGGCTACCTGCTAGTACTGCTAGAGATAGAGACCCCCATCATTGACCAGCTCAGCGCAACGCGATCAGCCACTTACGTCCCGCTTGATCCTGAGCTCCCCCGCAGCGGCAAATACCGCAGCTTTTGGAATGTGCAAGAAAATGTCGATGTTGCGACCATCCAATCAGCCATCTATTCATGATACGATCAGGAGAGCTTCAAAAAAAGGCCTTTGCCGCCAAGGTCAGGGACACGCAAATCGAAAAGGATTACATCCTCACTTGGATTCTCTGGGGAATCGCCACGCAACCTACCCTTGCGAATGCCCTTGCTTTCAAGGGCGGCACGGTTCTCAAAAAAGCCTATTTTGAAGATTACCGCTTTTCAGAGGACCTCGATTTCACAGTCGTCGCAGAGATTACAAATGACGCTCTACTTGCCTTAATGGCTGGCGTCTTTGAAAGGATCTTGGAAGAGGCCAACATCCCTTTGCAGATTGTCGATCAAGGCGAGCACATAAGCGGCAGCATCCACTTCCAGATCGCCTATACTGGCCCACTAGGTGGCAAAGGCAAACAAATCAAAGTCGATATCACCTGCGGAGAAGCGATGCAATACCCAACGGTGTGGCTCCCCATTTTCCTCGGGTATAGCGACCTCCAAGATTTCAAGCTGCAATGCTATTCTCTCGAGGAAGTCATCATCGAAAAAATGTGTGCTGTCATCGGTTGCATGCAGCCACGCGACCTTTACGACCTCTGGTATCTCACCGACATTCACGGGGTCGATGTGAGCTATTGCCAACTGGAATTTGAGCGCAAGGCCCGACACAAAAATTACGATCCTACACGTTTCAAAGCTGCCTTGGAAGGAAAGCTGCCCCAATACAAGGCGCGGTGGCAAGGATCATTGGTGGATCAAATGCAAAACCTACCGGACTTTGACACGGCTGTGCGCGCCCTCAACAAACATCTGCGCGTGATTGCTTGAACAGAAAACAAGCCTGTAAAGCGCCTGATTTCCACCAAAGATTACCGTAATTTGCCACCATGGAATCCAAAAATCCCGACCCGCTCCACGGCAAGACATTGCAAATGATCCTGGACGAGCTAGTGGACTACTATGGTTGGGAAATGCTGGGCATGAAAATCCCTATCAATTGTTTTCGGAGCGATCCGAGCATCACTTCGAGCTTGCGCTTCTTGCGCAAATACCCATGGGCGCGGCAGCAAGTAGAGGATTTGTACCGTGAAGTGCTACGACGCAACTGAGGCAGCTGTCGGCGCTACAGCTAGAACAATACTGCAGAGGAATCACAGGGTTTACAAATCCAACAGAAACGCATATCTTGATCCTGCCAAATATTGGCTCCACCATTTACCAAGGCGTCCATGATCTTGATGTACCACAACCTCGGCGACGCAGCCGGATTCAATACGGTTTCGGCGGTGAACTTTGTGCGACAGCTGTCGTGGTTGCGTGACCAGCGGTACAAGATCACGCACTTGGACGACTATGTCGATCGGCTACGCAAGGGCAAGGCATTGCGCAATCTGGTGGCGCTCACCTTTGACGATGCCTACGAGAGCTTTCGCGAAATCGCACTGCCCATCTTGCGAAGCTATGAATATCCAGCGACCGTCTATGTGCCCACCAATTTTGTCGGGCAATCCAATGTCTGGGACGATGGCGCCATCCCCATCATGGATTGGGCGGCCTTGCGGGAGATCGCCAAGGTTGTCGAAGTGACCATCGGGTCTCACGGCATGGCACATCGCCATATGCGATCGCTATCGACCGAGTTACTCGCAGAAAAAGCGATCCTCAGCAAGGCCATTTTAGAGGAGCAGCTAGGCATCCAAGTGCATCATTTTTCATATCCCTATGGTCAATTGCGTGATTTTGACCACCGCTGCCAGCAGGCTGTCCGCGAGGCGGGTTACCTCAGCGCTTGCTCTACACTGTGGAGCCGCTACAATACGACCGCAAATTTATTTGCCCTGCACCGCATCGAAATAGAGCCGCAAGACGATCTCAGGCGATTTTCTGCAAAAATTTCCAGACCTTTCCACCCAAAATATTTTAAGCAGCAGGCCAAAGACATGCTCTACCGCCTGCACCTGAGACGCTAAGACATGAAAGAAGGTATCGTCAAGCACTATTATGAAGGGGAAGCGCGGCAGTATGACCGTGAATTTTACGGTTCCAAAGACGGCTATCCGACCTTGCAATACCGCCATCGCTACATGCTCGACATGGCGCTGAACCTCACCCTGCCATCAGACGCCCGCGTGCTCGACATCGGTTGTGGGCCAGGCGAGATGGTGCTGGACCTCGCCCGCCACGATTGGCGGGTATGGGGCATCGACATCGCCGCAGCCATGGTCGATATCGCCCAGGAAAAAGTCGCCCAAGCCAAGGTGCGCAATGAAATTCACCTCGCGACCGGCGACATCGAGGCACTCGCTTTTGAGGATCAATTTTTTGACCTCATCATCTGCTCGGGCGTCGTGGAATACCTGCCTGGTGATGAAAAATGGATGCATGAGATCAGCCGTGTGCTCAAGCCAGGCGGCGTACTCATCATCAACGTCACCAATCGCTGGGCATTGCGCAAGTGGACGGCACCGCTGATCGAGCCGCTGAAAAAAAGTAAATTCCTGCACAGCGCCATGAATTTTGTGAAGGAACGCGTCCTAGGCCGTGGCAAACTCCACCACTTCCCATTTAGGCCGCGCGTGCATTCGCCCAAGGCCTTTGACCGATACTTGAAGGTGAATGGCTATCAAAAATTGGAGTTCAGGTACTTTGACTTTTCAGTGGCGGTCGCACCGTTTGATACGGTCCTCGGCTTCATCACCATCCCGATTCGCAGGTGGATGGAGCGCTACTCCCACCGCAATATGGTCTTGAGCGGGACAGGTTACATCGTGAGTGCACGCAAACACTGACGCATTTGCCATTCCTGTCGGCCGCGCATTCCAGCCCTACGATCGCCACTACAATTTTGCAAAGTCGGGGTCAGAAGCTGTCCTCGCGCCTAAGAAGCGTGCGAAAAGCCGCGAATCGGTCTTTGTAACGCATGGTATGCTCGGTTTGTAGGCGTGGCGCATGCAACTCCACATAAGCCTCGTAGGCCTCCATGCTCACACATTCATACTGCACGTTGAAAGTGCTCACCCCCGCCTCGGGCAAGGGGTCGAGCAAGCGCTGCAAATGCCCAGTCTGAAAGCAGCCCGTATCCATGACATCGGGGATGTGTTTGGTGCGCATCCACGCAACCCAATCGGCCTCCACAGCATTGTCTATGCTCACAGTGACGCTGTAAATGATCATCTTTTTCGTTTTTTGTCGCGTAAGACCCGTGCAACGGGCCGCTTGATGTGTGAGAGAAATGTATCGCCTGAAAACCAGCTCTCAAATGCTTCATATTGAGGGCCATGGTTTTCAAACCAAGCAAGAAATTCATCGGGACGGGCATCATACAGCATCCAATACGTATAGGCCTCCCAGTGGCCCAGCTGGGCCACATGCTGCTGCCAGCGCCAAAGACCGATCGCAGGGTCGTCGGGGGCCAAGGTAGGCAGCAGGTGACAGACAAATCGCCTCACCTCCAGCAAATTGTGGATGCCGATAGTGCTCGAAGTGTCGGTGAATTCAGAGGCATAAGCTTGGTCGAGATGGCCATGCGTAGCAGGATATGGAGGCGGAATCCCAGCGGCGAGGACCGGGACCTGGTAAAAGCGCCATTGAAAAGCTTTTTCGTAGTCGAATCGGCGTGCTTTTTCATAGCAGGCCATGAGCAGTTTGCTCATGTCACGCACACGGTCGCCGGTGCGCTCCAGGTTGATGAAAAGCTCGGCATAGTGGCCTGCCCAAGCATAATCGCCCATTTCAAAGCAATTGCGCGCTGCGAAGTAATAATTGGTCGGCAAGTTGGGTTGCGCGAGGATACCCCGCTCCCAATCGTCCAAGGCTGCTGCTGATTCGCCGCGCGCCGCCTCCACCAAACCGATCTCTGCAAAAAGGATACCCGCTTGCGGAAACTTGAGAAGCCCTTTGCGATAGGTTTCAAGGGCTTCGTAGGTCATCCCCTTGCCGTCTTGGCAATTTCCATAGATCTGAAAAGCTTGCGCACGAGCCTGACGACCGACCATGAGCCCGCTGCAAAGCTCCATCGCCTTGTCATACTCCTTGATGAAAAACCATGCCTGACCAAGCCCAAGTCGGTAGCCGATATCAGACGGAACCAGCTTGTGTGCATAGGAATATTTCTGGACAGCTTGGTCATATTCGCCTTGCGCGAGGAGCGCATCGCCTTCATGGGCGAGCTGCAGGGCCTCGCTTTTGATCGCCTTGGGCTGCGCAAAGACACCCCTTCCCAAACAAAGGAACACCGTCAACAGGAAATATGTGTGCAAGCGACTCACAGTTTGCGAAGATGCGATTTTTTGGGTGATGAGCAATAAACAGTGGGCCGCGCCTGCGGAGGTCGATCGGCCATTTGGGCAGCTAGCGGTTGTCGCAACGGCACCACGGAGGTCTTTCACTTGTTAAAAAGTCCTAAATGATTTTTGGCCCCCAGATTCTGCCCGTCCAACACGGTTTTTGTCGAGCACATTCGTCTCCCCAGCGAACTGAAGGCCGATCTTCTGGACGTGAGCGCCCCCCACCGTCCCAAAGCCTGTAATCCAAAGCTGCATTTCCTTCTGCGATTTCCATGCAATTTTCTAAATTTGCCGCCTGTCAATGGGAATTGTGAACGCTTTGCGGTTTTGGGGATGTATTTTCCCTCCCATCGATGTTACGAGCGGGGCTTAGTCCCTGTGTTTTCAAGAAAAGCAGCATGATCACAGTCAAGGAGCTCACTAAGACCTACGGAACGCAAAATGCGATCGACGCGATCGACTTTCAGATCGGGGCAGGTGAGATTGTAGGTTTCCTCGGCCCCAATGGCGCGGGCAAGACAACCACCATGAAGATCATTACGTGCTTCATGCCGCCGAGCAGCGGTACCGTCGAGGTGGACAATCTCAACATCCATGAAAATAGCCTAGAGATACGCAAGCGTATCGGGTACCTGCCCGAACACAATCCGCTGTACCTCGACATGTATGTGCATGAATTTCTGCGGTTTGTAGGCCGACTTTACCACTTGCCGAGCAAGCACCTGAGTCAGCGCATCCCCGAGATCATCGAGATGACGGGCCTCGGTCGCGAGCAGCACAAGAAAATCGCGATGCTCTCCAAAGGCTATCGGCAACGCGTGGGTTTGGCCCAAGCACTCATCCACGATCCCGACATTCTCATTTTGGATGAGCCCACGACAGGCTTGGATCCCAATCAGATTGTCGAGATCCGCAGCCTCATCAAGGAAATCGGCAAGTCCAAGACGATCATCTTCTCGACGCATATCTTGCCCGAGGTAGAGGCGATCGCCGACCGCGTGATCATCATCGACCGAGGCAAGATCGTAGCCGACGGGCCTATCGAGGATGTGCGAGGCGGCAAAAATCAAGAGCATGTCTTGCGCATCAGTTTTGACAAGCCAGGCTTTGCATTGGAGCCTGTCAAGGCGCTACATGCCGCAGTGCGGGTAGAAATCGAAGGTCTGCAAGGTCGCGAATTCAGCTTTTACTCGCCGATCGAGATCGACTTGCGACGGCTGATCATGGAGCAAAGCATTGCCCAAGACAATCCGATTGCCAGCATGCAGAAAAAGGAAAAAAACCTGGAAGAAGTCTTCCGCAACCTAACGAGGGGCTAAGTCGTGCAGAACAGCTTTACCATCTTTCGCAAAGAAGTCGCCAGCTTTTTCAACTCGCTGGTCGGCTACATCGTGCTCATCGTCTTCATCATCCTCACAGGCTTGTTCTTTTGGGTGTTTGACGAGCATGTGCTGCTCACTGGCAAGGCCAATATGAGCTTGCTCTTCCAATATGCGCCCATCTTTTTTATCTTGCTCATTCCGGCCATCACGATGCGCTCGATCTCTGAGGAAGTGAAGACGGGTACAATCGAGTTTTTGGCAACCAAGCCGATCACCGATTTTCAGCTCGTGATCGGCAAGTTTGCAGCAGCGGCATTTTTGGTCTTTGTCACCATCTTGCCGAGCTTCATCTTTTACCTCTCGGTCGAAGATCTCGCGATGGATCCCGCCGAATTGCAAACACGCGCCGGCAATCCTGAGCTCCTCAATCAATCCTTGGTTCAGATCGGCTATGCGGGTCGGCTCGACAATGGCCCGATCATCGGAGCCTACATTGGGTTGTTTCTGTTGGGGAGCATATTTGCCGCGATTGGCATTCTGAGTTCGGCCCTGAGCGACAATCAAGTGGTCGCTTACGTGATCGGTGGCTTCCTCTGTTTTGTCATGTACTTTGGGTTCAGCTTCAGCTCTGAATTGGAATCCCTGATGAAAGTGAACCTTGCCATCGAGCGATTGGGCCTCTTGGCGCACTATGAAAACATATCGTTGGGGGTCGTCGATACCCGCGACATCGTCTATTTCTTGAGCGTGCTGGCGATCACACTCGCTGGCACCAAAGCCACCCTGAGCCTCAAAAGGAGATAAGCCATGAAGCAGAAAACTAGGCTCAGCATTCTCATCCAACTAGGTTTGGTCATCGGCATAGTCTTGGTGATCAGCCTCATATCTGGAAATTTTTTCAGGCGCTACGACCTCACAGATGATGGTCGCCACACGATCTCGGAGGTGAGCAAGGAGTACCTCGACACCTTGCCCAAGAATGTCTTTGTGACCGTGTACTACGGCGGCGACCTGCCGACGCACTACAAGCAGTTTGAAGATGGCATGCGCACCCTGCTCGACGAGCTGGTGCTCAGTGGCAATGGCCATTTCGATTTTCAGTTTGTCGATCCCACGACCGACCCTGGCATTATGAAACGATTTGCAGACAAGCAACTGTATCCCTTTCGCTTGAGCATGCCCACGAGCTATACCCAGCAGCAGGAGATCCAGATTTTGCCATACGCAGAGGTGACCTATGACCAAAAGGCAGTGATGATGAACCTCATCCACAACTGCACTTACACACAAGATGGTGCACCAGATTTCTCGGTCTCCCGTGCCCTGCAACGCTTTGAGTACAACCTGCTCACGACAATCTACAACATGAGTCGTGAGAAGTACAAAACCGTGGGCCTTTTGGTAGGTCATGGCGAATATCCGCGTGAGCGCATGGCCGATTTGTTTCAGGACATCGACCATTATTACAATATCATCGACGTCGATCTGCGTAGAGGCAAAGCCATAGGGCCATCGATCCTCGACCTGCTCATCGTGGCGCAACCACAGATAGCCTTGAGTGAGCGGGAAAAATATGAGATCGACCAATACATCATGCGCGGCGGGCAGGTCATCTTTTTGATGGACCACGAGATCCTGGACTTCACGATCGGCGAGCAAGCGAGCACCCTCACCGACCTGCGCAGCACCAACCTAGACGACCTATTTATGAAATGGGGCGTGAAGCTCAACTACAATCTTGTGAAAGACGCCCAATTGCCGGGCATGATCACAGCCGGCAGCTATACAGCAGCCTTTGGCAATGAGCAACGCAAAGCCTACTGGCCTTGGTTTCCCATCATTCGCAACCTCTCTGCACACCCTGCGACGCGCTACCTGTCCAGCCTGCTCATGCGCTACCCCGCGAGCATCGACACCTTCAACATGGAAGGGATCAACAAGACGGTCCTCTTCAAAAGTTCGCAGCAATCATGGTTGAAGGAAGGGCGGCAGTTCATCAACATCGACCAAGAATTGAGCATCAAACCCGATTTTTCGCTGTACACCGCAGGTGGGCAGATCATGGGTTTGCTGCTGGAAGGCCAATTTTCCAGCACTTTTGCAGGCCGCTCGATCCCCAAAGACAGCCTCGCCCCCAATGCGCCCAACGAAGCATTTACGGGCACCACGATGGCAGGCAAGCACCCTTCTGTCGTGCTGATCTCAGATGGAGAATTCGCTACAGGCGAGCAGGTGGGCGGCAAGGTGCAGCGTCTGCCCGAGGAAAATAAGCAACTCATGATCAATCTCATCGACATCATGACGGGCCAAGACCTCCTCGCCAAATTGCGCGTGCGTGAATTCAACGACCGCATGCTCGACCGCGAAAAAATCCTTGGCAACGAAACGACCATCCGCTTGGTCAACATTGGTTTGCCAGTACTGCTGGTAATCATCTTTGGCATCGTGCGTGCATTTCTCAGACGTTACAAAAACCAACGCCTCCAGCAAAAATGAACAAGAAAACCACCCTCCTGCTCCTAGGAATACTCATCGCATTGGTGGCCGCCTATTTTGCTTTTTTCCATAAGTGGAATGGGCCAGACAACGAGTTTCACATCACCGACGCAAACGCAATCGGCAAGATCGAGATCGAGAAAATGGAACTCAATGTGAGCAAGACCAAGCTCACATTGGCGATGGATACGGCGAAGGTCTGGACAGTAAATGGCCAATATTTTGCAAGCGAGCCCAAAATCAAGGATTTCCTCACGACATTGATGGAAATCAGAGTGCTGCAACCTGTGGAACCCAAGGGGCAGGCAACAGCCCTGAGCCTGCTCAAGCGCAACCACTTGCGCGTGCGCATCTGGGATCGTGACGGCAATACACTCAAGGATTACCTGATCGGCGCGACCAATAGTGCACAGACTGCCAACATTTTCAAAATGGGCTTTTCAGACAAATGTTATTTGGTTTCTAAGCCTGCACTGGATGGCTATGTCTCCATCTATTATTCTACAGAAATCTTGGATTGGCGGGAAAAGGCCGTTTGGAATGTGCAAGGCAAGGATTTGGTCGGCGTGACAGTCACCTATACCCCAGACTCTGCCCAACAGAGTTATTCCTTGCAAAAAAACGGTTCCGAGTGGATGCTCGATGGCCTCAAGGCAGAACCCAATCGTGCAGGCGCCTATTTGGAGTTGTTTCAAGGCAAGGTTTTTGCCGAGAGTTTTGCCGATGCAGGCTATCCTGGCCTGCTCGATTCCCTCCTGCAATCACCACCCGCCGCACACATCCAGCTCAAAACCAAAGACGCCAAGGAAACCGATTTGCTCCTCTTTGTGCGACCAGACAATGTCAATAGCTTCTTTGGTTATCTTAAGGGCCCCAAGCCCGAGTTGATGACCGTGCAGCACTTCGTGATCGACCGCTTTCTGAAGGTCCACAACTATTTCATGGCGGCTCCGGCCACCCTGTAAGGGAGACGACAAGAAAGGCACGCGCATTCGCCTATAGCTTTCCCGTAAATTCCTATCTTGCAGAGGAATCGCAAAGCGGGAATTGTCTGCATGAAGATCTATTTTTTTGTACAGCCGATCGAGAAGATGGGCTACCAACACAACGCGATCGGGATGGCTCAGGGCCTACGGGCACTGGGCATGACCTTTGATGCAAGCGCCGACTATTGGCGGGAGGCAGATGGCAATTTGCTTTTCAAGCACAACCCCAGTGTCGATCCACGTGACGCAGACATCGTGATCCTCACGGAGCAATACATCACCTACGGCGACGGCAATTTCCCAAAAGCCTTCTTCGAATCGAGGGGCAAAAAGGTCTTCATTCACACGGGAGATGGCATGGTCATGCAAAAACAGATGCGCATGGCCTTCTACAAGAAGTTTGATCTGATTCTTACCTTCATGTATGAGGGCATCCCCTACCCTAGCAATTTCAAGCCTTGGGCCTACGGGATGACGCAGCATATGATTGACTTGTCGCGCCCAGATCTGTCAAAAACAGACAAGATCTGCCTCAATTACCGCAACGCTCACAGTGTGCGGCAGCGTGCGCAAGTCGAGCTATGGGATCGGCTCGATCCCCAATTGCTGGATACCACGCGGGAGAGTTTTGATTGGAGTGGACTGGAACAAAGTTCTGACTACAAGGAATTTGTGGTCTGGCAGAGCGCTGGCCGACACAACACTTCCTATCTGGAACGTATTGGTCACAGCGTCGCCACGTCTGCATTTGGGGGGGATTTTTTCATCAAACCTACCGTATGGGGTTGGTATCCGTGGAAATTCGTCAACTATTTTGTGGACAGCGCAGCCTCGATTGGGCGGATGAACAATTTCGCAAAAAAGATAGGCCTGCATACCAATCACACCTACCGTGTCTATCAATGGGATAGTTGGCGGCTATGGGAAGCTTTTTGTGCAAAGAGCATGGCCATTCACGTGGACTTTGAGCAATACCGCATCAGCCTTCCAGAAATGCCCAAAAACTACATACATTACCTTGGGGTGGATCTCAAGCATCCCCAAAAAGCCTTGAAATTGCTTCAAAATCCTACTCAGATGCAAGAAATCGGCGAAAAAGGATACGCTTGGGCGCAACAACACTATGCACCGCGGGCACTCGCCGAGCGACTGCTCAGCTATGTGGATCAACTGCCACGATAGTCGTGCTGTGGGAAAAATAACTTGGCTCCTAAGTCCCATTTGCTTAGATTTGCCGCTCTATTATCATAGATTTCAATTATGAATTTCATTGTCTCCTCCTCGGGATTGTTGAAGCAGTTGAGCAAGATCTCTGGCGTGATTCCCAGCCGCTCTGTATTACCGATCATTGAGAACTTTCTCTTTGACATCGCAGACGCCAAGCTCACCATCTCGACGACCAACCTCGAGATCTCCATGCAGACCTCTTTGCAGATTGAGTCGCGTGGAGGTGCTATGAAGATCGCCGTGCCAGCCAAGATTTTGCTAGACATTCTCAAGGCGCTTCCAGATCAGCCGATCACATTCAGCATCGATGAGGAGAATTATGGCATCGAATTGAGCTCTGAAAACGGCAAATACAAATTGAGTGGTGAGAATGGCTTGGACTTCCCCAAGATTCCCGTTCCTGAAAATACCCAGGCAGCAGCGATGCCTGCCAAGGCTTTGTTGACTGCGATCAACAATACGCTCTTTGCAGCATCTACCGATGAAGACAAAGCTGCCCTCAACGGCATCTACTTCAACCTCGGTACCGACGCCCTCACTTTTGTCGCTACCGACGCCCACCGCCTCGTGCGCTATCGTCGTGTCGATATCACCGTAAAAGATCCTGCGAGTTTCATCGTGCCACAAAAAGCCCTCAACCTTGTGAAGAGCAGCTTTGAAAACAACGATGAGCCTGTGCGCATAGAGTACAATCAGTCCAATGCATTTTTCCGTAGCAGCTCGATGCTGCTCGTCTGCCGACTGATCGATCAAAAATATCCAGAATACCAAAATGTGATCCCTACAGACAACCCCAACCGACTCATGATCAGCCGGTCAGAGTTGCTGGGCACACTCAAAAGGGTAAACATCTTTGCGAATAAAACCAGCCACCAAGTGCGCTTCAAGGCCAGTGGCAGCGAGCTCACCGTGAGTGCCGAGGATCTCGACTTCGCCAACGAAGCCAAGGAAACCCTCAAATGCCACTATGAAGGCGGCGACATTGAGATCGGCTTCAACGCATCGTTGCTCATCGAGATCATCAACAATGCCAGCACCGACGAGGTTCTCATCGAGCTGAGCACCCCCAACCGCGCGGGCATCGTTTTGCCTAGCACACAGGGTGAAGGCGAAGACCTCCTCATGCTCGTGATGCCTGTCATGCTCAATTCCTACACGAACGCCTAACAATTGGGCCGCTGAGGAGTTCTCTCCTAAAACAAGGGCAATGAATACCCAACAACTCCTCGACCGAGCGCTTGCGCTGGAGCATTTGAGCTTGGAGGAAGGCGTGTACCTCTATCACAACGCCTCGCTCCCCGACCTGATGTACGTGGCCAACGAAATCAGGAAGGAAAAGAAAAAAGATACGCTTGGCATCGTGACTTGGCAGATTGACCGCAACGTCAATACGACCAATGTCTGCGTCGCCAATTGCAAATTCTGCAATTTCTTTGTCCCACCGACTGAGAAATTCAAGGATCGCGCCTATATCACCGACGACGAGACCTATCGCCGCAAAATCGAGGAGACCTTCGCCCTCGGTGGTGATCAATTGCTGCTGCAAGGTGGTCATCATCCAGAACTAGGGATTGACTTTTACGAGACACTGTTTCGTAAGCTCAAAGCTTGGTATCCTGCACTGCGTCTGCACTCGCTCGGGCCACCCGAGATCGTGCACATCTCAGAAATGGGCGGCCTCACATATCTGGAGACGCTCACGCGCTTGAAGGCTGCGGGCTTGGACTCGCTCCCTGGCGCTGGCGCAGAGATTCTCGCCGACCGCGTGCGTCGCATCATTTCCAATGGCAAGTGCCTGGGGGAAGAGTGGCTAGACGTGATGCGTGCATGTCACCAACTCGACATCACCACCAGCGCCACGATGATGTTTGGGCACGTCGAGACGATCGAGGAGCGCTTCGATCACCTCGTGCGCATCCGACAGGTGCAAGCCGAGAAGCCGGCCCACGCCAATGGTTTCCTAGCTTTCATTCCATGGCCGTACCAGGACGATGGCACGCTTCTGAACCGTGTGAAAGGCGTCAAAAATGAGGTAACTGCTCAGGAATATCTGCGCATGCTCAGCCTGAGCCGCATCATGCTCCCCAACATCACCAATATCCAAGCCAGTTGGCTCACGGTCGGCCCCGAGGTCGCTCAAGTGTGCCTCCATGCAGGTGCCAACGATTTTGGCTCGATCATGATCGAGGAGAATGTGGTCTCAGCAGCGGGTGCCCCCTTCAGGTTCAGCTCAGAGGAAATCCAGCAGAGCATCAGCGATGCGGGCTTTAAACCCCGATTGCGCGATCAGCTCTATCGATTCAGGGCTACGCCCGAGGTCTTGCGCGACAAGGTATTGGCCTGATTCGCACAGTTCAGATCCACCCAAAAAGCCAGAAGGCACCAAGTTGAATCGCTCAACTTGGTGCCTTCTGGCTTTTCCGATTAGCATTTGCCCGGCTACTCTTTCATCTTGATGGTGCAACCCACTGCTGGCACTGATGTTGCTGGGCCATAGTCCCCTGCAACAATGCGGCTCAGTTCCTCGACGAGAAACTTGCGCTCCACCCGTTCCTCAATGAGTGGATTGTCATCGATTTTGCCAGAATAGAGCAATTCCCAAGCTTTGTCGCCTTTGCGCACGACAAATACCTCGGGGTTTTTGGTTGCGCCAAGTAGCTTGGCCAAGACGCCATCGGCGTCGTGCAAATAGGGGCAGGGATAGGATTTTTCCTTGGCGCGCTCGCGCATGAGGGCAAAACGATCGTCTTGGCTCAGCTCGGGGTCATTGCTGTTCACGAGCAGGAAGCCGATGTTTTTGGGCATGAACTCGGTCGCAATATGGATGAGCCGGTCTTCGTATTTTTTGGAATAGACACAGTGATTGCCGGTGAAGATCAGCACGAGCGCTTTGTTGGAGGCAAACTTGGCCAAGTTCACCAAGTTGCTGTCTGTATCTCTCAAACTGAGCGAATCGAGCGACTGGGCGTTGGCTGTTTGCAACAGACCAGCAAGCAAAAGGGCAGTGAAAAATGTGCGCAAAAAATTCATAATCAGCTACCTAAACGTTTGTGCTTGTTCACGATCAATTCGATTTCGCTGCGGTCGGTCATACCTGTAATGGCCTCAAGCAACCTGCCATCATGGTTGAAAATGAGGGACAGCGGAATACGGTTGTTCCAAATCGGATAGAACTCATGGATCAGTGCCGCCTCGTTTTCGGGGCGAGCATAGGTCTGGAAATCGACGCCATTGTCTGCGAGAAATCCTCGGAGTTTCGTCTTGGCATCTGCGACATTGTCGATCGAGACGAGCAGCACCTTGACTTCAGACAAAGGATCACTTTGGAGAGCGACCAATTCGGGGAGCTCGGTGACGCAGGGTTTGCACCAAGTGGCAAAAAAATTGATCAAGACGTATGGCCGATCTGAATCTGCGATCAACTTTTGTAACTCCACAGACTCTACACCGAGCTTGGGCTCAGGGGTATTTTCTGGTGATGCATTGCCACTTGCAGTTGAGCTACAAGCCTGGGTCAAAAGTGTAAGTGAGCAATACACCAGGAAAAAAACAGTAGTGGATCGTGTAAATCTTTTCAATTCCATTCATCTTGAGTGTACCAGAAACCGTGCCGCTTTCTTCAATTGGCTTCCTTTCCCGATTGATGAGAAGGTTTTCCTTGAAGACGATTCCCTTTTTTGTGTAGATTTTGTAGAGTGTCTCTTTCGCGCTCCAAATTAGGAAAAATGCACGCATGTCGGTAGAGTCATCAAAATAGGACAACTCATCGGGATGCATGAAAAGAAACCTCGTCTTAAGGTTGCGCACTTTGCTCAAGTCCTCGAGGTCGATCGACACAGGGTAATCCTGTGAGGCGATGGCCCCCGAATACATGTTGGAGTGGGAATAGGAGATATGAAACGAGCGATCACTCAGGTAGGGCTGTCCCGTGGGCTCGTTGAGAGATTCGACTTTGTGGGTGATTTTGAGCAGTTCTTTGAGGCAAAGGCGGCTACTGAGCCATTCCAACCGTTTTTGGGGGTGGGAAATCCCCTCCAAAATGCGTTGTTCATTCTCGTAGATATTGAGTCTTGACCGAAGCTCCTCTTCTGACTCATTTACTTTCCACATGCCCAAAAGGACTTTGTGATTGAATTCTGGCAAGGCTAAAAATGGCATCCTATTTTATTGAAGAGTTAAATTAAGGAAGCCGAGGGGAACCTACAAGTAAAAATCGGCACTCTTTGAAATTACATGCCTTTGAAGCTCCAAAAAGTCGCGAAACGGATATCCAGTGTGCATGTCTAGGGCACGGTTGGGCCTGATTAATTTCAGGAGAGATGTCACGGAACGTAGGGCGCACCAATGCAAAAGGGTCAGACGAATGGCCTGACCCTTTTATTCTATTCAATTCGATTCAGAGTGGCTTATTTGCCGCCCGTCTTGATTGCATCTTTGCCGCCTGTGCGATTGCCTTTGATGCCAGCTTTGCCAGAAGACTCGCTGCTACCATTGGTTTTGCCATTGCTATCGCCGGTGTTAATGCCTTTGCCGCCGCCATTGTACTTGGCAGCTTCTTCGATCGTGCTGCGGGTGCCATCGATGTAGGCGACCACAAACGCGTCTTTGATACCGAGCTTGCGCACGTCTTCCTTAAAGGATTCGGCGTTGGCAATGTCTTTGAAATTGCCAATCATGTACTTATTCATCCCGTCGCGGGTCTCGCCTTCAAACGTCTTGTCGGTCTGGACCAAATGTTGGTTCATATCGAAGTGTACGTAGGCACCGATCTGCACGTGGTAGATAAGTCCAGGGATGATATTATTTTGAACGATGTTCTTTTGGGCTTCAAATGCCGCTTGGAGCTTCTCATACTTGGTATTGAGGGCTGCCATTTCGGCATTCTTGGCATTCAAGACATTTTGAAGGCTGTCAATGGTATTTTCGAGGCCCGCAAATTTTCCTTGAAGATTTTTGTTGCGATCACTGCATTCCCTGAGCTGCTTATTGGCAGTTTCGAGGTCATCCCTGAGGGAGAGCGGTGTTTTGGCATAGGTTTTGGCCTTTTTCTTCCAAAGCTTTGCTTCTTCTTTTTCTTTCTTTTTATCTTCCTTCGATTTTTGGGCCATCATTGGTTGGGCAAAAGCCACGGCCAAAAACATAAGAAGGACTATGGAGGCGAATCTTTTCATAATCAAACAATCGAGTTAATACCCTATTACAGGTGGCTATAGAGGACAAATTTAGTGGAAAATCCATCAATACAAACCTTATCCACGAGGGGCTGTATGAAAAATTAGACGAATACACATGAAATCACTTCTAAAACTGCATTCCAGACGACGATGTCGTTGGTTCCCTAGACGCATAACGATGGCCTAGGCACTGTTGGTCCTTGAAAAATGTGCTTTCTTTTTCCAGCACAGCGCCTATTGTCCTTTGATATTGAGCCATCGGCTCCTAAATTTGTGGCTGTTTTTCACACTTAGAGTCCAATTTTTTCTTAAAAGGAAACATAAGCTATGAGCAAAGTTACAGTCGTAGGAGCAGGTGCCGTCGGTGCGACCTGTGCAGACGTGATCGCCAAGCGTGATTTTTGCAATGAAGTGGTTTTGTTGGATATTAAAGAAGGTCTTGCCGAGGGCAAGGCGCTCGATATCTACCAGACTTCCCAAATCTGTGGTTATAGCACCCGTGTGACGGGTTCGACCAACGATTACAGCAAAACCGCCAACTCAGATGTCGTTGTCGTGACGTCTGGCGTGCCACGCAAGCCAGGTATGACCCGCGAGGAGCTGATCTCCGTGAACGCTGGCATCGTCAAGAGCGTAGTTGAAAACGTGCTCAAGCACTCCCCAAATGCGATCATCGTGATGATTTCCAATCCATTGGACACGATGACCTACCTCACATTGAAACTCACAGGCTTGCCACGCAACCGCGTGATCGGCATGGGAGGCATCTTGGACAGCGCCCGCTTTGCAGGCTACCTCGCCATGGAGCTCAACTGCTCCCCACGCGATCTGCAAACCAACGTGATCGGCGGCCATGGTGACACCACCATGATCCCCCTACCACGCTACAGCACATTGCGCGGCGTGCCAGTGACACAGTTCATCGCGCCAGATCGCATGGCACAGATTGTCTCTGACACCATGGTCGGTGGCGCAACCCTCACAAAGTTTCTCGGCACAAGCGCTTGGATCGCTCCAGGAGCAGCAGCTGCCCAGCTCGCCGAGGCAATCGTCACCAACACCCCACGCGTGTTTCCATGTTGTGTGGCACTCGAAGGCGAATATGGCCTCAATGATATTTGTATTGGTGTCCCAATCGAAGTCGGCCGCACAGGCATGACAAAAATCGTGAACATCGATCTCAACGAAGAGGAAAAAGCTCACTTGAACAAGTCGGCAGATGCTGTGCGCAGCATGAACGAAGTGCTCAAAACCATGCAAGTCTGAGGCGCTGATCGCTGAAGCAAGATATTCTTTGGACACGGCCACCTTGAAAAAGGTGGCCGTGTTACTTTTTCCTACATGTTTCATCTGCCACCTTACATATTATTTACTTGAAATTTAAGGCCACAGCAAGCACTTTCAGACATTTTTCTCCCTTAATACCCAAAATCAGGCAAAAATGAACCAATATCTTTCAACACAGATGTGTTTCAGAAATCATTCCTAAATTTATAGGTATCAACAACTAGAAATGCGCGAAAGCTTTACGCAGAGGAAAGCGTTAGTTTTATTGGGGTTTATTGGATGGATGGCATCCTTTTATGGGGTTTTTGGCCAGAAGTACAACTTCAAGAATTACAACGTAGCCGATGGTCTCGGCCAAGTACAGGTAATGTCGCTTTGCCAAGATAGGCGTGGCGGTATTTGGGCTGGCACATACGGTGGTGGGGCATGTCGCTACGATGGTCATGGGTTTACCTACCTCACTAGCGATGATGGCCTTTTCTCAAATGTCGTCAACGATGTGATTGAAGACAGCCACGGTGACCTGTGGTTTGTGAACTTCGGGGAAGGCGTTTGCCGCTATGACGGTAAAAAAGTCTATCGATATGGCGAGCCAGAAGGTTTGTACATGACGCAACGTGCCACGATCGTCGAGGACGGCGCTGGTCATATATGGGTGGCCACGGTGGGTCATGGCGCCTATCAGCGCCAGGAAAATCGCTTCAAGCGCATTGGTATCAGGGATGGACTCCTCTCAGACTCAATCAACGATGTTGCAAAAACCCCAGATGGCGACCTTTGGTTTGCCACCTCTAGAGGTCTCAGCATGATGCGCAGAGGCAATTTTGTCAACAATTTCAAATACACCGTTGGGGAAAACCATGTCACTACGGCTGTCACGACAAGCCCTGATGGCACGCTATGGGTCGCCCATGCCGAAGGGCTCAGCAGGTATGATGGCAAGCACTTTCAACTGGTGGTCACGGCATCCCAATTTGGTCAGCAGCGCGTCAATGATCTCAATTTCGACCATCTTGGACGACTTTGGATATGCACCTTCAAGGGTCTCTATCGCCTGCAAGATGGCGAGTTGGTGCATTTTGAGGAACAGTCTGGGCTCTGGGGAGGAGAATTCAACACGTCATTGGAGGACAAAGCTGGAAATATCTGGATTGGAACCCAAGGCGATGGCATGTCGGTCTATAGCGACGGCATGTTCACCCAATTTGGGACCGAGCTCGGCAAGGACTTCGTCTATAGCATCAATCGGCAGCCCAATGGAAAATACTGGATTGGCACTGGCAACGGACTTTATGAGTATGACGGCAAAAGCGTCTTACGCGTGCAAGGCCCAGACTTATTCTCCAAAGGATTTATCCTAGACTTGATGACCGACCGCAAAGGCCGCACTTGGATCGCCAGCTTCCAAGGCCTCTATCTATGGAATGAAGGAAAACTTACCCAGATCCCGCTCCGCGACAAGGTGCCACCTTCAACCGCAATCGCGCTCAAGGAGTGTAACAATGGAGATGTCTGGATCGCAAGTGGTATGGGATTTTTCATCTATAGAGATGGACTAATCATCGATCTTTCTGAGGAGAATCCTCTCCTCGGCATGGTAGGCTTCTCAATTGCCGAAGACATCAAAGGCAATAAGTGGCTGGCGACTGGCAAAAGCGGTGTGCTTTTCTATGGTCAAGACACCATCATCAATTACAATGAAGCAAGCGGCCTCTGCAGTGACCAAGTGAATGCACTCACCATCGATCACAACCAAAATGTATGGGTCGGCACATACGGAGGTCTCTCGCGCTTTGATGGTAAGGATTTTTGCAACCTTTCCACCTACGACAACCTACCTGCCAAGGTGGTCTATTTTTTGGAGGTCGATGACAAAGGCGATCTCTGGGCTGGAACAGAAAGAGGTCTCGTGCATATCGGTCTCGACGACCACTCTGAGCCAACATTTGTCAAGAGCTATGGCCTCAGTGACGGCTTCTCTGGGCCAGAGTGCAACCTCAATGCGGTGTGGAGAGATGCCGATGGCAAAATGCTCTTTGGCACCATCGGTGGCATCACTGTCTATGCCCCAGCAAACGATGTCCCGAATGAGGAACTGCCGATCGTTTCGATCAATTCACTCAGTATCTTTTTGGAGGATCTCGACCCCAATCAATGCAAACTGGATTCATTTGCGGCTTGGACCTCCCTCCCTGCGGGGCTCGTATTGCCTTACGACAAAAACCACCTGAGTTTCACTTTTACAGGCACGACCACAAAGCTCCCGCAAAAAGTGCGCTATAAGTACATGATGGAGGGCTGGGAAGAAGAATGGCTACGAGCCACATCAGACGATCACGCGACCTATTCCAACCTGCCACCAGGAGATTATACCTTCAAAGTCAAGGCATCCAACAGTGAAGGCATTTGGACCAAGGAGGCTGCGACATTCTCTTTCCGCATTACACCACCATTTTGGAACACAGCTTGGTTTATCGGGATCCTGCTTACGCTTGGGGGCGCAGCTGTCATCGGTCTTTTTAATATGCGCACACGCAACCTACGCAAGCAACGAGAGCGCCTCACAGATGAGATTGCCGTGGCGACCAAGGAGCTAGTCCTACAAAAAGAGCAAGTAGAGGCCATCAACAGGGCCAAATCAGAGTTTCTTGCAACCATGAGCCACGAGATTCGCACACCGATGAACGGTGTGATCGGCATGGCCGACCTGTTGTTGGCAGGTGACTTGGCTCCCGAACACAAGAATTTTGTGCGCAACATTAGGCTCAGTGGTGAGAGTTTGCTGTCGGTCATCAATGATATCTTGGATTTTTCAAAAATTGAAGCTGGGAAACTCGATTTGGAAAAAGTGAATATTAAACCAGAAACCGTGATCGAGGAAGTCGTCGAGATGCTCGGCTTTGGCGCGCAAAATAAAGGCATCGATGTATTGTACCAGATCGGTCGCGATGCACCTACGCAGATCATCGGGGACCACTCGCGGCTGCGCCAAATCCTCATCAATCTCGTCGGCAATTCCGTCAAATTTACCAGCAAAGGAGAAATCCTGATCAAGTACCGTGGCGAACGCACGGCTGCCGGTAGGTGGCGGCTACATTTCTCTATCAAAGACACTGGCATCGGCATCCCCAAGGAAAAGATGCCTACACTGTTTGAATCCTTCACCCAACTCGACGCCTCGACCAGTCGCAAATATGGCGGCACTGGTCTGGGGTTGACCATCTGCCAACGTCTTGTCTCCATGATGGGTGGAGAAATCTCGGTCGAAAGCGAGATCGGCAAAGGCACCACATTCTCCTTTTGGATCGAAAGTGATGTCGTCGTCGGAAATGAGAGGTTGCAGGGAGAAGGTCTCAAAGGCAAGCACCTTGTGTTGGCAAGCCCGCACCGCCCTACCCTCGGTGTGATGTCGGCCACTTGCGATACATGGGGCGTCTGGAGCAAGACGACCAGTGATCTGGATGAGTTGCGGGAGATATTGTCCACCAGCATGGCCCCAGATCTCCTCGTCGTCGATGCCCGCATGATCGATAGCCAACTTTCAATCTTACACTATGCTAGGGAGCACTACACTCCTGAGCAATTGCCAATTGTCGTGTTGAGCCTCCCAGAAGACGCTGTCGAGCTCTCCAAGCACAAACAGCTGGGCCTGAAATTTCTGCTACGCCCGCTCAAATTGTCTCGCCTAGCCGATGTGATCGCCAACCGTGAGCCGCTCAAGGAAGCCATCGAATCGACGAAATCACGCTTTGCCTCCAGCATCGAGGAGATTGCCACCCTCTACCCACTCAACATCTTGGTCGCGGAGGACAATATCATCAACCAGGAGGTGGTAAACGGAATGCTCGCGAAGATGGGATATGAACCCGATCTCGCTCAAAACGGGGTCGAGGCCGTAAATGCGGTGCGCGACAAACGCTATGATCTTGTGCTCATGGATGTGCAAATGCCGCATATGGACGGCATCGAGGCCACAAAACACATCATTGCAGAACTGGGGGAATTGCGACCGCGCATCATTGCGATGACCGCCAATGCCATGCAAGGCGATAGGGAGAGCTATCTCGCTGCAGGTATGGATGGCTATGTGAGTAAACCACTTATCCTGGACGAAGTGCGGTTGATGCTGATGAATGCCTCCATTCTATTGGGATTGCAGAAGGAAAATGTTCTTTCATCTACGATGCCCTCTGGCCAAAGTGAACCAAGCTCTCCTGGAGCAAGTCCATCGTCGCAGCCAGCCACAAGCACGCCTTTGGAAACCCCCACTGTGAGCCCGATTGAGGAACTCAAAAACGTGGATGCCTACAACTACATCGATTTGAGCAACTTAGAAGAGCTCTCCGGTGGAGACCCGGTGTTCATGGGCCGCATCGTGAGCCGCATCGTGGATCGCCTCCCTGCTGCTCACCAAGAATTTGCACAGCAACTCGACCAAAAGGACTATGACGGCATCAAGAAATTGGCGCACAGCCTCAAATCGTCTTGTGGCTACGCAGGGTCTGAGGAACTCAAGGAAGTTTTCCAAAAAATCGAAAGCCTTGCTGGAACCAAGAGTGAGCTTCAGCGCCTCCACCTACTGATTGATCAAGCCAATGGAATCAGCACCAAAGTCGTTGCAGAACTGCAGGATGCAATGCGCAAAATGACCAACTGATCCAAGCAGATGGAATTGCACGCACTGGAAATCGTCGTCTGTTGTGACCGCAAACCGAGTCGATGGAAGCTGAAACCGCTGGGCACACGCCTTTCATTTTGCTCCCAACATCACGTGTAAATGCAGATTCTATTGCTTCTGGGATACCGGGCATCTACCAAATCCTCCATTTTGCCGCCTTCCAAAGCTGTTTGAATCAAGGGATTCATTCGCCTAGAGTTTGTGGGCGCAGATGAATGCTTGGCTTTGAAATGCCCCCAATAAACATCGCCGATCGTTTCGCAACAACAAGCTTCAATTTTCAATACGCAGGGAGAATGGATTGCTGTGCCTTTGGCTTAGAAGTCGGCTTCGGTCACCGAATAGCCAGCAAAAATGCCTAGCCCACCATCGATATTGCTATAGACTTGGGTCGGCTCAGCAAAAGGATTGTTGGCGTTGAGCTTTTGTTTCTGGTAGGAGGTCACAAAATCAAAACAAGGTTTGGAAAGCGTGAGCACCCGCACCCGCAATTGGTACTGTGGGGTCATATAATTGGGATCGACATAAGCTTCAAATTGCTTGCGTCGGCCTTTGAACTTCCCATTGCTGAAATAGACACCATTCGCCGGCAAGTAATAGACGCCTTGGCTATGCTGCCCATCGCTCAAGACGATATTTTCCGCAAAAGATTTTTCACCTGAGAAAAAGACTATCCTGTGGGGCTTTTCATTGGAGCCCGGCTTGAACGCAAGTATCTCCAACCCATAGTAGTTATTAGTCCCTCCATTGTCGTCGATCTCGAATACCAAACGATCCAAGGCTTGCCCATTGACCAAAATCGACTCATTCAAAGGTTGGTCGATGGTGCGGATGCTCATCGGGCGTGGCAGGATCGCAGAGGCTGAAATCGTAGCGAGTTCTGGGTAACGTACCTCAAGGAGATACTTCACGCCATCGCGGGCTTTGGTGGTCAAAGTATGGTGGAAAAATAATTTTGTTGGAGACACACTGACAATCGGGTTGCCCTGAAAATCGAGTGGGATCGCGATCAGCGAATCAAGGGAGAAATCCTTCACAAGTATCTGATCCTCAAACAGAAAAATACGTGCATCACGAAGACTTCTGATCGAGGCACCATTGCCTGGACTTGCTGAAACGCTCACTTCAATGCGCATCAGACTATCTTGGGAGAAGAGAGAATTGACCACCAACCGAGGTGTAGCACCTGTTAAATCATACTCCAAGTCCCGCTCGCATCCTAAAAATGCGGTCAGCACGGTCAAAAACAGTATGTTGTGAAAAATCCTTTGCACATCCTAAAGTAATCAAAATTTTAATCCAAAATTCACTTCAGGCAAAATAGGTAAGAGGCTCATCTTCCTCACTTTGATCTCTGGCGAGTCGGAATCCTTGGAATAGTCGGCCCTAAGGAATAGAAAATATGGATTTCTGCGATTATAGACGTTGAATATTCCGAAATTCCAGAAAGTTTCACCCCATTTCACTTTTTTCAACAATTTCACATTGAGGTCCAAACGGTGGTAGGCTGGCAACCTAAAACTGTTGCGGCTCCCATAGTCAATGATCACATCGAGATCCTTGCCCTGATTCAAGTCCCAAAAGCCCAATTGGGAAGCAGATGGCGCATAATACACTGCCTCAGGAAAGGTAATCGCGGTGCCTGTCGCATACATCCATGTTGCGCTCAGCTCGACATGGTCGTTCACACTGAAAATGAATGCCGTCGATAGGTCATGCCGACGGTCATATTTATAGGGATAGCGCTCCCCAAAATTGATGCCTGTAAATTGCCGCTCAGTCTTAGACAAGGTATAGCCCAACCATCCCGTGAAGCGGCCCGCATTTTTGCGCAATAAAACTTCCAGTCCACGAGACCACCCGACACCGCCCTTTTCCACAAGGTCTTGCCAATCGGAATTGCCGATGAAGTTGACCCCAGTCTGATAGTCGATGAGGTCGGTCATGCGCTTATAGTAGCCCTCGGCGCTGATGACCCAAGCACCATTTCCAAATTTTTTGTCCAATCCCACGGCATATTGCTGCGACCGTTGCGGAGGCACAGCCCCAGTTGCTGGCACCCACAAGTCGGTGGGGAGCCCTACCCCTGCATTGGAAAGTAGGTGAATATATTGCACCATATCTGTGAACGATCCTTGCAAGCCGATGCCATAGGGCAGGGTCAGGCGTGCAGATACGCGTGGTTGCAGGGACCAGAAAAAAGAACTGTCCACAAAATAATCGGAGAAATGCAGACCCAAGTTCATGTTGAAACGCTTGCCGAGACGCACCTGATCTTCAATCCAAGCCATCGATTCCAATGACCTGATCTCAGGCTGACTGAGATCAGTGCTGAATGAGTCGATCGGCGCTCCCGACACCAGTTGCGAATATTTCTCCGGTTCAAACACATGTGCTGTAGCAGCCGCTCCAAAACGTAGCCAATTGCGGCAATCTGGCATGAGGTCAAAGCTCCAACGAAGTCCCAAATCCTGCACACTGCTGATCGTGCGCAGCCGATTGGAGATGTTGGGTTCGCCTTCAAAATGCAAATCGGCTTTGCTCTCGGCAGTGTACTTGTATTGACTGAAAAGCACGCTCAGGTTGCTGAACATTTGTTGGTTCCACTCATGCCGCCATTGCAGGCTAGCCACAGCATTGCTCCAGCGCAAGCCAAATTTAAATTCATTGTTGACTCCCGCTGTGTCGATCGCATATCCGCTGGCAAAACGATCGCCGCCGACATATCCGCTCAACAACAGCCTGTCCTTGGGACCTAGCACATGCTGTAGCTTGCCTTGCAGGTCCAAAAATGAATAGCCGAGGCGATTGCCATTGAGCGGAACCGAGAAATAATTGATTGCGGCAAAGTAAGGCTCCAATATTGTGCGCCGACCTGATAGCATGAGCGAGGTCTTGCCTTTGATGATCGGGATAGATATCGCAAGCTTGGCCGAGACCAAACCCAAGTTGGCACTGCCTTCCACCTTTTCCAAGTTGCCATCCTTCATCTGTATGTCCACTACTGAACTCAGGCGCCCGCCATAGCGCGCAGGAAATCCGCCCTTGACCAAGCGCACGTCCTTGATCACATCAGAGTTGAAGATGGAATAAAAGCCAAACAGGTGGGAAGAATTGTAAACGGTCGCGCCGTCTAGCAAGACCAGGTTTTGGTCGGCACCACCGCCGCGCACATAAAAACCTTGGGCGCCATCACCACCTGAATGCACGCCGGGAAACATTTTGAGAACATTGATCACGTCGGTCTCGCCCATGAGCGCAGGCAGGCGCGCAAGGTCAGACATCGACACCTCAATCACACTCGCCCCGGCCTCCTCCATGGGATCGAGCTGGTCTTGGTCGGTGATCACGACGGTCTCCAAGGAAAAGTCACTCCTGAGCCGCACGACACGGCGCAGGTCTTGCCGCAGCAAGAACCGCTCGCCATGCACAGCATAGCCCAGCATGGACACGACCAGTTTCACGCTGTCGGCCTTGAGCCGCAAACTGAAAAAGCCCGCTTCATTGGAAAGCGTGCCTTGCTTGGTGCGCATGTCATACACTTGGGCACCCACGAGGCGCTCGCCCGTCTGCCCGTCCTCGACATAACCGCTGATGATGTGATAAATTTTTTCGGAAATTTGTGGCGCAGCACGCAGCACGACGATATTGCCCTTGAGCTCCCAATCCAAGCGCAGCGGCTTGAGCAGCGCATCCAGCGCCTTGCGCAGGGGCACCTGCTGAAAACTACCCGTGAGCGCCTGCGTGGGCAAGATGCGGCTGTCGTAGGAAAAACTGATCGGCAAGACTAGCACGATCGCGTCGAGGATCTCTGGAAGTGTTTGTGTATCGTAGTTGAGGGTCAGCGGCTGATCGAGCATGCTCGTTTGGGCATGCAGCTGGGACGCAGACAGCAACAAGAGAAAAAGGCTGATGCTGAAAAGATAGCGCATGCAGGCGATGCTACTTACTCCGACAGTGTCACCACCTTGCCAGACTGGCTTGCCTGGATCCCATACATAGTTTCCAAGACATCCAACACATCACTGAGTGGCTTACGATCAAAGTTAGCATTTACCAAGCCCGCATTCAAGCGTTCCGGAAAATCGATGGTAACCCCGTATGTACGCTCGATTTGCTCAACGGCTTCCTGAAATGGCGTACTCTTAAATATCAAGCGTTTATCGACCCAACCGGCGGCATCGTGGGCGACCATCGGCTCACGCACAAAGCCCTTCATGGGATCAAAATGCGCCACTTGGCCCGCAGTGAGGATCAATTCCTTGAATTTGTTGGCGCTGAAACGCACGCGGCCTTCGGTCACGCTCAGTTGCACGCCTTGATCTGCGCTCGACATCCGCACATTGAATTTGGTGCCCAATGCTTCTGCATAAGTGCCTCCAGCCCCTACGATGAAGGGACGTGCCTTGTCTTTGGCGACCTCAAAGTAAGCCTCACCGTGAAGGGTGAGCTTGCGGTCGGTCTGGCCATAACCTGCGGCCGCATCGAGGGTCGAGCCCCCGTTGAGGCGCACATGCGAGCCGTCTGCCAGCTGGATTTCTTTGGTCTCGCCAAGTGCAGTCGCAAAATGCAACGCATTGAGCGGCTTATCACTGCCCTTGAAGAATGTAAAATAGCCCCCGACAATCGCCAACAAGGCGATGGCGGCGGCAGCTGCCCACGTGCGGCTACCCGACCAAAATGGCGGGCGGACAATCATCGGGGTAGCGATCGCATTGGGAGCAATGGCAGCATTGAGCTTGGTCCATTCGGCATCGGTCTGTGGATCGACATCGGCCATGTATTGGCTGCCAAACTCCACAATTGCACAAATCTGTGCATAGTGCGCCCGATTTTCGGGCGCAGCATCCAACCAAGCATTGAGCACTTGCTCCTCTGCCTCGCTCAGGAGACCGAAGGAGGCGCTTTCAGCAAAGTGATATAGACGTGTATCATTCATTCCCCTACAATACAGCTCGATATTTCATATCCCCCAAAGGATATCTCCGTTTTTCCCAAGAATCTTTCATCCACCAATGCCCAGGCCCTCCCTGATCTTTTTGAGTCCGATGCCGATCTGGTTTTCGACCGTTTTGGGGGCGATCTCCAAAATCTCGGCAATCTCCTTGTGACTCAGCCCCTCCATGCGGCTCATCAAAAAAATCTCGCGGCACATCTCGGGCAGCAGATTCACTTGCGACATCACTGACTTGAAGCGTTGCTCGGTGTCGTGGCCATCGTCGCGGCTTTCCTCGGCCGCCGTGAGACCCTCTTCCAAGGAGACAGTGTCG
>JANORP010000165.1:0-31293 GCA_031415375.1 Bacteroidota bacterium | reverse complement strand
GCCTTTTGATCGAATGACAAACCCACTTGGTCATCCCGAGTGGACACAAATAGGATTTGCCTTTTGATCGAATGACAAACCCACCTGTCATCCCGAGTGGACACAAATGGGATTTGCCTTTTGATCGAATGACAAACCCACCTGTCATCCCGAGCGTAGCCGAGGGATCTTGAGTACAGATACACCCCCTGCCCAGCAGCAACACGATCCCTTCACAACGAATTTATTCAATTTTTCAACTTGCTGATTATCTGAACAATACATCACTTGTCATTGGTAGCGCAGCGGAGCCGCTGTGTCCCGCACAACGTGCGGGGAGGGATCTTGAGCACAGATACACCCCCTGCCCAGCAGCAACACGATCCCTTCACAACGAATTTATTCAATTTTGCAACTTGCTGAGTATCTGTACAATACATCACTTGTCATTGGTAGTGGTCGGGGGAGCGACGCGACCCGACCACGTAGCGGAGAAATCTAGCGCCTTCAGTAGCACTTCCTACTTGACCACAGTGCGTTCAAGCGGCACTTGTCAACGATTGCTCATCAATATTAAAGTTAAATATGAGGAGTATCTTGAGGCGCTAGATTTCTCCGCTGCGTCTTTGGATATTTGCTGCGGCTCCTTCGGAGCCTTGCAAATACCCAAAGACTCCGGTCGAAATAGCATGACAAAAAAATTGACATACTGCCACACTTGCCGATAAGCATAAAAACAAACATATAAGATGCACCTTGACCCCAAAAGGGTGTCATGTATCCATGCCACAAGCGTTGTTCCCCGATCCCCTTTCATAGGGATCGCGAATAGGCATGTGCCCGCACGGCCTACTATTCCCAAACGCATACCTGCAGGTCTGCACGCGGGATCGCATAGTGTCGTGCCAAGGGTAGCGCGTCCGCGATCAACCTCTACCCGCCCGACACCAAAAAAAACTCTTTTCATTCGCCTGCGCTCAAACTAACTTTGCCGACGGATGAGCTTCCTGCGAGAAACATCGGCCTTGTTCAAAAAAGAGCTGCTCCTAGAGTGGAAACAGAAGTATGCCCTCAACGGGATGCTGCTGTATGCCCTGAGCATGGTCTTTGTCGTCTCGATCGGCTTGCAACGCAACTTGCCACCGCAAGCCTGGAATGTCGTCTTTTGGATCATTTTGATGTTTGTTTCTGTCAATGCAGTTGCCAAGAGCTTCATGGGTGAGCGTACTGGGCAGCTGCTTTACCTCTACAACCTCGCTGGCCCGAGGGCGATCATCGTCGCCAAGATCCTTTACAATTGCCTGCTCATGGTCGGCATCTCGGCTGTCACGCTTGGCTTTTACCTCTTCCTGAGCGGGACGGGCAAGATCGTGGACCCCTTGCAGTATGGCGTGATCGTGCTCATCGGCAGCATGGCCTTTGCGGCCAACCTCACATTGGTCTCTGCCATCGCCTCCAAGGCGCAAAACCAGGCGACGCTGCTCGCTGTGCTGAGTTTTCCCATCATGGTGCCTGAGATGCTCGTGGGCATTTCAGCATCGAGCAAAGCCATTCAGGGCATGGCTTGGACAGAATCTATCAGTGAGATCATTTTTTCGGCATGTTTTGTTGTGATAATCGCCGCAGTCTCTGTTATTTTGTTTCCGTTTTTGTGGAAAGAGTAAGCACATGGACACTAGCTGGAAATCAATTGCACGCACATTGCTCGGGATCACGGTCCTAGGCTGTTTCAGCTATGCGATCTATGCTGGCCTCAGCGCCAAGGTGCCCTACCAAAACCCCATGAATGCGCAGACCGCGCGCAACTTTTTCTTTCACGTGCCGCTCTGGTTTGGCGCGATGCTCATGGGCTATACCTCCGTGGTCTATAGTATCTTGTTTCTGCGGAAGCAAGATTTGAAATGGGACATTAGAGCCTATGAGGCCGCAAAGTTGATGCTACTCTTTGGGTTGCTGGGCTTGGCGACAGGCATTGTATGGTCGCGAGTGACTTGGGGGGCCGACAAAGCGAATACTGACCCTCAGGCATGGTGGCCTTGGGATCCAAAGCAGACGAGTGCGCTCATCTGCGTCCTCATTTACGCCGGCTATATGGTCTTGCGCCGTTCCTTTGACGACAACACGCAGCGGGCCAAAGTCGCTGGGGTGTACAACATATTTGCAGCAGCATCGATCTATCCGCTATTTTATGTGATCCCACGGGTCATGGGTGGGCAGCACCCCAATACTGGCAATGACCAATCGGCCCTCAAAGGCTTGAGTTCCTCGCAGTTCTCGATCTTTTGGCTGGCAGTCCTGGGCATCATCTGCCTTTCGATATGGATTTTGGATGTGATGGTGCGCTACCGGCAGACCAAAATGGCCTTGGAGGCCTTGGAGGATGAAGCTTAAATCGAACGTGAAAGCATGAAACGAGGCATCTATAGAAGCGTCCAAGAAAGCATCGGCAAGCTCTTGCTGGCCATCGCCATGCTGGCACTGCCGATGGCAGCGGCGGCATTCAACAATGGCAGCCCCAATTTCCAATTGGTGGTGACCGACAGCTTGGGCCAAGCCAAGGCTGCCCAGCAAATGGAACTGCTGATCGAGCTTACGACTGGCGCCCTCGATGGACAGGTGCAGTATGCCGAGACACATGCCACGCAGAGCGACCCCAAAGGGATCGCCGCCATCGCGATCGGCTTTGGCAAGGCTACAGATGCCAAATATGTCTTTGACAACTTCGACATCGCACAGGGCGACAACTTTGTGAAGGTCTCGCTCAAGGAAGCAGGCGGTTGGCGTCTCCTCCTCAATACCCAGCTCCCCAATGTCCCCAAAGTGCGCAAATGGCTCTTTGCAGACGAGAAAAGCAATACTGTGATTGCTGTCATGGTTATCGTGTGGCTGGGAATTGTCGTATATTTGCTGCTATCGGGCAGGAAAATGAAGCAGTTGGAAAAACAAGTCGCAGCCTTGAAACAGCATCGCGGCGTTTGAAGTTAAATCATTGGATTGCTGATTTGTTCAAGGATCCCAAATATAGAAGTCTATGAAAACGGTGAACATCGGATTGTTGGTAGGTATCGCTGTCGTGGCGATGGTCGGGCTCTCAATCTTTGCCTTTTGGGGCAATGCTGCAGGCGCTACACTCTATAGCTCGTTTGCAAGTGCCAAGAAGACGGGCGAAAATGTGCACGTTGTCGGCACCTGGGTTATGAAAGACCGCGCCAATTACGACAACAGCCAAGACCTTTTCACATTCTACATGCAAGACACGACCGACGAAGTCTCGCTCGTCAAATTCTACGATCCAATGCCCGGCAACTTCAAGAGCGCCGACCGCATCGTGGTCGAGGGCAAGTATGAGGCCAATGCATTCGTCGCCGACAACATCCTCATGAAGTGCCCTTCCAAGTACAACAAAGAGGCTAGCTTCGAGACGGCAGCCGCACAGTAATTTCATTCACGACTTCACAGCTTCCAAGCGCCCCACATGACTGGAGGATTCCTAGGTTCGATCTTTGCCACACTCTCCTTCACAGGCGCGCTGGTAGCGATGATCTCCTTTTTTCAGGCCGCACAAGGTCCCGAGATTGGGCGCAAGACTTGGCGACGCATGGCTTCGGTCGCATGGTTTGCCCACGTACTGAGCGTCTTTGGCGTCATCACCACGCTCTTCTACCTCATCTATACCCACAACTACCAATATCATTACGTTTGGAGTCACAGCTCCAATGAGTTGCCGGTGTATTATATGATCTCCTGTTTTTGGGAAGGTCAGGAGGGCAGCTTTCTGCTCTGGACATTTTGGCATGCCGTCTTGGGTAGTGTACTTTATTTCACGGCCAAGGCCTGGCGTGACATCGTGCTCTCGATCGTAGCGAGCGTAAACCTGATCCTGGCATCCATGATCCTCGGTGTCTATGTCCCCGAGGGTATCGCCAAGGCACTATTTCTGCTCATGCTCATCTTGCCCATGGCCTATCTGGGCATGCACTTGTACCGTCGCAGCGACAGCACAGGCACCAAGGGCCTCTTGCACATCGGTGCGATTTTTTGCGGGCTCTTTGCGCTGCTGATCACCCTCACTGGGAAGACGGGATTCATGGTCGATGGTCTGGCAACGGTGATTTCAAAAGACACTTCGATCGGTTACATTTTGGCATTCTTCTTCGTCGTGCTCATGCTATTGGGCATCATGGTACAAAGCGTGCTCCATATCATATCCGATGGGCGCAAGCGCCTCTCTACCAAAGAATTGTTCGCACACCTGGTCTTGGTGGCGCTCGCCATATCGGTGATGTTTACCGACTTTGGCACTTGGAAGATTGGCTCATCGCCCTTCTTGCTGCTCAGAGACGCCTTCAAAAATGCGCCCATTTTCCAAAACGATCCCTCCTTCATGCCTACCAACGGCAAGGGCCTCAACTCCTTGCTCCAGAATTATTGGATGGTGATCCATCCGCCGACCCTGTTCTTGGGTTTTGCATCGACCGTCGTGCCCTTTGCGTTTGTGATCGGTGGATTGATTCAAGGAAAATATACTGAATGGGTGCGCCCTTCCTCGGCGTGGATGATCTTCTCGGTCGCCATCCTTGGCGTCGGCATCATCATGGGCGGCTACTGGGCCTATGAGACACTGAATTTTGGGGGTTATTGGAATTGGGATCCAGTGGAAAATGGCAGTCTCGTGCCTTGGATCCTCGGCATCGCGGCGCTGCACGGCGTCGTCGCCTACCGCAAAAGCAAGTCTTTTCTGCCCTTCACGATGGCGATGATCGTGTCGGTGTTCCTGATGGTGCTCTACAGCACCTTCCTCACGCGCAGCGGCATCCTTGGCGAGACATCGGTGCACACCTTTACCGACTTGGGCCTGAGCGGTCAGCTGCTTGCATTGCTGTTTGTCTATATCTTCCTGATCCAAGCCCTTTTTGTCTCACGGGTAAATGATTTTCCCAAAGCCGGCAAAGGCATCCAGATCAATTCCGCCGAATTCATGGTCTTCCTTGGAGTTTTGGCACTGCTTTTTTCCGGTTTGGTGATCACCATTTTCACCTCCTCCCCCGTCTTCAACAAGATCCTGGGCACCCGTTGGGCACCCGTCAAAGACACCAGTTTCTTTTACTACCGTTGGACGGTGTATTTCGCGATTGCCTTGGCGGTTCTCTCTGGCATCGGTCAATTTATGTACTGGCGCAAGATCAGGAAAGCTACCCGCTGGAATTCGCTGATGCGGCCCTATGGGCTCGCGATCATCAGCGCGATCGCCATCCTCTTTACGATCGCGATCGGCACCGACTGGCAGTTTGGGCTAGACGACAACATGGCTGAATGGAAATCCATGGCCGAGGCAGCCCCATCCACGAGTGCGGCGATGCTAGGCTACATTCGCTGGGCAGTCTTCATTTTCTCAGACGAGATCATGCTCTTCAGCGCACTGTTCATGATCTTTGCCAACCTCGACATTCTCGTGGGACTATTGCTGCGCAACCGTCGCACACGCATGGTCTCAGGTGGCTCGATCGCCCATGCAGGCTTTGGGTTGATGCTCATCGGCATCTTTTTCAGCAGCGGCTACGACAATGTGCTGACCCAAAACAGCAATCCCAATGAACTTGCAGCCCTCCCCGAGGATTCCCGCAACGACAATGTGATGCTGCAAAAGGGCCGTCCACGCAACATCAAAGATTTCCAAGTCACATACATCGGCAAGAAAGAGGCCAAGGCCCCGATCAGTGCATTGACCATCATCCAAGAGGACGACGCCTCCTTCAAAGTGCGATTTGCAGACTCGACAGGCGACATCTTTGCATTTGTGTTGCCCCGCGATGTCTTTTCAAATCCAGAGGGCGCCATTGATCTCCCTGGCGTGGAGACCTTCCTCAACGACAAGATCAACTTCTTGAAGCCGAGTCATATCAATGAGCGCACGCTCTACGGCCTCAAATTTGTGCCGCGCACGCGCAATGAAAAGACGAACGAAGACTTGCTTTGGGAGGACAAGGCATTTACGGTATTTCCAGAGGCCGAGATCAATCCTACAATGGGACTCCTCGCCCACCCCTCCCGCAAAATCTACATGAACCGCGACGTGTATGTACACGTTTCCACGGTCACCAAGGACGATGAGGAGCCCGAATTCAAATTCTACCAATTTGACATGGCGATCGGTGACACGGTGCAGACTGCCCGTGCCAAGATCATCTTTGACCATATCAGCTCAGACTCCACTGAAGGGACCGAATATGAGCTGATCGCCCGCGCCCACCTGCGCATCCTCACCGACCTCGGCACCTCGGTACTTGCCTCGCCGACCTATCGCATCGACAAGGAAAACCGCGTCTCCATCAAGGATCACTATCTCGACGACCTCTATACCTCGGTGGCTTTTGTAGGTGTGAATACAACCAATGGCCAAGTCGCAATGCAAGTCCAGGAGCGCCAAAACCCACCTGATGACATCGTGGTGATCCAAGCGATTTCCAAGCCTTGGATCAATTTCCTTTGGCTTGGCACCTTTGTGCTCACCTTTGGTTTCGGCATGGCATTCGTGCGTCGCCTACGCGAAAACGCCACTGGCAAGCTTGAAAATCCAGAGGAAGGCATCGGGATCGTCTCGGCCACAGAAATGGTAGCGCAAGGTGCACCTGCTGGCATCAACCCCGACGAGGCTGCAGGCGATGCCTAAGCTACAGATCGCGCTCATCGGTGCGGGCAACCTTGCATGGAACCTCGCCGCCAACCTTGAAGGCACTGACTTTGAGGTTGTGCAGATATTTTCACGCCACACGGATTCGGCCCTCAAACTTTCCAAAGATTTCCCGCATATACAGCCTGCGTTTGCGCCATCGCAGTTACGTGCCGATCTGGATCTTGTGATTATCGCTAGCAGTGACCATGGCATCGCCGAGATCGCTGCAAACTTTGCGGCACACCGAGGCCCTAGGACGATTTTCGTCCACACCTCGGGATCCGTCGATCTTTCGGCACTTGCTCCCTTGGGTACATTGGTTGGCGTTTTTTACCCTCTCCAGACATTTACCATGGGCCACAAAGCCGATTTCAGCGGCATCCCCATTTTTTTGGAAGGCAATGCCGAGGCGCTCGCCACACTCTCACCGCTCGCAAATTCACTCTCGCGCAAGGTGAGCCTGCTCGACAGCGCACAGCGCCTTCAAATGCACATGGGTGCAGTCTTCGCAAGTAACTTCGCCAATTTCATGTGGCTCATGGCCGAGGACCTGCTCAAGGCCGTCGGGCAAGACAACCTAGAAGTTTATGCCCCGCTCATCCGCGAATGCATGGAAAAAGCGCTCCGCTACGGGCCTCAGGCTGCCCAGACTGGTCCCGCCCGCAGAGGCGACGCCATTACAATGCAAAAACACATGCTGCTGCTCGCCAATACCGACCCTCAAAAAGCGGCACTCTATACGATGGTCTCTGAGCTGATCGCAGCGCGCTTTGCACCTGCCCAAGTGTAAAAACGGGCCTCTGCGATACCGACGTGTACAATGGAGGCCCCAACAAAAAACATGACGTTTATCATGCCAAAACATTTGGCCTTATGAATTTTAGCATACGTGCAGACAATACTTTTGCGGATATTTGTCACAATTCATCTGTCCAAAGCCTTGAAATCCAATTGCCGATGCATGCCACCGAAAACATATTTGTTGCCGCGATAGACTTTTGGGAGCCTTCACTGAATGCTTTGGAGATGGCGATGCGATTTGCCCAACAATTTGACGGTCAGATCATAGCCGTACATGTGATCGAGAAAAGGGCACACTACCCCGAGATGATGCTCGTGGATGAAGACACGATCGAGGAAGACCTCCAAAAAGCACTCGATGCCCTCTTGCAACCCTATTTGGCCAAAGGCATCAGAATCGAAACGGAGTTGCGCGAAGGCAATGTGACCCGCCAACTCACTGAGGCTATGCATCAACACGATGCCGACGCTCTGTGTATCGGCCTGCGACAAGGCCGCATTTTGGAAGACATCTTCATTGGCACACATACGCTCAACTTAATCAAAGCTGCCGAAGTACCGATCATCGTCGTGGACGGCCTGCCGCATGACGAGAAGATCAATCAATTGCTGATACCCTTTGACCGCAAATTTGGGCAGGAAGGCACATTGGAGTTTCTGCGAGAAATCGGCATGCCCCTTGGTGAGCGTGTGAAGATACTCATGGCCATGCTTCCCACCGAGCAAGAGGCCGATGTGATGGCAGAAGCCAACCTCGCCGCCGATCAGCTGGAGGCGCTCGGCGTCACCGACATAGAAATCGAATTGGTACAAGACAGCGACATCTATGCGGCTATGATGACCCAAATAAGAAATGCGGCGGGCTCTTATGACTTGGTCTTGCTCGAGCAACAAGACCACACGTCTAGAGGAGAGCTCACCCTCGGTAGCCTCATCGAAGATGTGGTCACCAAAGGCAGAATGCCAGTGCTGTGTGCGCCTCGCGCCCAGAAACGCTAATTTAATGGTCAATTTTGATGCATTTTTGTGCATTTCACAAGCCCTATGTTGATAGTTAAGCTTGGGGACTCCAATGCAGCGGCGTAATTTTGGCCTCTATTTTGCGCCGAATACATGAGCGAGACTGAAAATATTGAAAACGAGGAGCCTGCTGGCAGCATGCAGCACGTGCTGCCAGTCACAGGACTCTACCAGAGCTGGTTTCTGGAATATGCAAGTTATGTGATCCTGGACCGTGCCGTGCCCTATGCCGAGGACGGTCTCAAGCCCGTGCAACGCCGCATCTTGCACGCGATGCATGAGCTCGACGATGGGCGATTCAACAAGGTGGCCAACATCATCGGCTTCACGATGCAGTTTCACCCCCATGGTGACGCTGCCATCGGCGACGCGATCGTGAACCTTGGACAAAAGGATCTGCTCATTGAGACCCAGGGAAACTGGGGCAATATCTTCACTGGCGACGGTGCTGCTGCGCCCCGCTATATCGAGGCTCGCCTCACCAAGTTTGCGCTGGAGGTCGCCTTCAATTCCAAGACGACCACTTGGCAACTCAGCTATGACGGTCGCAAAAACGAGCCTGTCACGCTGCCAATGAAGTTTCCATTGGTCTTGGCGCAAGGGGTCGAGGGCATTGCTGTGGGCTTGAGTACCAAAATCATGCCTCACAATTTTTGTGAATTGATCTTGGCATCGATCGCCCATCTCAAGGATCGCCCTTTCAAACTCTATCCTGACTTCCCGACCGGCGGCATGGTAGATGTCGAAAATTACAACCACGGCAAGCGTGGCGGCAAGATCAGGGTCAGGGCACGTATCGAGGAGCTCGACAAGAAAACGCTGGTCATCACCGACATCCCTTATGGGCAGACGACGATGACCATCATCGACAGCATCTTGAAAGCCAATGAAAAAGGCAAACTCAAGATTCGCAAAGTCGAGGACAATACTGCCCGCAAAGTCGAGATCGCTGTACACCTCCCGGTCGGCGTCGCGACCAATACAGCCATCGATGCCTTGTATGCCTTTACGGCCTGCGAGGTCCCGATCTCGCCCAATTGCTGCATCATCATCGATGAAAAGCCCGTCTTTACCGACGTGCGAGACGTGCTCAAGCACAGCACCGACTATACCAAGGAGCTCTTGCGCCAAGAGCTCGAAATCCGCAAAGCCGAGATCGAAGACAAATGGCATATGTCATCCTTGGAAAAAATCTTCATCGAAAATCGCATCTACCGCGACATCGAAGAAGAGGAAACTTGGGAAGGCGTGCTCTCTGCGATTGACCGTGGCTTGGAGCCTTTCAAACCACTGCTCTTTCGCGAGGTCGTCGAGGATGATATCCTGCGCCTCACCGAGATCAAGATCAAACGCATTTCTAGGTTTGACAGTTTCAAAGCCGACGAGGCGATCCGCAAGCTGGAAGAGGAACTTACACAGGTCAAGTATGACCTGGAGCACCTCAATGACTTCGCCATCGCCTATTTTGAGCACCTCTTGGAGAAGTATGGCAAAGGCCGCGAGCGCAAGACAGAGATCCGCACCTTTGACCAGATCGACGCAACGCAGGTCGTGATCGCCAACAAGAAGCTCTATGTCGATTATGAAGAAGGCTTCATCGGCATCGGCAGTTCGCTCAAGGGCGCGACCTTTGTCTCAGATTGCTCAGACATGGACGACATGATCGTCTTCCTCAAAAATGGGTCGATGAAGGTGATGAAGGTGGCCGATAAAGTCTTTGTTGGCAAGGGCATCATCCATGCCGGGATTTGGAAAAAAGGCGATGAGCGCACGACCTATCACCTCATCTACACCGATAAAAAAGACAGTCGCACATATGCCAAGCGCTTCCACGTGCAAGGTATCACGCGCGACAAAGAGTATTTCCTCACAAAGAGTGAACAGGCTGCCAAAGTGCATTATTTCTCAGTCATGCCCAATGGCGAAGGGGAGACCGTGACGGTCAAGATGAAGACCGACAACAAGCTGCGCAAACCCGTCTTCGACTTTGATTTTTCAGAAGTCGGCATCAAAGGGCGCAGCGCAGGCGGCAATCTGCTCACCAAGTTCCCGATCAACAAGGTCGATTTCAAAAGCAAGGGACTCTCGACCTTGGGTGGGATCAATATCTTTTATGACGATGCCATCAAGCGCATCAACACCGACGGCCAGGGGGAATTGGTGGGCAATTTCAAAGGTCCTGACAAGATCCTTGTGCTTTATGCCGAAGGCTACTACGAATTGCGCACATTTGAGGTGACCAATCGCTGGGAAGGCCGTGGCAAGATCCTGGAAATGTGCCGGTTGGATCCAGAAACGGTCGTGACTGCAGTCCACCAAGACGGCGACTCTGGCCGCGTATTCGTCAAGCGTTTCCATATCGAAACGACCTCGATCGACCAGAAATTTACCTACATCAACGAAGGCGAAAACTCGAAGCTCTTGTTTGCGACCACCAAAGACGCACCGATCGTCGAGATCAAATTCACCAAAAAGACCGTGGATGACTTGGTCTTGAATTTGGAGGAATTCATCGATGTGAAGGGCTGGAAGGCGACGGGCAACAAACTCACGGAAGACAAGATCCGTAAGATCGAGCTTCTGAGCTTCCGTGAGCCCAAGGTGGCTGAGGCCAAACCCAAGGCTGGCCCTAGCAGCGAGGAGGACGACGACAGCGACCCGATCGACATTCCCTTTGAGATCGTGGATGCCCGCGAAAACGAGGAAGATGAAGAGGGCGACAAGAAAAAAACCAAAGGCAAGGACAAAAGCGATGATCAGATGTCGCTGTTTTGATCACTGAACGCATTTGAAATAAACTGCCGTCATTCCATCGATTCCCCTTCAGGGAAACTGCGGAATGACGGCAATAAATGCACTTTCTTTAGGTTCCATGCAAGCGATGTTCTAACAAAACAATCCCACCACCGAAAAATTACGTTCTAACGATCAATCGCTTAGATTCTTTTCGATCGCAATACCTTGCGCCTGCGAGCAGGAAAATGTAGATTTGTGCTGTAAAATTCATCAGGCTAGCAATCCAAAAATCATCCTAACTTCATTTTCACAAGTATGAAATTATTTACGCTGCGTTTTTCGAGCATCTTGTTGCTCTGCTTTTGCTTTCTCATTCCCCCTACGAAATCGGTCGCTGCACCATCACTGGGTTCACCCTCCGAATTTAACTATCCGCCTGGCGGGCATTGCCAAAATGCCGGAACGATTTCGCTGGTGAGCACGCCAGACCCAGGCGGTATGTTTACTGCCCCACAAGGAAATATCACCTTTGTGAGTACAACGACAGGGGAGATCAACCTTGCACTTTGCAATCCTGGCGCATGGCAGGTGAGGTATGTACTTGGGCAAGATTCCTCTACGAGAATCGTGACGATCCTCGCGACCGACGATGCCAGTTTCAGTTATGTCCCTCAGGTAGGCTGTGTGGGTGTTTCACCCATGATGACTCCGCTTGTCACGGGTCTCGGAGGCGGCACATTCTCAGCGTCTTCTGCATTGCTGGCCATCAACCCCTCGACAGGCGACATCAATGTCACCGGGTCCCCGACAGGTACTTACGTGATCACATATATCACCAACGGCCCTTGTCCCACGACAGGTACCGATACGATCGAGATCCAAAACATCATCAGTGCATCTTTTGCGTATTCGCAATCGGCCTATTGTGGAAACGATACCATCCGACCCGACACCATCAACTCGCCTGGTGACGGCGTCTTTAGCGCCATGCCTCCAGGATTGTCGATCGACCCCAGCACTGGAGCGATCATGCCAGGAAACTCCACTCCGGGAATCTATGTGGTGACCTATAACACCGTCGGCCCCTGCCCAGATATGTTTCAAACGACGATCGAGGTCGCCACGCCCTTTGTAGGCCCCTTGTTTGACTATGTTCCAGACAGTGTCTGCCATACAGCACAAGTCATATTCCCCTTCATTTTGGGACCCACAAATTTGCTGTTCACCGCCGACCCTGGGATCGTCTTTGACTCCCTCGCTCTCGGATCGATTTCGCCGATGGCATCGCAAGTCGGTGCCTTTACCATCACGGCGACCCACCAAAATATATGCGCAGAAGTAACGAGTATGACGCTACATATTTTGGATTCTGCACAGGTCACGCTCATGCTCTCGGGCGACACGCTTTACGCGCCAGGCCCAGGCAGCAATTTCCAGTGGTATTTGGGCGGTGCGTCGATCCCCGGCGCGACCTCCGATTTCTATGTCCCGACGACCAATGGCAGTTATGATGTTCATTATCAACGCCAAGGCGATCTGTGTGGCACCATCGGGTCCTTGCAATGGGTCGCAGTCGCGCCGTCGCAGACATGGCTCTCGCTGAGCCGCTTTTACCCCAACCCCAGCAATGGGCTGGTGCAATATGCGCTGACTTTGCAACGGCCTGCCAAACTCGGCTGGCAGCTGCACAGCGCGATTGGCGGCGTGGTGCGCACAGGCGAATTGGGTGCCTCGGCACGTAATTTTGCTGGCCAATTGGATTTCAGCGACTTGCCAGCGGGTACCTACCTGCTGCGCCTTTCCTCGGCTGAGGGTGTCGCCACTGAAAAAATCGTGTTGATGCGCTAAGCGCAGCTCGGCCTTCATCAATGACAGGCGCAATTGTGATGCTTCGATCACAATTGCGCCTGTCGTTTTTTAGGAATTTTTTTTCAACTAGTTCCTTCGTGCGCGTCAGCTGCGGCCTCATAGGCACGCATGCACAAGTCTGCATCGGCGGCGACGCGTGCCGTCAACCAGACGATATCCGCTGGCGAAAATTCTCCCTCCAACTCAGGATTGGCTTCCCAAAATGCCTCCATTGCATCCGCCACGAATGCTACCTGGATAGCTGCTCGCCGCTGTGGCGAGGCGGTTATGAGGCTACCTATCTTGGAAAATGTGCTTTGCAACCGTTGAGAAGTGATATAACGCCGCAGCTCGGGCACCAAAAACAGGAATCGCTCGCTTGCAGAGGCCCCTGTGTGCAAGTATGACCAAGCCTGCGATTCATGAAATTGCTCCTCGGCAAATTCTTTGTTCTTGATCTTCAGAATCGGTCGCATTTCGCCCTTGCTCGTTTGCACGACAATGTTGCGATTGGGTTTGAGTACGATCCCCTCCACCAGATTGGGAGTGATCGCGGGTAGCCCCAACGACCCTGGTATAAGAGAGTCAAATCGAGGATCGAAAAACAGTGCCCGATTGAGCTTGCCGACAAGCAATGGCTGGGCGAAGGGGAATCCACATTCCTCAAAATAGACCTGCGCTTGGGCATAATCCAAGTAACAACGATTCGATCCATCCGCTCCGCGCGCAATGGCGATGTCAAACGCACAATACTCGATGGTCGGTGAATAATGAATGCCGGTCTGGATCGCTTGCACACGTGCATCGGCCGCCACCTCTGGATGTGGATAGTGCCCGCCATACAATTCACCATAGATCGTCGCTGTATAAAACGGGTGGTCTCGGCGGATGCGTTCGAAGAGCTGCATCACCGCAGTATCGAGCCGCTCGGCGACCAGCTGAAAGCCAAAAAAATCGTCTGTCCAGCGCAAGAAGTCCTTGCGCTTGGCATATTTCAAGACGTCGCCTTCCAAGATGAAGCTGAAGTTGGCGCCGTGGATTTTTTCGGTCACGACCCAATCCACCGTGTCGAGCAGTTTGGTAGCTGCCAAGTCTAGGCCCAGCCGCCGGAGGCTATCGGGCATTTTTTCATAGCTCGCGAATGTATTCATGGTATCTGATATTGATCGAAGGCAAAATTAGGGGAAATCAGGCTTGAAAAAGGGCCGTTCAGGAGGCAAATGGGTGCATTGAGACGGCAATTTTGGAGGTGGCGGGCGTTTTGTGCACTTTTGGAGCATGGAAACAAAGCGGGACCTGGCCTACGACAAATCCTTAGGCTTCATGCAGTTTCTCCTGTCACAGCCATCCATCGAGTATGCTTGGGACAGAGAGAAAAATCGTCTCACAGGTCAGTGGGAAGGGCGTGCATGGTCGTTTCGCCTGCCAGTGCCCCTGCCGATTCCCGATTCGGCCATTTCTTTTCCTGCCTATTTGGAGGCGATTCCAGCCATTTCGCCAAGTTATTTGATGATCTTAATCCAGGCGGGCCACAGCGCCCTCGCCTATTTTGAGGGAGGTGAAATGCTGCACCACAAAGTGATCAAGAAGTACATGGTGCGCGGCAATGGCCGCGCCCAAGTCGGCTACTTGCAGTCGCGTGGCAAAAGCAAGGCTGGCAGCCGTGTGCGCCTCGCCAATACGGTCTCTTTTTTTGAGGACATCAACGAAAAACTCAGGGAATGGGACAAAACGGCACAGGCCACGCGCATTTTGATTTCTTGTGGCGACAAGCTGCGCCCCCTCTGGTTTAGCAGCCATGTGACGCCTCCATTTGAGAAAAACGACCCACGCATCACCAAGGTCCCACTCGATGTACAACGTCCAGACCTCGCAGAACTCACGGCGACCAACAAGGTCGTTTTGCGCGGCCGATGGGAAGGCCCAGCCGAGCTCGTGGATGTCTTTTTTGCAGGCTCATAAGTACGCCCAGACCAACCATTATCAACGAATGAGCAGCAAGCTCTTGGATGCTTGTGCCCAGACGAGGTCCTTACCTTGGTAACGCACGACATAATAATAGACGCTCTCTGGGCAATCATTGCCATTGAGTTTGCCATCCCAGCCTTGGTCTAGGTTTTGGGTCTTGAACATTTGGTGACCCCAACGGTCGTAGATCGTCATGCTCTGGATGCGCACATTGGCGAGCGTCATCGGCTTATAGGTGTCATTGACACCGTCACCGTTGGGCGTGAAGACATTGGGCATCATCACATCGGCGGGGCAGACCTGCACATCGACAAAAATCGTGTCACTCGCCATGCAAGTATCTTGCATCACGTGCACGGCATAGAACCCTTGATCCATCACCTCGATCATCGAAGTCGATTGACCTGTGGACCAAACAATGCTGTCAAAGCAACCGCTTGGCAGGATCAGGCGCAATGTATCGCCCAAGCACAAGACTTGGTCGGCCCCCAAGCTCACCGTGGGGCATACGCGCTCCAAGGAAACATCATCGATGAAATAATAGGCACCATACATGCCCACACCGCCATTGGACAGCGGATTGGGCACCAATGTGGTTGCCGCATCATTGTTGAAATTCCCGATGGTCAAATATTCCCAGGCTGCTTGTGCTTCAAAAGTCATGGTCACGCGTGTCCATCCCGTGACATCTGTCACTGCGCTCGTCGAGCCGCCGACCCGCGACAAGGGCATCACAGCATCCGTGCCCGCACTGATGGCATTCACAGAGAGATTTGCATCGATATTGCTGCTCGCAAACTCGATAGAATCGCTGAGCGACAGGTAGTAGTTCAGTGTATATGTGCGGCAAGGCACCAACGGATTCGTCAACCGCACTTGCAAATATTCGCGTTGGTTGAGGCCGCTGATGGTGTAGGTCCTGAACCCCGCCATCACATCCCCAGTGCGGGGTAGTTGTGGCCCGCGCAAGCCAATCACACCTGCATAGGTCGAATTGGGCTGAAAATTCCAACAGGTTTGGGCCACTGTCGTGGAGAAAAGATCTGGTGTGCCCTGGCTAGGCGTGTACCAATCGGTGAGCGCACCATTAAAATCAGCTACTGTGAATGGATCGCAACCCATCACAAGCGTGGCCTCGAAACTGGGGTTGGGCACGAGGTTTTGGGCACAAAGGCGTGAAACCACCAACAAAAGGGCAATAGCTAAGGGACGATATAAAGGCATTCTACTTTCTGCAAAAATTGATTCAGTCACCAAGATAGCATTTTTGAGGCCAATGTAAAACGCGAGTTGTCCCCATTCACGACTGCGAAATCAAGACCTCTTCCATTGCATCACCCCGCAAGAATTCGGTGCAGCGACAACATTGCGGCTCCAGCAATACCGATCGCCAAAAATGCATTGCTCGCCGCGACACCCCAATTCGCACAAAAAATCCCATTATCTTTCCAGTAAATGCGCACGCACGGCAGCTACATCCCCATGATTTTTGCGGTGGCCTTTTGTGGCTTGGTGCCGCTATTGCATTCCCATGCCCTCAATGACCCTGTCTTGTACCCGCAACTGCTGGGGATGGTCGCTGCTGGCATCTTGCTTGCCGCCTTGTCATTGCGGCAGGCGCCCAAACCACTTGCCATCTCTGTGCAACCTGCTTGGGTGCTGGCAGCACTCGGTTTGCTGGCATTGCTCTCCTCAGCTTGGGCGCTCAACCCAGCTGAGGCATGGTTTGCGGCTGCACGCTGGCTGCTCGCCTTAGGTTTCTTGCTGGTGAGCCAGATCATCTTCACACAATGGCCGCAAACCTTGCTGCTGATGTGCAAAGTGCTCATCGTGGGCATGAGCGGTCTTGCAGTGACCGGCATCCTCCAATCCCTGGGCATCGACCCATTGGCGCTGAGCGATGGCTATCATTCGCCGACAGGACTGCAAGCCAACCGCAACTTTTTTGGCAGCGCCATGCTGCTGGGCATCCCCTTTGCCTGCTACGCAATTTTCCAATCGAAAGGCACCTGGAAAATCGCGGCCATTGTTGCAATCGCCTTGATGGTCGCCGGCATCTTCGTCGCGGGTACACGCGCCGCCTTCGTGCCGCTGGTCTTGGGCCTCCTCCTCCTCCCACCAATCATGATTTGGAAACGCTTACAAGGGCGCAGCCGGCTTGCAGCCATGCTCGTGTGGGGGCTGGTCGTCGCGCTCGCTGTATGGTCATCGCAATTTGTGCTCCCAAAAAAGAATGCCAAGATCAACTGGAATTTGCTCTGGACCGATGGGCAACTCGTGACCCCGCAAACGAGCAGTCTTGATTTCAGGCTCATCAGCTGGCATCAGACGCTCACCCTTGCCCAAGAAAAGCCGCTCCTCGGTCATGGGGCTGGCAATTGGAAGATGCATATCCAGCGCCTAGGCCTCCAAAGTTTTGACGACAAGGGCAATTTTGGCATGGTCGTACCCCTGCATCCGCACAATGAGTTTCTTGCCATGCTTGCAGAACTCGGCGTGCCGGGCCTGCTCCTATTGCTCGCGGTATGGGGCATGGGCATCTGGGGCGCACTGCAAATGCTGCGCAACCGCGATGGGCAGCATGACGGAGTCTTGGGCGCTTGCCTTTTGTTTGGATGGTTGGGGATGGCCGTCGATGCCTCCTTCAGTTTTCCGTTGGAGCGACCACTGCATTTGATGATTTTTTGTCTTTTGTTGGCGCTCTCCGTCAAGGGATTGCCCTCCAAAACATACACTCCCTCTCAAGTCAAGGTTGGACTGATCGTGGCGCTGCTGTTGCTTGCCCTCGCAGGACTCGACTTTGGAGCACGCACGGTGGCCGACAGCCAAATACGCCTTCTTCGCGCTGCCAAGGAAGCGCAACGCCCTGAAAAAATCCTGAAATCGGCCCCGCAAGCCACCAATTGGGCGACACAACTCGATCCCGTGGCCGCCTTGTCGATCGACTGGTATGTGGCCATGGCCCAGATCGAGCTGGGCCAACAGGCAGCAGCGATGCTAGCCATCGAGCGATCGGCCTTGGTGAGTCCACATCACCTCGCACAACGGGCGGGGCGAGCGAGTCTGTTCGACTTGGCGGGGCGCTACGTCGAGGCCATTTCCGAGCAAACTACCCTTCTAGCAACCTTCCCCAATTTCAGCGAAGGCAAGGTCAACCTGAGTATCATGCAGATCCACGCAGGGCGCCTCATCGAGGCCAGGGCCACCCTCAACGAAGTCCCCAGGGCCGATGTGCCCCTCCTGTATGACAAGGTCGATGCAGCCTTGAAGGCCACCCAGCACTAGTGCGCCGACACAAAAATGCCGCCCAGTTTTACACTGGGCGGCAAAAAATGTGTTGGATAACGGCATCGAGGGCCGTTCTAGATTATCTGGCAATCATCACTTTGTGATTGCTCGTCGCGTCGCCGGCTTGCACACGGGCCATGTAAAGGCCAGCTGGCAAGTCTTGCGTGCTCACTTTCACAGTATGGTCCCCTTGGGAAAGTGCACCAGCTTTGCGCTCGGAGACAACTTTGCCGGTGAGATCCATCAAGGTCACAACGACTTCGGCATCCTGCACAAGATCCATCTCGATTTGGAAATAGTCCTTGGCGGGATTTGGATAGAGGCTCACCTTCAAGGCAGCATTTACTTCAGGAGCAACAGCTGTCGCATTGTTGGAGATCACATTGATCGAGAACGGAGCAGAAGTTTTATTCACAACGATCAGCGAGTCGCAATAGGTGCTGGTGCAGATTGGATTTTGCGAAGTGACCGTCAAGCAAACCGTGTAAGTGCCTGGGCCGTTGTAGATGTGGCTAGGATTGGCAGCGGTGCTGGTGAAGCCGTCGCCAAAATCCCAGACGTAGCTCAGATTGGTGCCCGCAGACTGGTCGTAAACGATGATGCTGTACTGGCCAGTGGTATCTGGATACCATACATAGGCTGCATTACAAGCTACCACGCCACCAACCGTCACATAAGCAGTGTCCATAGAAGTGCAACCATCGGAGAAGGTTACATCCACGAAAGTGGAATAGTTACCTGGCGCAGCATAGTTGTGGATGATCGAACCCGTTGCAGAAGTCACCTGCGGCGAACCATCACCGAAATCAAACAAATAGCTGACAGCGGTACCTGATCCAAATGCGCTTGCGGTGAAATCCATATCACCGCCGCCAAGATCCACGGCATACATGCTCGTTTGGCAGTAAGTTCCCATCGAATCACAGATCGAGAAGTCTAGGTTGCTGGCAACCGGCGAACCCGACGTGAATGAAAATGCAGCGTACTGATAACCGGCTGGGCTACAATCGCGGGTATATACATAACCATTGCCTTGCGCCATGCCGAGCGGAATTGCGATCAGATCGCTATAATTGCCAGCCACGTCGGTAAGCACGGTATTGTAATAGGCGAAGCCCAAAAAGTTGGTGGAATCGATGGAAACATCGACCGCATGGTTGGCAATCGGAGCACCCGTAGAAATGTCTGTAATCTGACCGGAGACGGTGAGATTGTACGTTTGTGCTTGGATCAAGCCAAAGCAAAGCGCGAGCAAAAGTGAAAACAAGCTTAACTTTTTCATAACTGAAGTTTTAAATCGTCTCAATCGTAAATTTTTCTTGTAGAATAATCTAAGTAGTGGATTTGGCAAACGGCAGGTGATCAAGGCTACACGGTTGCATTTCCGATCAATAAGCACCAAGGCGTGTTCACACTCCCAAGCTGTCCACTTCCCCGCCGGGGCACCATCCGCCAGCCATTACTTTGTCGCTAGCGAATGTGAATGAATGAGGCAAGGCGGAAAATTTCATGTGTGACAACTTATTCATGGGTAACAGCGGGTCAAATCGGTGATCAATGATAACGATACAAACATAGGGGAGGCATTTGCGGATTGGAAATTCATTTTTGACTATTTTTTAAAAAATTTCCTCAAATCAATAATACATACAACGTGAAAATGCTTGCATTTATACATTGTACTTCAATTGATTAATCATTTATTGCAAATTTAAATACTAAACAAAATTCAATTATTTTTTTGAATTACCTAAACTGGTGATCAGAATTATTTTGAGCGCAAAAGGTCTTCCAGACGACGAATTGCATCCCATTTTCAATGGAATGGAGGCCAAATGGACAATTCGGCACACCCAAGAGCCTCCGCCAAAACCGTCCATCTGCCAGGATTTGCCCACCCAGACTCCCTGGGTCTTGCCTCAAGCGGTGCGCGGCCATGATCGTGGTCTGCGTTTGGAGGGAATCAGGAAATTGGCCTATATTGCCGTCCTATACTAGGATAAGAAATATGCACAGCGATATTAGATCCCTTGAACCCAAAGCGCTCTGGAACCACTTTGCCGACCTGAACGCGGTGCCTCGTCCCTCCAAAAAGGAGGCACGCGTGATTGCTTTCATGCGACAGTTTGGCGAGGGTCTCGGTCTGGAAACAACCGAGGACAGCGTGGGCAACGTGATCATACGCAAGCCCGCGACCGCTGGCATGGAAGGTCGAACGACCGTGGTCATGCAGGGCCACCTCGACATGGTGCATCAAAAAAATGCAGGCACGACCTTTGACTTTGATGCACAAGGGATACTAATGTTGCTCGATGGCGACTTTGTGCGCGCCGATGGCACTACACTTGGTGCCGACAACGGCATCGGCGTCGCTGCCATCATGACGATCCTATCCTCTACCGACATCCCCCACCCAGCCATCGAGGCGCTCTTCACCATCGATGAAGAGACGGGCATGACGGGCGCCATCCACTTGGAAGGCGGCCTCTTGCATGGCAGCATCATGCTCAACCTCGACACCGAGGATGACCGCGAGCTCACGATCGGCTGTGCAGGCGGCATCGACGTGACAGGCACAGGCAAATACACACCCTCCTTGGCGGCAGGCCTCACGGCCTATAAAATCATCGTCAATGGCCTTACAGGTGGCCACTCCGGCATGGACATCCACCTAGGTCGGGGCAATGCCAACAAGCTCATGAACCGCATCTTGGTGCAAGCAGCAGATCGCTTCGGTCTGCGCATACATACTGTCGATGGCGGTAGCCTGCGCAATGCCATCCCCCGTGAATCGTTTGCGATCGTGGGCGTCTCCCCTAGCCAAGCTGCCGAATTGGAGGCCTTCGTGAAGGCCGAGGGAGCAGCCATTGCCCTAGAGCATCACACTACCGATCCCAACTTGCAAGTAGGGATCTCACAAGTGAGCTCGCCCGCACACTACTTAGATACCGATTTCCAAGGCAAGCTCCTGAGGGTCGTCGCAGCTGTGCAAAATGGCATCCACCGTATGAGCCCCGACATTGCAGGTCTTGTGCAGACCAGCAACAACCTCGCGCGCGTGCTCGTGGCCGATGGCTCCTATTCGATCCAATGCCTCACCCGCAGCTCGGTCGATTCAGAAAAGATGGACCTTGCCCGCAGCATCGCCGGCACCATGGAGCTCTGCGGCGCTCTTGTCGCCACAAGTGGCAACTATCCAGGCTGGACCCCAAGACCAGACGCTGCCATCGTGAAGCTAATGACCGACCTGTACACCGATACATTTGGCCATGCACCAAGTGTCAATGCCTGCCATGCAGGCCTAGAGTGCGGCATTCTCGGCAAGAATTATCCCGAGATTGAAATGATTTCCTTTGGCCCCAATATCGTCGGTGCCCACAGCCCCGACGAACGCGTGCAAATCAGCTCAGTCCACAAATTTTGGGGATTGCTCCTCAAAACCTTGGCTGCGATTTGACCGAAGCCCATGGCATGCCTGGGACATGCCAATCTCCAAATTCATGGTACAGATCCTATTTCATCATGCACGGTCGCCCAGCCGCCGTGGCATAGATTTGTTGTGTATCTGATTCACCAAAGAAAAACAAAGACACCGCCAAATCCTGAGATCGTAGCGGTGCCTTTAATTCCCGTGAAAAATCTAAAGAACGTATTCAAAGTCTTGCGGCGATTCCAAGCTGGCCTGCAGCTGAGCGACAGCACCACCTAGGACATGATCACCGGTTATGAGGTGGAGGACCGCTCGACCGCCCTGAAGCAGGAGCAGTCCTCCGGGGGCTTCTTTAATTGGTGATGGTCACTGCAGGCAGACCAACCCAATCTTTATATTCTGCGGTGTAGTAGAGGTAGGCGCTGCTGGCAGGGGCAGTGTATTGGCCAGGAATCTCGGCTTTGAGATCCAGGTTGATGTTGCGTACCTCGCCGGGTGCCATTTGGCGGTAGTAGCAGACCACGTTGTTGCCAGTGATTTCGTAGAAATCGACCACTTTTTTCTCGACCATCTCCTTGAGTTGCCATGGCTGCGCGCTCAGGCCAGCTGGCAGACCGATGATCGCCATCGTCATCGGTTGGCCTTCCTTGGTGCGGTTGGTGAGCGTCGCGCTCAGGCGCACGGTGCTGCCCATGCTCACTTGCGTTGCGCTGAGCTTGGTCGTGAGGCCCACGACACAATCCTTGTGCGAATTGGGCAGGTTGGTGTTGTAATCGACGGCCACGCTATAGGGCAATGGATTCTTGACGCCCTTGTACTTCACTTCCAGGCTGTGCTGCCCTTGGCCGAGATAGGCCTCCAGCCCCTTGATCTCGACAGCCTCGCGGCGACCTGCCGCATAGGCTTGCTCAGCGACCTTCTTGCCATCGACATAGATCTCGACGATGCCCGACTCGTCGGTCTTCTTGGCATACTTGGTGTATTCCACCATCGCTTTGAGGCCGAGGATCGTGCCTTGGGTGCTGCCAAAGCCGCCTGCTCCTGAGCGGGCACTCACGATGCTTTGCACTGCCGTCTCCAATCCCTTGGGATCGGCCTTGCCGCTCTTGATCATGGCAAGCACGGCAAGTGAAGTCGTCTCGACGGTGAGGCTGATGCCACCGCTGCGGGTGATGGAGCCTTTGGTTCCAGTAAAGGTGCCATCTGCTTTTTGGGTGCCCATCATGGCGACCAGTGCTTGCTGGCCTTTGGCGATCTGGTTCAAGTTGAACATTGCGTTGGCGACCAAGGCCAGTTGGTAAGGATCCTTGTCTTTCATCGCGACATCAAAGCAAGCATTGGCTTCGCGCAGGATGTCTTTGTTGTTGGCCTCGCTCAGGGCATAGACGACGTAGGCGTTGGTGACGTCTTGGTCGGCGTAGCCAAACTGGTCGATGGCTTTGCCGCTGCGTTGGAAGCCACCCTTGCCGTCGCGGCGGCTCATGAGCCAATCGCTGGTGCGCTGGATCATGCCTTGATCGACGCCGTCCATCACCTTGCTGTAATCGTTGAACTGCATCAAGCCGTAGGCGGTGAGGGCTTCGTGGCCAGGTGCTGCGCCAAACCATTCATAGCCCTTTTCCTTGGTCTCAAAGGTCGTGAGGCGCTTGTAGCCGCTGGAGAGAAGGTCGCTAGCACGCTTCATGATCGCGCCATCGACTTCTTTTTGCTCCTTCATATAGCTCATCACCATTGCATTGGGGTAGCTGCTGGTGCTGGTCTGCTCAAAGCAACCATAGGGTTCCCGCAAAATGCTTTCGATGCCCTTGACGAGGTCGGTGACCACGCTCGGGAAGGCCGTGAAGCTGGCGCTGATCGAGCCAGGCACGACATCTGAGATGCCAAACTTATAGGTCTTGTCATTTTCACGGCCTGCAAACGACAGCGCGACAGGAAATCCTTGGGGCACAATCTTGAGCTTTTGTTCAAAGGCATCGGTATGACCTGCACCTGCAAAGGCGATGTTAAAGACGCCTTCGCCTGGGTGATGCTTTACTTTATAGGCCAGATTCACGGTTTGGGCCATGCCAGCGGGAATGCTGATCACGCTGCCCGTGGCCATGAGTGGCTCCAAACCATCGGGTGCAATCACATGCAGTGAGCCAGAGAGGGCAGCATCGGTATTGTTTTTGAGCACGACGGGCACGACCATATTGTCGCCAGTGGCCACCTCGACAGGCACGCGGGCTTGCATTGAGAATGGCAATTGGGTATAGAAGACCATGTCGGCACGGCCTACTGCGCCATCGACAGAGATTCCCTCTGCGATTGCACGGAATGAGCTGATCTCGTCGCTGTTGTAGAATTCCAAGACAGACTTGCCCGTGCGATCGACCTTGACATTGGGTTCCCAAAAGATGGTCTGCCTGAAATCGCTACGCTTGTCGGGGGCCACGTAGGCGGCGCCTGCATAGACGGGCGCGGCAAATTGGCGGGCACGGTAATACTGGGCTTGCTGCTGCTGATTTTGCAAGGCTTTTTGATCTTCCATCAGGATCAAGCCAGCGCGATTGTCGGCGACGACGACGTCCATGAGTTCACCGTTGAGTTCATCTTCCTCCGTAACGGCTGCAATGTGGTCGGCCTTGGGATCGCCCTTTTGCTTGGGGTCGCGGTCACGCGGCTGCGGCTCGATACCGTCATCGTCCATGGCGATGTCTTTTTTGAAATCTGCCTCGTTGGCCACTGCGTCGAGCTTGACACCCTTGGTTGCGACTGGTGCTCTCATAGCTTCCTTTACCATCGCCTTTCCTTCGGCAGCTTTCATGTTGTTTTTGCCTCCGGCTGGGGCATTCATCCTTTGCACTGGAGCAGCAAGGGCACGCGGTCTTGGGGCAGCAGCAAAATCCATTCTATTCATGTTCCCTATAATCTGAACCTCCTCGGCTTCCGCTCCTCCCATGTCGCCCAAATCTTCTCCATCCACGGGTATCTGGCGGTATTGGTTGGCGGGATAGAGATAAACGGTTACGTTTTGACTATAGTCGGCCACGCCTGGGCGCTGCTCTTGGTACTTGTCTGCCGACACGATCAAGCTGTTGTCGAGGCCGAGGTCGAGCTGGTCGATGGCGAAGTGGCCCTCTTTGTCGGTGAGCTGTGCCACTTTGGAATTGGGGGCGGTGATGCTGGCATGGGGCAATGGCAGACCCGTGTTGGCGTCATACACGGTTCCACGCACGAGGGCACGCTCGCCTTGGTTCACGAGCATCGGCATGTTGCCGCCGAGCACTTGCTCCCAAGCGAAACGTCTCCAGCCGCTGGTGAGCATGAGATAGTCCATCGCAGCCAATGATTTGGCCTCCTTGGTGTCAAAGTAGAAACGCGGCTCATCGACCTTGCTCTTCAAGTCTGGCTCCAACAACAGCTGGCTCAGGATCGTGCCCGATTTGTCGTCGGCGAAGGTGAGCATCTGATCGTTCACCACGGCAAGCGAGAGCTGTGCAGGCATGGGCATGCCGCGCTCATCGGTGACCTTTACGGTCATCTTGACTTTTTCGCGGGGCAGGTATTTTTCTTTGTCGGTCTTGAGCTCGACTTTGAGCTGACGGTCGCGGTTCACAAAAGCGAGGCGCTCGCAACGTTGGATGCCCTTGGCGTCAAACAAAGTGACTTGCGCGACACCCATCGGGAAGGCAGACAGTGGAATATTCACTTCAGTCTTGCCGGGCAATACATCCACTTGGCTCGCCCAATAGACCTCGCCACGCACTTGGGCGACAAGGCTCAAAGCCTCCGATTCCGTCGAGCGGATCACGACAGCCATTTCCTTGCTATCGACATGATCGACATTTAAGATATAGCCGCGTGGCATCGGTTCGGGGAGTTCATAGGTTTGGCTGATGCCCTCTGGCTTGGTGATTTTGGCTTTGAAGGTCTGGCCAGGGGCTGGATTGAAGGCAAATGCACCCATGCCTTGGTGAAAGGACTTGAAGTCGGCGATCTTGGCACCGTTTTGATCGACGACCATGCCTTCGATGTCGGCTGGCTTGCCAAATTCATTGATGGCGCGAAATGCGACCTTGCTGCCGAGGCTATAGACGAGGTCGCCGCCCTCTGGGAAAAATTGGAGGTCGATTTTGTTGAGGACAATGGGCACACTGCGCGAAATGGACTCGGTGAGGCCGTTGTAGGCGATCATCACATTCACCAAACCATCATTGGTTTCCAGTTTTGCGGGGAGGGTAAATTTGAGTTTAGCCTTGCCAGCATCGTCGGTCGTGCCTTTGAGGTCGATGTAGCTATTGCCGTCGAGGCTCACTTTGTAGGTGAACGCATGGTTGCGCAAAGGCTGGTTGTCATTGCTTTGCAGGTCTAGGCTGGCTACGACCTCATCTCCCGCGCCGACAGCCTTGCGGTCAAAGTCGAGCTTCATCTTGAGATTGGGCAGCACGACATTCTGGATTTGCAATTCCTTTTCAAAGACAAAGCCATCCTTGTTGTTCTCTTGCCATTTGGTATAGGCCCGCACTTTGTACATGCCCCCCAACATCTCATGGTCCAAGTGAAAATCCCCTTTGGCAATGCCGTCATGGGCGACCAGTTTCATTTTCTGAGCGACATTCCCCTTGGGGTTGATGAAATCGACATAGAGAATGTCGCTCTTGGTGCTTTTGAGCATGGTCTTGGCGTCTCGCACATAGGCGCTAAACCAGATGTCGTCGCCAGGATTGTAAAATGGCTTGTCGAATTGGAGATAGACCCTGTCTTCAGGGGCGTGGGTGTTGTAGGCATCCAGCTTGGTTTCAAGCTGGATGATAAACGGATTGAGTTTGATCGGGAAGTTGCCGCCAGCTGCTGTGACCAACAGCATGACCAGGATGCCTGCCCCCGCGAAGAGTCCTGTGCTGAGCCATTTTTTGGGTGAAATTTTCATTGGTAGAATCTTTTGAGTCGAGCGTAAGCCTTATAAATTCTTGAGTTGGCTGTAGGGTGCAGCGACTTCACAGATTCCATAAGGGAGTTGAAGAATTTTTTAATAATTCCCGGAACAAATCATAAATGATTAATTACCAGCCATTAAAGAGATAGGCATTGTGATTTTATGCCATGCATCTGGGGATGTCGAGGACGACAGCAGATGTATGTTTGCGAGAAATATCACGCCTTTTTGCGGGAGTATGCGGCATCCCAGCAATCCTAAAAACCAGATTCTTCCCCGCCTTGCCGCTCCTCGTTGCGCTTGCGCTTGTTGGGATTGGCCTCGCCTTTGCCGAAACGGTAGCTGAATGTGACATATCCGACGCGGGACTCGCGCTTGCGGTAATTTTCGGTCATCAGGATCTCTGAATCGCCCACGATCTTGAAGCGCTGGGTATTGAAGATATCGCTCATGCGCAGGTTCAAGCTTCCTTTGCCCTTGAAGAGATTTTGCTTGATCGACGCATCGCTCACAAATGTCGCCGCAAAGGTGCCACTGGGATTGAGCCTCGGCGAGCGGTAGTTGGCGCTCACTTGCAGACTGGTGCGCTTGCCGATGAAAAAGGTGCTGCTGAACTGGCCAATCATCCCCAAATTATCGACCGAGAGGCCCGGCTGCAGATTGCTCGCATTGAGCACCGTGCGAAAGCCATTGAGACTGACCATGCATTCCATCCACTTGGCGGGCTTCATTTCCCCGATCACCTCGACCCCATAACTCTGGCCTGCATCGAGGTTCACGAAGGTGACCAGCACCGTGTCGCTGTTGGGGGAAATGGGTTCCCAATAGCGGGTCTTGGTATTGGTGGTATAGCGAAAATAGCCTGTGCTGGCCAAGCTTCCCCATTTGTATTTCGCGCCCCAGCTCAGCTCAAACGCTTCCACATACTCGGGCAGCAGATTGGGGTTGCCGACGCGCAGGCGCTTGGGATTGCTATAGTCGGTAAAGGGATTGAGTTCCTCTGTCGTGGGGCGATTGATGCGGCGGCTGTAGCTCAGCCGCAGATCCTGGCCATTCTTGATCTGATAATTGAGGTAGGTATTGGGAAAGAGCTTGAAATAATTGTTGGTGTAGCCCGTTGCGTCATCCCGCAATTGCGAATGGGTGAGGGCCTGCTCGGCACGCAATCCAGCTTGAACACCAAGGCGTGTGGTGAGCCGCCGTGTCCAGATCCCATAACCGCCAAGGATGCGCTCTCGGTAATCAAATGTATTGTTGAGCAGCGTGTCATCGACAAATTGCTCGTTGGCATGGTTCAGTGACTCTGAATCGAAGCCATTGGTGATGTTCCTGCCCGTGAATTTGCCGCCTGCTTCAATCTTGTTTTTGGCACCCAGTGGCTGCACGTAGTCGATCTGGGCGGTGCCCAAGGCGATGCTTTCAACTTGATAATTGTTTTGATAGTCGTCGGGTTGTGTGGCACTCACCCCGTTTTCCACTTTATACAAACTGCGAAAATAGCTGTCTTTGAGGGTATTGCCGGTGGAATAGGCGATCCGTGCATCCAGGGTGCGGCCCTGCTGCTGGAAACGCTGGCTCAGGTTGAGCTCACCGTCATAGGCCCTGCGCCCCTCTGTGCCGCCCCCCACCCTATCATAGACCGAATAGGCTTGGGCAGATGGCGTTTGTTCCTCAAAAAAGCTGATTTCCTTGAATCGCTGATCTTGCACACTGGCACCGCCAGCGATGCCGAGCGTCGTGTATGTGCCGATGTAATAGTCTATGCCACCACGCAACATGTGGTCGAGGTTATGGCGATTGCCGCTGGAGGACTGTCCCAAAAAGGGCGTGAGCGTATCGAGGGGCGTGGTCGTCGTGGACCAGCCACGGTTCCACCGATCCTCCATCCTGAAGCTGTAGCTGCCATAGGCGTTTAGATGCTTGCTGCGGTAGTTGAGGCCGACGCTGGAGTTGTATTTGCGATGGGTGCCGAGACCTAGGCTGAAGTTGCCATTGAGGCCGGGTGCTTTTTCCTTTTTGGTGACGATATTGATGATGCCCGCCATGCCATCGGGGTCATATCGTGCCGATGGGTTGGTGATGACCTCGATGGCCTTGACCGAGCTTGCCGGGATCTGCTGAATCGCGGCTGTGCGGCCGGCGCCCGTGAGCGAACTCGGTTTGCCATCGATGAGCACAGTGACGTTGCCGCTGCCACGCAGGCTCAGGTTGCCATCGATATCGACCTCGACCGAAGGAATGTTTTTGAGGATGTCGGTGACTGCCCCACCCGCTGCAAGCTGGTTGCGCTCGACATTATAGACTTTTTTGTCGATGTTGTTGAGCATGAGGTCTTGGCGATCGGTGATCTGCACAGCTAGTCGGTCGGTGGCCTTGTAGCGCATCAGGAGCTTGCCGAGGTCGCGCTGGGGTTGCTCGGCATAGAGGTTCAGGGGGGCGATCACCATGGTCTCGTAGGCCAACTGTGCGATTTCAAGGCGGTAACTGCCTGGCTTGAGGTTTTTGATGACAAATTCCCCCTTCTCATCAGCAAGACTGCCGACAACGAGGCTGTCTCGCAGGTACAACTTGACGGTTGCAAACACGACTTGTTCGGTCGTATTGCTATCGAGCAGGGTGCCCGTCACGCTGCATTGCGGGGGCTTTTGGCAAAAGGCTGGCGCACCCATGCCGATCAATATCAAGCCCAACAACCATCGCAATCTGTTCATGGTGCAAGTTTACCTATTTTTGGGGGACGCATCAGTTATCAGATGGGCATCGCAACATCCCCCGCTCGCTCAATTTGTATCAGGTTTTTGAAGCAAAATCACAGATTGCCCAGCAAAAATGTTGCAAATGCGGGCAAGGAACCTAAATTTGCGCAACAAGGCGACCGCTGTCTTGTGTATTGATTTTTCGTCCACCTAGATTGCCTAAATCATTATCATGAAAAAAATTACATTTTTCTTGGCCGTTTTGTTCGCAGGCACATTTGCAGCTGCACAGACGGTACCTCTTCAGGTCATTTTTAAGTTCAACAACATTGTCGAGGGCTATGACCACAATTGCAAAGCCGAAGTCTTTGTCGATGGCACATCCGTTGGTGTTTCCGCAGTGGTGAAAGAATCCAAAGGAACTGTCTTCACAGTGGATGTTCCTGCTGGCACGCATGCGATCAAAGTAGTGAACTTTGCCGAATATGAAGGCAATTGGGAAGAGCACAGCATCGAAAACAACTATAGCATCGACTGTACTTTCGAAGAGCAGGCACACAGATTCAAGAAGAAAAACAAGCTCTATCTAGTCTATGACATCGATAGCCAAGCTTATTCAGGTTGGGGCAAGGCTCCTAAAATCAAGAAGCCAAAAAAGAGCAAGAACGCTGAGGGATGATCCCTTTTTGCAAGCGATCGATACAAAAAAAGCGAGGCCAATGGCCTCGCTTTTTTTGATTGCCCTCACGGGCTGCATCCGACAGGTATGATCAGGCTCCTTTGAGCCTGAAAAAATAGAAATCCGCCTTGGAACTATGGCCAGGATCGTTGGGGTCGGCTTTGAATTTGTTGTCGATCTTCTTCCACATCTCCCACTCAGGGCGATTTTTGGCGACCCAATCGGTGAAGACGCGGTCGATCTCGTGGTGATCTTGCTGGCGCTGGAAGTTGCTGGAGTAGATGAGCACATAGCGGCTCGCACTGTCAAAGAGGTGGTGCATGTACTTCTCAAAAATCTCGTCTTCGATGAGGTGGTACAAGACGTCGAGCGACATGGCCAACTCCACTTGAAAGACCTTTTGCAGGTCGCGGAAGGCGCGTGTATCATAGACAAAGAAACTCTTGGTCTTGTCGTCGGCAAACATCGCCATGCATTTGCGGATGATCGTGGGCGAGATGTCGAGCCCGATATAGTGCGGATAGGCTCCCAGCAAGAGTTGATTGCCGTCGCCGCAACCAAACTCGATCACGGTTTGCAAATTGTGTTCCGCAACAAAGGCATTGATGACATCGGCTTTGTGCGCTGCGAGATTGCTGTAGGACCCCGCGCCAGAGTTGCCGCCAGTGGCGTAGCGCGACTCCCAATACTCTGCCGAGCCTGGAAATTTCTTTTGTCCAAACACAGCCTTTTTCACCTTTACAGCCACTGGACCCAAGACTGGGATGCTGGTCACAAATTTCGCAAACGACATAGACTTACCTTATACTGCCAAGTGACTCCCACAATGCGCAGGAACCGAAGTGCAAAAATCGGCATCCTTTTCCGCTTTTGCAAAGGTTGGTTTTGGGCAGCGATTGACGGCGGGCAAATGCGACGCTTCACAGCCGAATTGCACTACAGGTGGGTACTATATCGTGGGAAGTAGCCAACGAGCGCCGAGCCGCAAGTGCAGCTGCACCAATTCAAAAGCATGCTCAATTCCGCATCCGCGCGTATGTCGGGTAGCCTGGCTCCATCGGCGAATAAATCACAAAAAGCTTGGCATCTTCCTCTGCGACCAATTCCAATTGGCCATCGCCAGAGGCGATCACAAAATCATCGGCATGGATGTCGCGGCCATTGACTGTCAATTTTCCTGACAGCAAATACCCGGAAACGATGTCTCCTTTGTCCCAAGTGAGCAGATGACTGCCCGCGCCAAGGCGCAGCTCTTCG